>CBCSOX010000008.1:0-32326 GCA_965141735.1 uncultured Oscillospiraceae bacterium | reverse complement strand
CGATGTGAGAACCATGTGGTATTCGCGCCGAAGATGATTTACAAAGAACTGAGGGAGGAGATCATCGAAATTTTCAAAAAACTGTGCAGGCAAATTATCCAGGGCAAGACATACCCGCCAACAGTACTTTATCAATGGAAAAAGCCGGACGGCACACAGTTGCCGTCCGGCTTCCAGCTTTAGGATTCATGTGATTCGTCATCGCTGAGAGATTTGACATACAAATCGGGGTTTTCATCCGGGTCGGTTTCGGGATCCCCGGTCTCGAGCCCCTCTTTCACCGCCTTAACGCGCTCCCGGTCGCCCACGAACTCCTGCACCAATTCGATGATGATCGCCATGAGCGGAGGTCCGATGAGCATACCGATAATGCCGAACAGCCCGCCGAAGAGGGTGACGCCGAAAATGACATAGAGCGGCTTGATGCCGATGGCGTTGCCGATGATTTTGGGGTTGATGATGTTGCCGTCAATCCACTGCAGGATGGTGATGAGGATAAACGCGAGGATCAGCTTGGTAAAGCCCCCTGACAGGAAGGTGAGCAAACAGACGGTAAGCACGCCGAACATGGCCCCAAAGTAGGGAATAAGGCTGAACAAGCCGTAGATCAGGCCGAGCACTGCAGAGTTTGGCACCTGAATAACCGCGAGGATGATGCCGGTGACAATGCCGACGAACAGCGCATCGAGCGCCTGACCGTACAAAAAGCTGTAGAGCACATCTGCAATTCTCGACAACAATGCGCCGAGGTTCTTTGCCCGGCGGGGCTTGAGCGCCAGCACCACCACCCGGTTGAGGTTGCGCTTGATCGACGCGCGGTCAATGAGCATGTAAATCGAGAGGATGATGCCGAGGAACAGGTTGACCACCACCCCGATGAAGCTGGTGATCCCCTTGGCATAGGTGCCGATGTCCGCAGCCTGCACCCAACCCATGATGTTGTCAAAGGTGAGCTGGCTCTGGATGTTTTTGAGGATGTTACTCAGCCAGTCCGCGCCCTCGGCGTACTGGCTGATAAAATTGTACGCGTCGTTGAGATAGCCTGGGATGGAATTTGCGAACGACACGATATTTTTGTACATGCCGGGGATGAAGAGCAGCAGCAGCACGGCGAGCAGTGCGATGAAGAGAACCAGCGCGGAGAGTACGCTGATTGACCGCGCCCGCTTCTGCAAAAATTTGTTGTTGGTCTTTTTAATCAGCCCTTCGAGCTTGCGGGAGGGGAGATAGAGCAGAAAGGCAATGACAGCGCCATAGAAAAACGGCGCGAGCAGGCTGGTAATTGTCCCAAACGCTGAGGCGATGCCGCTGAAATCGTCAAACGTCTTGTAGACTGCGATGAGCGCTGCGCCGAAGATAAAGCGGGTCAGCCACACTTTCCAGTCGGTTTTAAACATCAGTACAACCCCGTTTCTTTTTCACATTTCTCTCATTATAGCATACAATGGGGTAACTTTGAATAGAAAAATGGAAAACAGCCGTGTGTTTTTGCGGGCTTGTTTTTATCTCCCGTCCTATGCTATAATGAATACGACTAAATCTCTAGGAATAGGCGGGCAGACGATGCAGAAAATACTTGGCTATATGCGCAGGGCAGTGGAAGAATTCGACTTGATTCAGGACGGAGACCGGATCGCAGTGGGGGTCTCGGGCGGAAAGGACAGCGTGGTTCTGCTGGCGGGTCTGGCGCAGATGCGCCGCTTTATCGGGATTGACTATGAACTTGTTGCGATCACTCTGGATCCCCGGTTTGGCGGTGTGGAAATGGATTATTCCCCCATCGAGGAGCTTTGCGAGTCGCTTGGAATCGAGTACGTCGTCAAGCGCACCGACATCGGGCAGATCGTCTTTGACATCCGCAAGGAGGAAAATCCCTGCAGCCTTTGCGCCCGGATGCGGCGCGGCGCGCTGCACGACGAGGCCAAGGCGCATAGGTGCAACAAAATTGCGCTTGGGCATCACTATGACGACGCAGTGGAAACCTTTGTGATGAACCTCTTCAATGAAGGGCGCATCGGCTGCTTTTCTCCCAAGAGCTATCTCTCCCGCAAAGAGCTCACCCTCATCCGCCCGCTGGTGTTTGCCCCCGAAAAAGAGGTGCGCCGGGCCTCGGTTCGGTGTGAGCTGCCGATTGTCAAAAGCGTCTGTCCGGCGGACGGTGTGACCAACCGCCAAAAGACCAAGGAATTTCTGCGGGAAATGGAGCGGGAAAACGACGGGTTCAAGTTTCGGCTGTTCGGCGCGATGCGCCGTGCGGGAATCGACGGCTGGGGCATTCGGAAACAGTAGAGTAGGCAAGGCGAAAAAGCTGCTGAACGCACAATGCCGACAAGCCAGCGAGGAAATACGACCGAAAGAGGGAAAAAATAAATGAAAAAAGTAAAAATTACGGTGCTCAAAACGACGCTTGACCAAGAACTGGCAAGGGAATACGGCGCCCAGGGGCTCAAAGCCTGCCCGATGCACAAGCAGGGCCAAGTATTTTACGCAGATTACGCCAAGCCGGAGGGATTCTGCGATGAGGCGTGGAAAGCGGTGTATCAATACGCCTTTGCGCTGGCCCATGGGGCGGACGGCGGCGTATTCTATTACGGCGACTGGATCAGCAAGCCCGGCGTTGCCATCTGCAGCTGCAACGACGGCCTGCGCCCGGTGATCTTTAAGCTCGAGGCGACGGACGAAGAGGCGGCCATCAACTACGAGCCGGTGCGGTGATTCCGGTACAGCGTCCTGTTGCATACACCCCCTGATTTGTTTTGGAGGCCAAAGCGGGTTGAGTCCGCGGATGAATCTGCGGCGCATTGGTTGTTCCAGATATTGGAACCGAAAAGGCCCTTTGCAGCTGGGTGGGAAATCGGGGTGTTTTAGGACAGAGCTGCTGTCAAACCAATTCTGCCCCTGGCAAAAAATTTTTCAAACCCCTTGCCAAATAAAAAAACATGTGCTATAATGCAAAACAAAGAAAAAACCGTTGAATCAGACTGGCTGTGCAGAAGCCATTACCAGAGAGTCGGTTGTTGCTGGAAGCCGATGTGGGAGCTGTACAAACGCCGTTGGACTGAGGAGGGCGGGACGAAACCCGGGATTCCCGGAGAGTAGACCCCGACGTAGCGCCCACGTTACAGGGTGGAGGATGTGTCAGCATCCGTTGAGCGGGCATTTTTATGCCAATTAAGGTGGTACCGCAGGCTTTGTAAAGAAATTTGCAGCTTGTCCTTTGTGAAACAACAGAGGGCAGGCTGTTTTTGTTTGCCCTCAATGCCGATACAAGTTATTTTGAGAGGTGATCCATTTGTTTTACCCAAATTTTGAAACCGTGAAAACTCTGGCGCAGGAATATCCGATCATCCCGGTTGCAACCGAGTACTACGCCGACACCGAAACCCCGATCAGCGTCTTTAAAAAGCTTCAGACCGAGCGGCACTGCTTCTTGCTCGAGAGCGTGGAAAAGGGCAACGACCGGGCCCGCTACTCTTTTGTGGGGCGCAACCCCTTTTTGATCTTTAAAAGCTGCGGCGACCGGGTGACCCTGACCGACAGCGACGGAAAAACCACCGAGCGCACTGGGCACCCGATGGAGCTTTTGAACGAGATTTCACAACAGTACCGCTCTCCTGTCATTGAGGGGATTCCGAGCTTCAGCGGGGGCGCGGTCGGGCAGTTCGGCTACGATGTGGCGCGGATGTTTGAAACACTCGACAGCCCCCCGCCCTCCGATTTGAACCTCCCCGAAATGCACTTTTTGTTTGTCGATGAGATCATCGCGTTTGACCACAAAATGCAGCGGCTCATCCTCATTGTCAACATGCGGACGGATGGGGATGTCGAAAAAAACTACGAGCGCGCCCAGCGCCGCATCATCGAGATCAAGCAGGAGCTCGATACCCAGCCAGCCAACCACATTTCCCGGGCAATCCGCTACCGCGACAAGCTTGAAGTGAAAAGCAACATGACCAAGGAAGAGTACTGCAGCAAGGTTGAGCGGGCAAAGGAGTACATCAAAAACGGAGACATCTTCCAGGTCGTCTTTGCCCAGCGGTTCTCCATTGCAACCAATGTCGATCCCCTCAATGCCTACCGGGCGATGCGGCTGATCAACCCCTCCCCCTACATGTACTACCTCAAGTTTGACGACTACCAGATTGCGGGCGCCTCCCCCGAGATGCTGGTGCGGGTGCAGGGCGGCGTGGTGCGCACCTGCCCAATCGCCGGCACCAAGCCGCGCGGGAAGACCCCCGCGGAGGATGAGGCCAACTGCAGGGCGTTGCTGGAGGACGAAAAGGAAAACGCCGAGCACGTCATGCTTGTAGACCTCGGGCGCAACGACATCGGCAAGGTCAGTGAATTCGGCTCTGTGGAGGTCACAAAATTCAAGTATTTGCAAAAATTTTCCCACGTCATCCACATGACGAGCGACGTGGAGGGGAGACTTGCCAAAGACAAGACGGTGTTTGACGCCCTCGCCTCCGCTCTCCCGGCGGGCACCCTCTCGGGCGCGCCGAAAATCCGGGCCATGGAGATCATCGATGAACTCGAGACGGTCCGCCGCGGCATTTATGGCGGGGCGATCGGGTACATCAGCTTTAACGGAAACTTTGACTCCTGCATCACCATCCGCACCGCCCTCTTCAAGGACGGCACCGCCTACGTCGGGGCGGGCGGGGGAATTGTCCACGACTCCGACCCGGAGACAGAATACCAGGAGTCGGTCAACAAGGCGGCCGCGGTCATCAAATCGATTGAGGAAGCAGGTGAAATTGTATGATTCTGATTCTAGACAATTACGACTCGTTTACCTTTAACCTCTACCAGTACATCGGCTCGCTGGGCAGGGACGTGAAGGTCGTGCGCAACGACGCGCTTTCCTTGGAGCAGGTACGAGAGCTCCGCCCAACCCACATCGTCCTCTCCCCAGGGCCCGGCTATCCGGCGCAGGCGGGAATCTGCATCGACTTAGTCCGGCAGACGCAGGACACCCCAATCTTAGGGGTCTGCCTGGGGCATCAGGCGATCTGTGAGGCGTTCGGCGGCAGGATCGTCCGCGCGCCCCGGATCCTGCACGGCAAGGCGGACACCGCTCAAATCGACACCAGCAGCCCGGTGTTCGCCGGCCTGCCCGACCAAGTCGCAGTGGGCCGCTATCACTCCCTCGTGTGCGATTCCAGCACACTGCCGGGGGAGCTCGCAGTCACCGCCACAACCGACGACGGCTGCATCATGGCGGTGCAGCACCGGGAATATCCCATCTACGGGATCCAGTTCCACCCCGAGTCGGTGCTCACCCCAAATGGCATGAACATCATACAAAACTTTTTGAACCAATAGATGGAGGCGTTTGCAATGATTAAAGAGGCAATTAAGAAACTTTCCAATAAAGAGGACCTGACGCTCCAAGAGGCCAAACAGGCGATGGATGAAATCCTCACCCTCGAAGGGGGCGCGACCGACGCCCAGATCAGTTCATTCCTCTCCCTCCTGCGAATGAAGGGGGAGACGATCGACGAGATCACCGGCTGCGCAACCACTATGAAGAGCAAGGCCACCCACATCAAGCCAAAAGTCAGCAACTACATTGATTTTGTCGGCACCGGCGGAGACAGCGTCAACACCTTTAACATCACCACCACCTCGGTGTTTGTCACCGCGGCAGCCGGCGTGCCAATTGCCAAGCACGGCAACCGCTCGATTTCGAGCAAGAGCGGGAGCGTTGATTTGCTCGAGGCGCTTGGCATCAACGTCGACCTCACCCCCGAGCAGGTGGAGGAGTGCGTCAACGAAACCGGCATGGGCTTTATGTTTGCAAAGACTTTCCACAAGACGATGAAAAACGCGGGCAAGGTTCGCAGTGAGATCAGCATTCGCACCATCTTCAACATCCTCGGGCCGATCTCCAATCCCTCAGATGCCAAACGGCAGGTCATCGGGGTGTTTGACAAGAGCCTCACCAACCCGCTCGCGAGCGCCATGCTCGAGATGGGGGTGGAGCGGGGCATTGTCGTCAACTGCGAGGGCATCGACGAATTTACCACCATCGGGGTCAACTCAGTCTCGGAAATCAAAGACGGCATTGTGATGGACTATATGCTCAAACCCGAGCGGTTCGGCTTTGAGCGGGCGGTCATCGAGGACATCCGCGGCGGCACAGCGGTAGAAAACGCCGCGATCACCCGGGCGGTCCTCGCAGGGGAGCGCGGCCCCAAGCTCGACACCGTCATTCTCAACGCGGGCGCTGGCATCTACGTCGGCGGCAAGGCGGACACCATCTTTGAAGGGGTTGACAAAGCGCGAGAAATCATCGAGTCGGGTACAGCACTCGCCAAGCTCAACCAAATGATCGAATTTACCAACAAGTTTTAGGAGAATCGCCATGATACTGGATCAAATCATCGCAAAGAAAGCAATCCGGCTGGAGCAGCGCAAGCGGGAAAAGCCCCTTTCCCAATTAAAAGACGAAGCTGCAAAGCTTGACCGCACTCCGCTCGACTTTACGGGCGCGCTGCGGGAAGGGGGACTGTCCATCATTGCGGAGGTCAAAAAGGCCTCCCCCTCCAAAGGGGTGATTCGTCCGGACTTTGATCCCCTCGCCATTGCGCGGGAGTACCTGTCGGCAGGGGTGCAGGCGATGTCAATCCTCACGGAAGAGGATTTCTTCCAGGGCAGCGACGAGTATCTGAAAGAAATTCGGGAAATCGCAGACATCCCCCTGCTGCGCAAGGATTTTATTGTCGACGAATATCAGATTTACGAAGCCTACCTGCTCGGCGCGGACGCAGTGCTGCTCATCGCCGCATTGCTCGACCCGCCGACGATGCGCCGCTTTTACGAGCTGGCGACAAGCCTTGGGCTGCACTGCCTGACCGAGGTGCACAACCAGGAGGAACTCGACCAGGTGCTCCGGCTCGGCCTGCCGATCGTCGGCATCAACAACCGCAATCTGCACGATTTTTCGGAAGATATCCACACGACGGAGCGGTTGGTGGAACAAATTCCGGAGGGCAGAGTGGTGGTGAGTGAGAGCGCGATCCGCACTCAGGAGGATATTCGACTGGTGCGGGAATACGGCGCGGACGCGGCGCTCATCGGGGAAGCGTTTATGAGAAACCCCGACGTGAAGCGGGCTGTAGCGGAGTTGAGGGGTGCAGATGAGTAAAATTAAAATCTGCGGCCTGTTCCGGCCGGAGGACATTGCGGCAGTCAACAAGGCAAAGCCGGATTACGCCGGGTTTGTGTTCGCCCCCAGCCGGAGACAGGTCAGCCCCGACCATGCCGCGCGGCTGATTGCCCAGCTCGACCCCTCCATCCTCCCGGTCGGAGTGTTTGTCAACGAATCCCCTGCCGCGGTTGCGCGGATCGCTGCGCGCGCGGGGCTGCGGGTGCTCCAGCTGCACGGGGAGGAGGATGCGGCTTACCTAGCCCAGCTGCGTTCCCTCACAGACTGTGAGGTTTGGAAGGCGGTCCGGGTCAAGGACGCCGGCTCTCTTTCAACAATGGAGGGACTAAATGTTGAAAGATTTTTGCTCGACGCCTATATCAAAGGGGAGTACGGCGGCTGCGGCGAGTCGTTCCGCTGGGAGCTTCTCAACGGTCTCGATCGCAGAGATTTTATCCTCGCCGGGGGGCTGCACGAGGGAAACCTCGGCGAAGCGCTGCGCACTGTCCGCCCCCACTGCGTTGATCTGAGCAGCGGCGCCGAGACCAAAGGGCTCAAGGACGCGCGAAAAATTGAGACCCTCGTTTCAATCGCCCGCTCGTTTTGCTGACCATGCGGGTACAGAGAACAACAGCGGCCTGTCCGCAAACAATGTGATACAATCTGGAAAGGTGGAACACCATGAGTACGATAGGAAGATTTGGCGAGTTCGGCGGGGTCTTTGCCCCCGAAACGCTGATGCAGCCGCTGCACGACCTCGAGGAGGCCTACAACAGCGCAATGAAAGACCGGGAATTTCTCGCAGAGCTCAAATTTTACCTCGAGGAATACGCGGGGAGACCGTCTCTGCTCTACTACGCGGAGAAGATGACCAAAGACCTGGGCGGCGCGAAGATTTACTTAAAGCGGGAGGACCTCAACCACACCGGCTCCCACAAGATCAACAACGTCATCGGGCAGGCCCTGCTCGCCAAACGGATGGGCAAGAAAAAGGTGATCGCCGAGACGGGCGCGGGACAGCACGGGGTCGCCGCGGCCACGGCGGCCGCTTTGTTTGACCTTGAATGCGAGGTGTTCATGGGCAAGGAGGACACCGAGCGCCAGGCGCTCAACGTCTTCCGGATGAACCTGCTTGGGGCAAAGGTCACCCCGGTCACATCCGGCACCGCGACTCTCAAAGACGCGACGACCGAGGCCATCCGCGCCTGGGCTTCCCGGGCAGACGACACCTTTTACCTCATCGGCTCGGCGCTTGGCCCCCACCCCTACCCGGCCATTGTGCGGGAGTTCCAGAGCGTCATTAGCAGGGAAATTCGCCAGCAGCTGCTGGCAAAGGAGGGGAGAGAGCTCCCCGACTGCGTCCTCGCCTGCGTAGGAGGGGGGAGCAACGCAATCGGCACCTTTGCCGAATTCATCGACGAGCCGTCAGTCGAGCTCATCGGCGCCGAGGCCGCGGGCCGGGGAGTCGACACCGAGCTGCACGCCGCGACATTTGCCCGCGGCAAGGTCGGGGTGTTCCACGGCTATAAATCCCTTTTTCTCCAGGACCGGAACGGGGGAATCACCCCCGCCTATTCCATCTCCGCGGGGCTTGACTACCCCGGCGTTGGCCCGCAGCACGCTTACCTTGCTCAGTCCGGGCGGGCGAAGTATTACCCGATCACCGACGATGAGGCGGTCGAGGCGTTCAAATACCTCACCCGCGTCGAGGGGATTATCCCGGCCATCGAGAGCTCCCACGCGGTCGCCCAGGCGATCAAGCTCGCACCTTCGATGCGGAGGGACCAGATCATGGTGATCACCATTTCAGGGCGGGGCGACAAAGACGTCCAATCCATTGCAAACTACATGGGGGTGCAAATCAATGAATCGAATTGACGCGATGTTCACAAAACTTCGGAAGCAGGGCAGGAAGGCGTTTATCCCCTTTGTCACAGCGGGGGACCCCGACCTCGCCACCACCCGGAGGCTGGTGCTCGAGATGGAGAAAAACGGTGCGAACCTGATCGAGCTCGGGGTGCCGTTCACCGACCCCATGGCGGAGGGCCCAGTCATTCAGGCCGCCAACTTGAGGGCGCTGCAAAACGACGTGTCGCTGGACCGCCTATTTGAATTTGTCGCGCACCTGCGGGAGGAGACCCAGATTCCCCTCGTCTTCCTGATGTATTACAACAGCCTGCTGCACTACGGGCAGGACGCGTTTTTTGCCCGCTGCAAAGAGGCGGGGATTGACGGGGTCATCCTTCCAGATCTCCCGTTTGAGGAGAGCGACGAAATTTCGGAATACACCGAGCGCTACGGGGTGTACCAGATTTCCCTCGTCGCACCGACTTCCTACGAGCGGCTTCAGCAGATCACAGCCAAGGCAAAGGGCTTCCTTTACTGCGTCTCCTCCCTCGGCGTGACTGGGATGCGCAGCGAAATTCGCACCGACCTCGCGCAGTTTTTTGCCGAGATCGACCGCTGCTGCGCCATTCCCACCTGCATTGGGTTCGGCATCTCCACCCCCGAGCAGGCGGCCGCGGTCAAGCAGTACTGCGACGGGGTGATCATCGGCAGCGCGATTGTCAATCGGATTGGAACCGCTCAGACTCCGGACCGCGCTGTTGCATCGGTTGCGGAGTTTGTCCGCCAGGTCAGCGAGACAATTGCCAACTGACTTCTGTCTAGCGCTCCGCTGCTGCGGTGTGGCAATCGGCGCTGCTTCCTTTTGTAGAAACCTCCGCCCCAGTTGCATTCGCTGCCCCTTTTGCAATTGCTTTGCGTGGCTGGACAGCGTTTGAAGTCATATCAGTTGAAACAGTAGTTTCCCTGCTCGGCGTGCGGATCGCTTTTTTGTATCCCATCCGACGGTTCGCAAGCCCTGCCTGGGTTGGCTTCTAACCCCGTCGGCTATTGAGGGAAGGTTTTTTCTCAGCACTGGAGTGCTCCGCTCTGTTTTACTGCATAGCATTGTTTGAAGCGATATCCTGTTTGCCACCCGGGGATCCCGGAGCGAAAACACCTGGTTGCACAACAGCAGCCGAGTACCGGCACTTGGTCTGTGCTGGAAAAACGTACGGGCAGGGCTTGATCATTGAAACACATTCTGCAATCTGAATGGAAGCTGGAAAACACTCGCCCGTCTGATTGTCTCCATACAAAAGAAATCAAGCGGCGGGATCCGACAAATGGAGCACAGCAACAAAACGGTTATTCACAATAAGCTCACAGACTATCCATTGCTATTCACATTTATTTGTGGTATCCTAATTTCAAAAAATTTGAATGGAGTGCCATTATGGACGACCCTGACCCTGCAAATATTCTTCCGCAACTCATCCTCATTCTGATCCTGACACTGGTCAATGCTTTTTTCGCCTCAGCGGAGATGGCTGTCGTGTCAGTCAACAAAACCAAGATCAAACGGTTTGCCGAAGAGGGAAACGACAAGGCAAAGCTCATCAGCAAGCTACTCGAAGAGCCCTCCCGGTTTCTCTCCACCATTCAGGTGGCGATCACCCTGGCCGGATTTTTCTCGAGCGCATCTGCGGCGACCGGCATCTCGAGCATTGTCGGCAGCTGGCTGGGGGGGTTAGGCGTTCCCTATGCCCAGCCGATCTCCCTCGTCGCGATTACGCTGCTGCTGTCCTATTTTACCCTTGTCTTCGGCGAGCTCGTCCCCAAGCGAATCGCCCTGCAGAGGGCGGAGGCGATTGCGCTGTTCTCAGTCAAGCCGATTCTGCTGGTGCAGACGATTGCCTCACCGTTTGTCCGCTTTCTCGCCTTCTCCACCAACCTGGTGCTGCGCCTCTTCGGCATGAAGACCGAAGGCCTCGACGAACAGGTCTCCAAAGAAGAGATTAAGTCGATGGTGGAGGTCGGGCAGGAAACCGGGGTGTTTAACGAAACCGAAACCGAAATGATCAACAGCATTTTTGAGTTTGACGACATCGTCGCTGAGGAGGTCATGACCCCCCGGACCGACGTCTTTCTCATCAACGCCGGCCGCCCGGTGAGCGAGTATCTCGACGAGCTGCTCGCTGCAAAATACTCCCGCATCCCGGTTTACGAAGGGGACACCGACAACATCATCGGCGTGCTCTATATGAAAGATTTTATCATTGAGGCGCGCAAAAACGGGTTTGAACAGGTCGACGTGCGCAGCATTCTGCACCCGCCTTACCTGGTGCCCGAGCGCAAGAACATCGACGTTCTCTTCAAGGAGATGCAGACGGCCCACCGGCAGATGGCGGTGCTCATCGACGAGTACGGCGGGTTTTCCGGCATTGTCACAATGGAGGACCTCATTGAGGAAATCACTGGCGAAATCGACGATGAACACGAGGCAGATGATCCCGATATACGCTCGGTTGACAGCAATACCTTTCTTGTCAAGGGCGGTGTGTCGATTGAGGATTTGAATGATGAGCTGGGGCTGTCGCTTGACGAGGAATCGGATGGCTACGACACGCTGGGCGGCTTTCTCATCACCCTGCTCGGGAGAATTCCAAAAGAAGGGGAACAGCCGGAACTGGAATCGGATGGACTTTTGTTCAAAATCCAACAGGTGCGGGACAACCGGATTGAACAGGTGAAAATCTGTCGTCAGCTCGAAGCGGAAAAACAGGAGTAGCCGGTGTGGCTGGACCGCTGTCTCGTGCAAATCCGGTGTGCGGTTCAGAGCGATTGGCAAAACGCATTGAGTGACACAACAATCAAAAGAAAACAGGGCGGGCCGGGATCTCCGGCCCGCCCTGTGGCGTAAAAAGATAGGCTGGGCGCAGGCGGTTCAAGCGATTGGCGGGCAGCGAGCGGACAATGCTCACATCAGTCACGGAGGTCGGCCTTGAGATGCTATCTGTCTTTTCTGGAATGCAAAGACACTGGTGATTCAGCGACGGATTTTTCGGTTTTCCGACATGCAGTTTGAGCAAATATGAATATTTTGTTTCCCGTTGGGAACTTCTTGCGATTTTGCTTGACATTGCCCAGTAATCAGGATAAAATATATTTACAGTGCGTTTTTGTACGTATTTTACTGATAGATCGGTTCAGATTTGATTTATTATACATTTTGCACATCAAAATGAGTGCAGTGGATTTCGTATATAGAGATTGTGAATAATAGGAGTTTTGCAGGAATCTATGAAAGATACCCTTTTTGTACGTTAATTTTGAATGCAACTTGTCCCGAACTATCGGGTGAAGTTCGTCGCGCACACCTATCTAAAGAATAAAAAACAGAAAATAACTCAAAAAAGGAGGTACAGCAGGTATTATGCCAACCGTAACAGCTATACTTTGTATTGTTGTTGCTTTTGTAGTTTCAGGTGTGCTTTTTGGATTCATTGCATTTAAAAAAGGTGTTGCCTATCGCAAGCAGATAGCGGAAACCGAACTTGGCACGGCCGAGGAACAGGCCCGCCACATTATCGAGGACGCCCAGAAGGATGCAGAAACCAGAAAAAAAGAAGCATTAATCGAGGCTAAGGACGAAATACATAGACTTCGCACCGAAGCCGATAAAGAGATAAAAGACCGCCGAATTGATGCCAACCGCCAGGAACGCAGGCTCCAGCAAAAAGAAGAAACACTTGACCGCAAAATTGACAACCTTGAAAAAAAAGAAGAACAGGTCCAGAACAAACTTAAAAGCGCTGAAACAAAGCTCGAAGAAGCTGAAGCGATCAAAAATCACCAGATGGAGATGCTCGAAAAAATCTCCGGTCTGACTGCCGAGCAGGCGAAACTGCAGCTGCTCGACGCACTCGAAAACGAGCTCATCCACGAAAAGGCTGTCAAGCTTACCAGCTACGAACAGCAGCTCAAAGACGAGGCGGAAGCCAAGGCGAGAGAGCTTATCTCCCTTGCCATCGCGCGCTGCGCCGCTGACCACGTCTCCGAGGCGACCGTGTCGGTCGTCACCCTGCCCAACGATGAGATGAAGGGCCGCATCATCGGCCGCGAGGGTAGAAACATTCGCACACTTGAAACCCTTACCGGCGTTGACCTCATCATTGACGATACACCTGAGGCGATTACCCTGTCCTGCTTTGACCCCGTCCGCCGCGAGATTGCCCGCCAGGCACTTGAACGGCTCATCACAGACGGGCGCATCCACCCCGCACGCATTGAGGAGATGGTCGAAAAGGCTCGCAGGGATGTCGACCAGACCATCAAGGCGGAGGGCGAGCGCGCCGTTATGGAAACCAACGTCCACGGCATTCACCACGAGCTTGTCAAGCTCATTGGACGGCTCAAATACCGCACCAGCTACGGTCAGAACGTGCTCAACCACTCGATTGAGGTGGCGCACCTCTCCGGCATTATGGCGAGCGAACTCGGCGTTGACGCCAACATGGCCCGCCGCGCCGGCCTTCTGCACGACATCGGCAAGGCGCTCAATCACGAAATTGAGGGCTCCCATGTCGAAATCGGCGTAGATGTCTGTAAAAAATACAAGGAAAATCCGCAGATTCTCCATGCGATCGAAGCGCATCACGGTGATGTCGAGGCCAAAACCGTCATCGCATGCATTGTGCAGGCCGCTGACGCGATCTCAGCAGCCCGCCCGGCAGCCCGGCGTGAGAATCTCGAAAACTATATTAAGAGACTTGAAAAACTTGAGGAAATTGCAAACTCGTTTGAGGGCGTGCAGAGCTCCTTTGCCATTCAGGCGGGCCGCGAAATCCGCATTATGGTCAAACCCGAGGTCATCAAGGATGAAGGGATGGTCCTCGTTGCGCGCGACATCGTCAAACGCATTGAAAATGAACTCGACTATCCGGGTCAGGTCAAAGTCAACCTCATCCGCGAGAGCCGCGCAATCGATTTTGCGAAATAGCAGAGCGGGGACGGATTTTTCCGTCCCTGTTTTCTTGCAGCTTTTGCGGAATCATCTATTTGATCAGCAGTCAGGCAGTATCGCATACATCGAGAGTTGGTTCAAGGGAACAGGGGGATAGGAGTGAATCGGCAGAACAAGAGCGCTGCGGTTTGTGCAGCTGTTTGAAGTTGCTTTTGACCAGCTGTTCCCGCTTTATCCAGAGATAAGCCACAGGACTAGGGGCGTTGGCGGAGTACAGTTCTGAGGGGCTGCCCTGCTCACTCTGCCCAGGTTCGAATTTGGGAGTAAACCGGATCAGGGAAGAGGCCCGGCACTCGGCGGGAACCGTTGGGCTGACGAGACGGCGGTTTGGAGGACATGGTCAATCCCTTTGAATAAGGGGGCGCGCTACTGCACAGCAGATCAATCCGGCCGCCGGCCGCTTGGCTTGGGAAGCTGCCAGTTACACCTGGACAACAAAAGTCATCTGATCGGCTGCTCCAGCGCATTCGGAATACTTACAGGCAGCAGGAAAACACACAGCGATAAGGAGAACACATGCAGAATCTTTCAAATATTTCGGTCATCAAAGAGATCCTCAACCGTCACGGGTTTACCTTTTCCAAGTCTCTGGGGCAGAATTTTTTGATCAATCCCGGTATCTGTCCGAAAATTGCCGAGCTCGGCGGCGCGCGCCCGGGCGGGGGAGTGATTGAGGTCGGCACGGGGATCGGCGTGCTCACTCAGGAGCTCGCCAAGCGGGCGGACAAGGTGGTGGCGGTGGAGATCGACAGCAGGCTTTTGCCGGTGCTCGACGAGACGCTCGCCGAGTTTGACAACGTCAAAATAGTCAACCAAGACATCCTAAAGGTGGATCTCAGACGGCTCATCGCCGAAGAGTTCGGGGATATGCCGGTGACGGTCTGCGCAAATCTCCCTTACTACATCACCTCGCCCATCCTCATGCGGCTGCTCGAGGAGCGGCTGCCCATTGAGTCGGTCACCGCCATGGTGCAGAAAGAGGCGGGAGTGCGCATCTGCGCAGAGCCGGGAACGCGGGAAGTCGGCGCTGTCAGCTTGGCGGTGCGCTACTTCAGCGATCCGAAGATCTTATTCAACGTCTCGCGGGGCAGCTTTCTCCCCGCGCCCAACGTGGACAGCTGCGTTGTACGGCTCGATGTCAGAGGGGAGACTCCCCGCGGCGTGGCGGATGAGAAGTTCTTTTTCCAGCTGGTGCGTGCGGCGTTTTCCCAGCGGCGCAAGACGTTGATCAACCCGGTGTCGTCCGCTCTGGGGATTTCCAAGGATGGGGTGCGTCAGGCGCTGCTCGACAGCGGGATCAAGCCGACTGCCCGCGCTGAGGAGCTCAAGCTGTATGAGTTTATCGAGCTGTCCAATCACCTATTTGCCCGTAAAAAGGAGATGGAATAGCGACTGTTCTGCCGTCGGAGCCACCTGCTCCGGCGGTTTTGTCGTTTTTCACAACGGTTTTCCTTGGCAAACTTAAATCTGAGAACAGCTCTTATTTTAAAGTGAATAAATTGTAATTATTTTATGTATAAAAAGAAAATAGAGCTTTTTAAAATCTTTTTGTTCCCTGATTATTAGAATATTTCTGTGATTTATAGACAAAATAATTCCCTTTATTTTTGTCATTTTAGTTTCAGAAAGCGTTAGAAGAAAACTGCACAAAATTCTATTAGCACCTGCTAATTCTTTCTCTCGCCGATTATTTGACAAACCACGTCGGAGTCTGATACCATAGGGGTGTAATCAGATAAACCGCAACTTTCAAGTGCTGTCCGCATGGCGCGGCGGCTGAAAATACGAACTGGAGGGAACCCTGATGGCATTTGTAGAAGGAACCTGGAACAAGGAAATCAATGTTCGCGATTTTATTGTGAGCAATTATACCCCTTATGACGGGGATGATCGTTTCCTTGTTGGTCCTACTGAGCGCACTGTCAAGCTCTGGGACAAGGTGAAGGAACTCATGAACAAGGAGCGCGAGGCGGGCGGTGTGCTCGACATTGACGAACACACCATTTCGACTATCGACGCCTATGCGCCCGGCTATATTGACAAAGACCTCGAGCAGATCGTCGGCCTGCAGACCGATGCGCCCCTCAAGCGTGCAATCATGCCGTTTGGCGGCATCCGGATGGTGCGCAGCTCCCTCGAAGCCTACGGCAGGGAGATGGACCCCGAGGTAGAAAACGTATTCAAATACCGCAAGACGCACAATGACGGGGTGTTTGACGCCTACACCGATGAGATGAAGACCGCCCGTCACACTGCGATCATCACCGGATTGCCCGACGCCTACGGCCGCGGCAGAATCATCGGCGACTACCGCCGGGTTGCCCTCTACGGCACAGACCGGCTGATCGAAGAAAAACAGGCGGCTAAAAAACGCCTGGTGTTTGACATCATGGACAGCCCGACCATTCGCCAGAGAGAGGAGATCTCTGAGCAGATCCGCGCGCTCAAGGAGCTCGCGAGCATGGCGGCCAAATACGGCTGCGATATCACAAAACCTGCAACCGACACCAAAGAGGCGGTCCAGGCAGTTTACTTCGGTTACCTTGCAGCGGTCAAGGACCAGAACGGTGCGGCGATGTCCCTTGGGCGCGTCTCTACCTTCCTGGACATTTACGCAGAGGCTGACCTCGCGAGCGGCAAATACTCTGAGAGTGAAATTCAGGAGTTTGTCGACCACTTCATTATGAAGCTGCGGATGGTCCGCTTCCTGCGCACCCCGGCTTATGACGAGCTGTTCAGCGGCGACCCGACCTGGGTCACCGAGGCGATCGGCGGCATCTGCATGGACGGACGCCACATGATCACCAAGATGAGTTTCCGCTTCCTGCACACCCTCGTCAACCTCGGCCCGGCACCCGAGCCCAACATGACGGTGCTCTGGTCGCAGCGCCTGCCCGAGAACTTCAAAAAATTCGCTTCCAAAATCTCAATTGAGACCTCCTCGATTCAGTACGAAAACGACGATCTCATGCGGGAAAAATTTGGCGACGACTACGGCATTGCCTGCTGTGTCTCGGCGATGCGCATCGGCAAACAGATGCAGTTCTTCGGCGCACGTGCAAACCTCGCCAAGGCGCTGCTCTACGCCCTCAACGGCGGCAAAGACGAGCGCTATGGCATCCAGGTATCGCCTGAGCTCGCACCGGTCGGTGACGGCCCGCTCGACTACGATGAGGTGATGAGAAAATTTGACTTTGTATGCGAATGGCTTGCAAAGCTCTACATCAACACCCTCAATATCATCCACTACATGCATGACAAATACTGCTATGAGAAAATTCAGATGGCGCTGCACGATGAGGACATCCTGCGCACCTCTGCCTGCGGCATCGCCGGCCTCTCGGTCGTTGTCGACAGCCTCTCGGCAATCAAATACGCCAAAGTCACCCCCATTCGCAATGAGGACGGTCTGATCACCGAGTTCAACATTGAGGGCGACTATCCGAAATTCGGCAACAATGACGACCGCGTCGACGACATCGCGGTCAACCTCGTCAAGAGCTTTATGAACAAGCTTTCCAAACACCGCACCTACCGCGAGAGCGTGCCCACCCTCTCGATCCTCACCATCACCTCCAACGTCGTTTACGGCAAAAAGACCGGTTCTACACCGGATGGCCGCATCGCGGGCGAGCCGTTTGCACCGGGTGCGAATCCGATGTCCGGGCGCGACACCCACGGCTGCGTCGCCTCGATGAAATCGGTTGCGAAGCTGCCCTACGACTACTCGGAGGATGGAATTTCCTACACCTTCTCGATTGTGCCCGGCGCACTCGGCAAGGAGGACAGCGACAAGGTGGAAAACCTCGCGGGACTGCTCGACGGCTACTTTGGGGACACCGGGCATCACATCAACGTCAACGTCATGAACCGCGACGTGCTGCTCGACGCCATGGATCACCCGGAGAAATACCCCCAGCTCACCATCCGCGTGTCCGGCTATGCGGTCAACTTCATTAAACTGACCAGGGAGCAGCAGCTCGACGTCGTAAACCGCACTTTCCATTCTAGATTCTAGTCCAGAGGCAACCTGCTCCCGTGCGGCTGGCGCATGGGAGCATTTTTTCTCCTGTTTGCCCCTTCGCTGGAATGCTGATACATGCCTTACCCTGTCTGCTGTGCAACGGGCGGGATTGAGAAGAAGAAAAGAATAGAGTTAGTACTCCGGTCTGTTTGGCCGCACTTGTCGGATCAGCTGAGATGTGAAGCGCTGTGGCTGAAATGGAGAGCTGGCCTGCGAAAATCGCCTATTTTTAGGGGATGCGCACGGATTTTATTGCAGATCGAACAGGGAACGGGTATAATAAAGGAAAACACACAGGAGGGGAAACAGATGGCTGATCAAATGAAAGGACGCATTCACTCGGTGGAGAGCTTTGGCGCGGTGGACGGGCCGGGCATCCGGTTCGTCGTGTTTCTGCAGGGATGCCCGCTGCGCTGCCTGTTTTGCCACAACCCGGACACTTGGGACGGCAAAGCCGGGCGGGAAGTGAGCGCGCAGGAACTTGTAGACGAAATTCTCACCTACCGCAACTACATTAAAAAAGGCGGGGTGACGCTCTCAGGCGGGGAACCGCTGCTTCAGACTCAGTTCACCGCAGAGGTATTGCGCCTGTGTAAGGAAAACGGACTGCACACTGCGGTCGACACCTCAGGCTGTATTCCGCTCGAGCGAGCCCTTCCTGCGCTTGAGCTTGCCGATATGCTGCTGCTCGACATCAAGGACATTGATCCAGACGATGCCAAGGCCCTCACTGGGATGACCAACCAAAATGCGATCGCCACCCTCAACTACTGCGAAAAAGTGGCAAAGACCGTCTGGGTGCGGCATGTGGTGGTGCCGGGCTACACCTTAGATTACGACAAGCTCGAACGCCTTGCGGAATTTCTCTCGGGTTACAACTGTGTGGAAAAGGTGGAGCTCCTCCCGTTCCACAAGATGGGGGAGTACAAATGGGAAGTGCTCGGGGAGGATTACAAGCTGTTTGACACCGAGGAACCGACTCAGAAGGAAATGGCAAAGGTCAAGGGGATTTTCCGTTCCAAGGGAATCCTTGTCTGAAATACGCAATTGCCAACAGGGCACGCCGATTTTCGGCGTGCCCTGTTTTTCTTAATATGAAATTGCATCAGGTTTTTATTATTTTCCATTGATTTTATCGTCGAATTTTTATATAATTGTAGTGATATATGTCGCATCTTTTTGGCATATAGTGGAGCTTCGAACGCCGAATGGCGAACAGAATCAACCCAATGATAGAGAGGAAGGATATGCGCATGAAGAAAATTTTGTCCGGGCTGGTTGCAGCGACGCTTGCGTTTTCAAGCATCCTCAGCAGCGGCATCCTGGTCTCAGCGCAGACCGGCAACCGCGCCCCCCTTGCTCCGAGCAACCTCAAAACCGAGCTGCTCGAGCAGGCATACGGCATCAACACAAAGGACCCTTCATTCTCCTGGGCCGTCAACGACCCTGACCAGAATGAAAAGCAAACCGCCTACCGCATCGTCTTCGCCAACACCCTGGCGGATGTGGAGAGCGGCACCTACCTGCACGACACCGGCTGGACTGAGTCCAGCGAAAATACCTATGTCAAAGTGGAGGGTCTGAGCACACTGCTCAGCGACAACGACCTCTGCTACTGGCAGGTACAGACCAAGGATAAGGACGGCAAGGAGAGCCCCCTGTCCGAACCGCAGGCATTTACAACGGCGGTGGGCAGCGAATGGGCGAGCATCAACGGCATTTGGGCCGGAAAGAGCGAGAAAGATCCGTATGCGGACTGGACCAACTACCGCTTTGAGGCGGATTTGACGGTCAAGGAAAACGCGCTCGGCCTGATCTTCCATTCCACCGACAACACACACAACTACATGTGGCAGTTCAACGCCGCGCAGAACAAGCTCAACCCGCACATCATGGATGGCAGCTGGGCCCAGATCACCTCGGTCGACCTCGCGCAGAGCGGGGTGAAAATTGCAGTCAACAGCACCTTCCGCGTCCGGATCGACATTGTGGACGGCACGGCAAAAACCTATATTGACACCACTGCGGCTGGGGACAGCTATACCCTCGTCGACACCCGCGCAGCGGATAAATACGGCAAGGGCATCATCGGCTTCCGCACCGGCGGCAGCGAGACGGGCAGCGTGGACAACCTCCGCGTCATCAAACTCAGCGCCGACGGTACTGAGGGGGACAGTCTCTACGAAAACGACTTCTCGAACGCGACGACCGAATTCAGCGGCTGCACAGTACAAAACGGCGCGCTCACCGTCCCCAAGGGACAGGGAAATGGCTCGATTCTCAAACTGGGCGGCGAGTCAAATGTCGAAAAAGGCAACTTTGTTTTCCTCAGGGATGAATTTAACATCGACAACCTCGGCAATGTGGAAAAAGCAGTGCTGAGTGTCACCGCGAAAAGCCCTGAAAAAACCCGCCAGTATGTCTTTAACATGTACATGAACGGCGAGTTTGTCGGCCTTGGCCCGGCGCGGTACGGCGCCAACACCCTCTACTACAACACCTACGACGTCACAGGCCTTCTGCAGGAGGGCGCGAATGCGCTCGGTGCGATCAACTACACCCAGGATGAAAAATCCTTCCTCAGCCAGCTGACGCTGTATTATAAGGACGGCAGCAGCGAGGTCGTCTCCAACTCGGGCCGCGACAAGGACGGGTGGAAATCACTCGACGGCACCGACATCTTCGGCGACGACGGCTATACCATCGGCACCAGCTACTTCAACGCAAACGCTGAAAACATCAACGCCAACCTCTTCCCCTACGGCTGGGACGAGCCCGGCTTTGACGAGACTGGCTGGAATGCGGTGGAGGACAAGGGGGCGATTGTCGGCAGTTTCAGTCTCACCCCTTATGACGCGGACAATGTCCAGCGCTACCTCTATGACGCAGCGGTTGTTGAGAGCAAGGGCGACGGCGTCTACTGGATCGATCTCGGCAAAGAGATCGTCGGCGGACTCCATCTCGATGTCAACAGCCCGATCGCTCAGCAGATGACCCTTTACTACGGCGAGGAGGGCAACCGCGAGGCGGGCACCGTGCAGTGGCAGATGAACACCGGCAACAAATACCGCGAGTACTGGACCCTCAAGGAAGGACAGCAGACAATTGAGAACACCGGCATGAAGACCTTCCGGTATGTCCGGATCGAAAACTGCCCGGTGGAGCTGACGACCGAAAACGTCAAGGGTCTCGCGATGCACCAGGCGTTCAGCGAAGACGAGTCGAGCTTTACCTCCTCCAACGAGATGCTCAACGAAATCTACGACACGATGAAATACACCATCAAGGCGACCAACCAGGACCTGATGGTGGACTCCCAGTCGCGCGAGCGCGGTGCCTACGAGGGTGATGTTCTCATCAACATGCTTTCAAGCTACTCGTTTGAAGATGACTACACCCTTCCCAGGTTCTCCTTTGAGTACCTCAACACCCACAGCACCTGGCCGGCGGAATACATTCTGTTTTCGGTTGAAATGCAGTGGTATGATTACCTGTACACCGGAAATATCGATTCCCTGCGCGAAAACTACGAGCTCTTAAAGGGCAAACTGTTCAGCCAGTACTATGATGAAAAGATGGGACTGATGGGCAAGCCGAACCTTGCTTATCTGGTCGACTGGCCGGCATCTGAGCGGGATGGATACATGTTTAACGAGGCTCACTACAACACCGTCTTCAACGCGGTCGCTGTGGGCGCTTACAGTGACATGGCAAAAATTGCGCAGGCGCTCGGAAACGAAGAGGACGCTGCGTTCTACCAGACCCGTTCCAACACCATCAAGGAAAACATGATCAGCAAGCTGTACAATGCAGAAAAGGGCGCGTTCCGCGATGGCCTCACATCGGACGGAACTGCCATCGAACATTACGCACAGCACGCGACTGCTTTCCCACTCTCCTACAACGTCTTTTCGGATAACGAGATGGCAAATAGCCTTGCGGGCTACATCAAGAGCCAGGGCAAGATTCGGATGAGCGTATACGGCTCTTTCTTCCTGCTGCGCGGCCTGTACAACGCCGAAGCGGGCGATGTCGCAAACGCCTTTATGGCAGACACCGACGCGAGCCAGGGCTCACGCACCTGGGCGTACATGATCCGCACCCTCGGCGCGACGATCACTGCTGAGGCTTGGAATGAGGCAAACAAACCCAATATGACCTATTCCCATCCTTGGGGTTCCGCTCCGGGCAGCCAGCTTCCGCAGGGTATGTTTGGCATCCAGCCCACCACCCCGGGCTTTGACACCTTCCAGGTGAAGTTCCAGCCGGGCGATGTGCAAAACGCATCCATCAAGGTCCCCAGCCTCAAAGGGAGCATCGAGGCTTCCTTTGACCAGAATACCACAGCAAACTTTATGGAAACTTCGGTAACCATTCCGGTCAACACCAAGGCGGAGGTGTACCTCCCCGCAGCGTCCTCCGGTCACGATTATCTGATCGTTGACGGAGAGAGCGTGGAAGCGGTCCGCGACGGCAGCTACCTCAAGGTAGAACTCGGCTCCGGAGTGCACACCGTCTCCCTCCCGATCGCAGCCAAGCTGACTGCGACAGTTGAAACCTCCTCCCCGCTCTTTGTCGGTGAAGAGGGCAAATTAAATCTGAGCGCAGTCGATGCAAATGGGGAATCTGTCTCGTTTGAGGGCGCGCAGATCTCCTACAGCAGCTCGGATGAATCGGTAGCCACTGTTGCACAGGACGGAACAATTTCCTACCTCGCAGAGGGTAGTGCAACGCTCACAGCTGATGTCGTCTTCCCGTCGCTCACCGTCGGCGGACAGGTGATTCACAACGTCGCGGTGACCGCAACAGCCGACATCTCTATCCAGCAGCCCAAGATCACCGATGTGTACATCAAGCTCGGTACCGACGACACCAACGGCGAGCTGCATGTTGGGGATACCACCAAGGCATCTCTTATGGCAAAACTGGAATCGGGCAAGCAGTTCGAGATCAGCAACGTTGATTTCACCGTTTCGGATGACTCGGTCATCACGGTGGACGCAAACGGCAACATCACCGGTGTGACAGGGCTCAAAGAAGCGCTTCTCAAAGCGACCACCAGCGACTATCTCGCAGACCTCATCAGCACCTTTGACATCTCCCGTTTCGAGCTGGAGTCTTTCTACAACGACAGTTTTGACGACGGAAACAACACCTTCCCCGGCCTGCCCACCCAAAATGGAAAACTGTTTGTCGACAAGGGCAAAAAGGTTATCTACGACGGCGGCAAGGCGTGGACTGACTACACCATTACAGCGAAGTTCACCGTTGTGTCCAATGCGGCAAACATCACCTTCCGCGCCCAGGATGCAAACAACTTCTATCTCTGGCAATTCCGCTCGGATAACAAGACACTCAAAACCCATGTGTTTAAAAACGGGTACAGCGGCGGCTTCAAACTGCTCGCTGAGATTCCGATTCCGAACATCAACGCAACAGGGGAAAACGAAGTAATGATCGCCGTCGAAGGCAACCGCTTCATGACCTATCTCAACGGCGAGCTCGTCGATATCACCTATGACAATGACCTCGCAACCGGTTCGGTCGGTGTGCGCAACGGCAGCTCCGAGAGCTTCCTGCTCGACGACCTCGCGGTGAGTGAAAGAAGCTTTGTCACTGAGCGTGAAATCTCGGTTGCAGAGGCGACCGATAAGACGATCCTCAACAAGGTGATCGCCTACGCGCAGGCTGCGATTGACAGCGGCGAAGTCGATGCCCTCATCCCGAGTGTGCAGCAGACCTTTATGGATGCATTTGACCATGCAACCGCAGTGGCGGGCCGTTTTGAGGCCACACAGAAACAGATCGACCAGGCCTGGGCAGGACTGCTCACCGAGATTCACAAGCTCGGCTTTGTCGCCGGCGACAAGACCGAACTGCAGGAACTCTATGACATGGCGAGTGCTCTTGATCTGAACCTGTACGAGGACGGCGCTGCCAAAGATGCGTTTATCGCCGCCCTTCAGGCAGCCAAGGCGGTACTCGACGATCCGGATGCTCTGAAAAGTGAGATCACATCGGCGTACGAAGCGCTGCTCAATGCAGTCGACGCACTTGTCAAGCTCGACAAGACCGCCCTGCTCAGCACAATCGCACAGGCCGACGTGATCAACGGCCAGCTCGACAAATACGTCTCGACCGATGCGTTCACGGCGGCGTATGCCAAGGCGATAGAGGTCCGGGACGCAGAGAAAACCACACAGGCTGAGATCGATGCAGCCCAGGAGGCCCTCCTCAACGCAATGCTCGAACTCAGATACAAGCCCGACAAAACCATCCTCGGCAATCTGCTTGCCCAGGTGGCCAGCATCGACCTCTCAGCCTACACGGCGGAGAGCGTAGAGGCTTACAACGCGTTCGTCGCAGCCGCACAGGCGGTCTATGACGACGAGTCCCCTGAGCTCAAACAGTCGGATGTCGACAACGCAGTCCAGCAGCTCAAAGAGGCGCAGAGCCTCCTGGTGGCGAAGGACGGCGCAGCGGTTTCGGGCAGCACCGTCAACGGTGATCAGAACGCCCAGACCGGTCTTCAGTCGGTTAAGACAGGCGAGCAGAACAAACCGATTCTCTATGTCATCATTGTCTTGGTAGCAGCAGCAGTGATCGCAGTAGTTCTTCTCCTCATCAAAAAGTTTAAAAAATAATTAGATGAAAAAAGCACCCGCACTCGTTTGAGTGCGGGTGCTTTTTGTTTTCATTCTGTTTCTGTATGGGCATAATCCATACCCATGGAAAAGAAAACGCTTTTTTATCTCTATGTGAACAAAGAAGAAACCCTAAAATCAAAAGGTTTTCCATTCGGTGTTGTTTTTCAGGACAGTAATGGGAAGGGCAGTTTATTCATTCACCTATATAAAGTTAAGAAACAACCGGCAGCTGTTGAGGGCTGCCGGTTCGTAGGTGCTTGTTCAGATGCATACGGTCGGTTTGGCCGGTGATCATCGGATAGGACGTTAGTCATACAACTGCTTGACCGCCTTGGAAATCATCTGGGGTGACTGAGATGCATCGACCGAATAGGTTGCGTGTGCGCGGTAAAGCGGGACGCGGTAGTTGAAGATTTCCAACAGGCCCGCGCGGGAATTTGCCTGGACAACCGGGCGGTGACTGTCCCCGGCAATCCGCTCGTAACAGATGTCAAACGGGAGGTCAAGAAATACGATCGAGCCGTTTTGCTTGGCAATCTCCGCGTTGAGGGGGCTGACCATTGTCCCGCCCCCGGTGGCAATGATGTAGCCTGAGGTTGTGGCGAGTTCGCGCAGCGTCTCGGTTTCGAGCGCCCGGAATGCCTGCTCTCCCCGCTGCTCAAAGATCTCAGGGATGGTGCAGCCGTATTTTTTTTCTATGTACTCGTCCAGATCAAGAAATTTCATGCTCATCTGTTTTGCAGCCAGCCTGCCAACGGTTGATTTGCCGCATCCCATGAACCCGCACAAATAGATATTTTTCATGCCGTCCCTCCTAGCTGCCGAAATCGTGTTCTACGTAATCTTCCATTTCGTCAATCAGGTTGTGTATGGTTTCCGGGTTATAAGTCACTCCGTCCCAAATTTCGTGGGCCGCTGCTGCCTGCCAGACAAGCATTGCCATGCCGCCGGTGGCTGCCGCCCCGTTTGCCCGCGCTGTCTGAACAAGCTCGGTTGCCCTTGGGTTGTAGACCGCGTCAAACAGGTAGGGAATTCCCTCGACCACCTGTTTGCTGACCGGCATCTCCTCACTGTGTGGGTACATTCCGCAAGGGGTTGAGTTGAGCAATATATCATATTGACCTGAGACGCTCTCAAGCGTGGTGAGGGATACCTTGGCGTCCTCCGCGAGCATTCGGATGTTGGCGAGGACGTTCTGCCCCTTTTCAATTGATTCCGGGCGGTTTCGCACCGCAATGGTCAGTTCGCCGCCCCGCCGGATCGTCTCAATCGCCATCATCCGGCCCGCCCCGCCGCAGCCGAGCAGCAGCACCCGGCCCGAGAGATCGGTGCCGAGCGATTGGATGGAGCGGAGAAACCCGTCTACATCGGTGTTGTAGCCGACGTTCTGCTCGCCGCATTTGACCACGTTGACCGCGCCGTAGCGCTTGGCAGAGAGGTCCAGCTGGTCGAGGTATTTGATGATGTTGAGCTTGTGCGGGATGGTTACATTGAAACCTGAGAGCTCAAACAGCTCAGGGGCTTTGGATTTAAAATGCTCCGGTTTGATCTCTACCACCGAGTAGCGGGAGGAGAAATCCCCCGAGAGCTCAAACAGTCTGTTGTGAATCACCGGGGACATGGTGTGACCCAGAGGATAACCGATGAGTGCAAAATTTCTATCCATCAATACAGGAACTCCAATCTTAATAAAAGAACGGGCTGCGCGGAGGGGGAACGGGTTATTCCGCCATCAGTTTTGCCACCGCAGCGTCAAAGGATTTTTGATTTTCTACGTTGTAGGCGCCGGCCTCTTTGAGCGTCTTTTTGACAAGTCCTGTGAGTACCTTGTTGGGACCGAGCTCTACAAAGTTGACAAAGCCCGCCTGCTGCATCGCACCGAGTTCTTTGACGAACTGGACGGGGGAGACGAGGTGCTTGGCGAGATAGCCGGGCATGTCGGAGCAGTCCTCAAGCATCCCGCCGGTCACATTGGAGTAAAAGGCCACCTGTGGGGCGGCAAACGGGATGCCTTTGATCGCCTCACGGAATCGGTCCGCTGCGGGCTGCATGAGCTTGGAGTGAAACGCGGCGTTTACGTTGAGCTTCGCCGCGCGGCGCGCCTTGCCGGAAAACGCCTCAACCGCCCGCTCGACAGCCAGGGTCTCGCCTGCAATGACCGTCTGGACCGGGCTGTTGAAGTTGACCGGGACAACATAGCCCTCCACCTGATCACAGACAGCCGCAACCTCATCGCTCGAAAGCCCGAGGATGGCGACCATGCTGCCGTCCTGGTGTTCGGCACATTCCTGCATTGCAGCTGCACGCTCCTTGATGACCCGGAAACCATTTTCAAGGCTGAGCATGCCGGAGGCAACCATGGCGGCGTATTCGCCGAGCGAGTGGCCGGCGACTGCTTCAAACGCCACGCCGCGCGCCTTCATCAGCTCAAATGCGGCGAGAGAGGTCGCGAGGATCGCGGGCTGAGCCACACCTGTGGGGCTGAGCTGCTCGTCCGTTCCCTCAAAGCAAAGCTTAGCCAGATCAAAGCCGAGGATGTCCCCCGCGCATTCAAACACCTGGCTGCTCGATGGATTCAGATCACAGAGTTCTTTGCCCATTCCGGCATATTGCGAACCCTGGCCCGAAAATAAAAATGCTGTTTTTTCCATAATTACCCTCCATTGAAATTCGACAAAAAGCCGAAGGATTTTGTTGTAAAATAATTCTAGACAACTCTACTAAAACCAAAAAGGATGTTACACAATGATGAAAATAAAGTGAATATAAATAAAATTAATATGAACGCGCTGTTAAACCTGCCAACCTGCATTTGAAAAGTTTCGCAGAATCATTGACAAAGCTTTTTTAGACTAATATCATTATAGTATTATAAAAGCGAATAGATGGCGGTTTTCCTTAAAATAGTATCACAACTTAGCGCATAAATGCAAGCGTTAAAATAAATAAAATCAGACAGCAAGCCCGATTGAGAAACGGAGGAAGCAAACTTTGACAGGGATCAAAATCGTTGGGACGGGAAGATACGTCCCGGATCTGGTGGCCAGTAACGAAGACTTTACAAAAATCGTTGAGACAAGCGACGAGTGGATTACCAAACGGACCGGAATCAAAAACAGGCATGTTTCAAACGGGGAACCCACCTGGTATATGGGGCTCAAGGCCGCGGAGCGGGCAATTGAAAACGCGGGGATCGACCCGCAGGAGATCGACATGCTCATCTCCACCAGCGTCACCCCGGACTACGCGTTCCCCGCGCTGTCCAACCTGCTGCTCGGCAAACTCGGTATTCGCGGCGCGTTTGGCATTGACATCGAGTGCGCTTGTGCGGGGTTTGTCTTTGCTCTGGACATGGCGCAGCGCTACATCGCCACCGAGGACGATGTCAAGACGGTGCTCATTGTGAGCCCTGAGAACATCACCAAATACGTTGACTACACCGACCGTTCCACCTGTGTGCTGTTCGGCGACGCGGCGGGCGCAGCAGTCGTCCGCAAAGGGGACAAACGCTCTTACTCCTACCTCATGACCGAGGGAGAGGGCGCCGAGAGAATCTACGCACACGGCATCCCGGCGGGCAACGCGTTTACCGATCCGGAACAGGCTGCGAAATACGCCGAGCTGTTCCCGAAAGGAAAAGAGCATTACATGCACATGGACGGGCAGGATGTCTATAAATTCGCCACCCGCGTGCTGCCAGTTGCGGTGCGCAAGGTGTGCGAAAAGGCGGGAATTACCCCCGAGGACATCGATCTGATCGTTCCGCACCAGGCAAACAACCGCATCATTCAGACCGCGGCGAAAAACTTAAAGCTCCCAATGGACCATTTCTATATGAATATTGAAAACTACGGCAACACCTCGAGCGCCTGCATCCCAGTCTGCCTTTCCGAACTGCGGGACAGCGGACGGGTCAAGCAAGGCGACAAGGTCGCCATCGTCGGCTTCGGCGCGGGTCTGATCTACGGCGCGGTGCTGTTCGAAATCTAAAAAGACGGAGGATGTGCAGTTGGCTGGAATCAAGCTGATCGGGACGGGGCGATACCTCCCCGAACGGACAGTAAGCAACGAGGATTTCACCCGGTTTCTCGACACCTCGGATGAGTGGATCACCACCCGTACCGGCATCCGGCAGCGGCAGATCTCAAACGGGGAGCCCACCTGGTATATGGGACTCAGGGCGGCGGAGCGCGCGATTGAAGACGCGGGGATCGACCCGCAGGAGATCGACCTGCTCATTTCCACCAGTGTCTCTCCCGACTATGCGTTTCCCGCACAGTCCAATCTGCTTCTCGGCAGGCTCGGCATCCGCGGCGCGTTTGGGATTGACATTCAGTGCGCCTGCACCGGCTTTGTGTTCGGGGTGGATATGGCGCGCCGCTATCTCGCGACGAAGGAGGATGTGAACACTGTGCTCATCGTGAGCGCGGAGAACATCACCAAATTCGCCGACTATGCCGATCGCTCGACCTGTGTGCTGTTCGGCGACGCGGCGGGCGCGGCAGTCCTGCAGCGGGGTGAAAAACCAGCCTACTCCTTTTTTGAAACCCAGGGAGAGGGCGCAGAGCTGATGTATGCCCACCTAACGCCGCCCGGCAATCCGTTTTCCGACCCGGAAGAGGCACAGCGCTACGCAGAGCTGTTCCCCAAAGGGGACGGACACTACATGTATATGAACGGCAACGAGGTCTATAAATACGCCACCCGGGCGCTGCCCGACGCAGTGAAGCGTGTTTGCGCCAAGGCGGGGATCGCTCCGGAGGAGATCGACCTGATCGTCCCCCATCAGGCGAATCTGCGCATTCTTCAGACGGCGGCAAAAAACCTTGGACTGCCGATGGAAAAATTCAGCATCAACATCGACCGCTACGGCAATACCTCCAGCGCCTGCATTCCAGTCACCCTCAGCGAGCTGCGCGAAAGCGGCAGGCTGCGGGAGGGGGACCGGGTGCTGCTGGCCGGCTTTGGCGCGGGACTCATCACCGGTGCGGTCCTCTTTGAGGTAGAAAGATGATCAAGACAAAAATTACCGAGTTGTTTGGGACCCAGTATCCCATTTTCCAAGGCGGTATGGCTTGGGTTGCCGAGGCGCAGCTCGCGGCCGCTGTCTCCAACGCGGGAGGAATCGGCCTGATTGCGGGCGGCTCCGCTCCGGCCGAGGTGATTCGCGGGGAAATCCGCCGGGCAAAAGAGCTCACTGACAAGCCGTTCGGCGTCAACATCATGCTCATGAGCCCCTATGCTGGGGAACTCGCCCAGCTTGTCATAGAAGAGGGAGTTGCCGTGGTCACCACAGGCGCGGGCAATCCCGGAAAATACATAGCCTCCTGGAAGCAGGCGGGGATTAAGGTCGTCCCGGTCGTCCCCAGCGTCGCGCTCGCCAAGCGGATGGAGCGCGCGGGCGCGGATGCGCTCGTCGCCGAAGGCTGTGAAGCGGGCGGACACATCGGCGAGCTTACTACCATGGCGCTCGTTCCGCAAATCGTCGACGCAGTGTCCATTCCCGTCCTCGCGGCGGGTGGCATCGCGGACGGCAGAGGAGTCGCGGCAGCGCTCATGCTCGGCGCACAGGGCGTCCAGGTGGGCACCCGGTTCCTCGCAGCCGAGGAGTGCCAGATTCACCAGAACTACAAGGAGCTCGTCCTCAAAGCTAAGGACACGGACAGCGCGGTCACCGGCCGGGGCACCGGGCATCCGGTCCGCCAGATCCGCAGCAAGTTCACCCGTCGGGTCCTCGAGCTCGAGGGCAGAGAGGCCGACCCGGAGGAGTTTGAAGCGCTGACCGTCGGCTCGCTCAAAAAAGCAGTAGTTGACGGCAATGTAGAAGAAGGCAGCTTTATGGCGGGGCAGATCGCGGGCCTGGTCAGCAAAATACAGCCCGCACAGCAAATTGTTGACGAGATGTTCAGCGAAGCGGAACAGCTTTTAAAAAATGGAGGGAATTTCATTGGCTAAGACAGCACTGATTACCGGAGCATCCCAGGGGCTCGGCGCAGCAATGGCAAAGCGCCTGGCTGAGGATGGATTTCATATTGCGATCAACTGCTACAGCGAGCGGGAGGTCGAGAACGGCGGAAACCAGGTGGCAGAGCAATGCCGCGCGTTTGGCGTAGAAGCCGAGTGCTTTATCTGCGATGTCTCAAAATTTGAAGGGTGCGCTGAGATGGTCAAGGCGGTCAAGGACCGGTTTGGCTCCATCGACGTGCTCGTCAACAATGCGGGCATCACCAAGGACGGCCTGCTCGTGCGGATGAGCGAGGAGCAGTTTGACGCGGTCACCAACGTCAACTACAAAAGCGTCTTTAACATGACTCGCCACGTCGGCGCGGTGATGATGCGCCAGAAGAGCGGACGGATCATCAACGTCTCCTCCGTCGCGGGCGTTTCGGGCAACGCGGGGCAGTTCAACTACTCCGCCTCCAAAGCGGGGATCATCGGCATGACCATGACCACTGCAAAGGAGCTCGGTCCGCGTGGAATCACCTGCAACGCGATCGCGCCGGGGTTCATCAACACCGCGATGACTGCGGTGCTGGAAGAGGAGTACAAAGAGGCGATTAAAAAACAGATCTCCCTGCGCCGCTACGGCGAGCCGGAGGAGGTTGCGGGCGTGGTGTCCTTCCTCGCCGGCAAGGATGCGAGCTATGTGTCCGGTCAGGTCATTGTGATCGACGGCTGTTTGAATATGTAAAGGATTGTTAAAAGGAAAGGTGTGAACCGATGAGACGAGTAGTGATCACCGGCGTGGGCGTCAAGACCCCGGTCGGCAACCAGCTGGATGTGTTTTGGGATAACATACTGAATGGCAGACACGGTATCAAACGGATTGATACCTTTGACACTTCGGATATCGACGTCAAAGTAGCGGCAATCAACAGCGATTTTGATCCGCTTGACTATATGGAGAAAAAGGAACTGCGCCGGACCGACCTGTTCTGCCAGTTCGCAATCGCCGCGGCGCAGGACGCGCTGCAAGACTGTGGGGCAGACCTCAAAGAAAGCTATGACCCCTATCGCATCGGCGTCATCGTGGGCAGCGGAATCGGCGGCATGCCCACCATCGAGGCGGAGCATCAGAAATTCCTCGAAAAAGGTCCCAAGCGGATTTCCGTCTTTTTTGTGCCCGCAATGATCAGCAACATGGCGGCGGGCATGATTTCGATTCGAACCGGCTTTAAGGGCGCAAACTACTGCCCTGTCACCGCCTGCGCCTCCTCCAACCACGCGCTCGGCGAGGCGTTCCACAAAATCCGGGACGGCTATCTCGACGCCTGTGTCACCGGCGGAACCGAGGCTTCGCTGACCAAATTTGCAGCCTCCGGCTTCATGAACATGACTGCGCTCACCAAATCGGAAGACCCCGACCGCGCGTCGATTCCATTTGACAAGGAGAGAAGCGGATTTGTCATGAGCGAGGGCGCGGGCATCCTCATCCTGGAGGAGCTCGAGCACGCAAAGGCGCGGGGCGCAAAGATTTACGCCGAGGTGGTCGGCTACGGCGCGACAGGGGACGCCTACCACATCACCGCCCCGGATCCGAGCGCGGAAGGCCCTGCAAAATGCTTTGAATTTGCGATTCAGGACGCTGGGATTACCGCGGACCAGATCGACTATATCAATGCGCACGGCACCTCGACCGGACCGAACGACGTCAC
>CBCSOX010000007.1:0-32466 GCA_965141735.1 uncultured Oscillospiraceae bacterium | reverse complement strand
AACCCCACTCATTGTCATACCAGGCAACGAGCTTGACAAAGTTGTCGTTCAGGGCGATACCAGCTTTGGCATCGAAGATGGAGGTTCTCGGATCAGAGTAGAAGTCAGAAGAGACAACAGCGTCGTCGGTGTAGCCGAGGATGCCTTTCATTGCGCCTTCAGAAGCCTCTTTTACTTTCGCGCAGATCTCTTCATAGGTTGCCGCTTTTGCAAGGCGGACAGTCAGGTCAACAACCGAAACGTCGAGGGTCGGAACACGCATCGACATACCAGTCAGTTTGCCGTTGAGCTCGGGGATAACCTTGCCGACAGCTTTTGCAGCACCGGTGGAAGAGGGAATGATGTTGCCAGCAGCAGCACGTCCGCCTCTCCAGTCCTTCTTGGAAGGGCCGTCAACGGTCTTCTGGGTTGCTGTGGTGGAGTGGACTGTGGTCATGAGGCCCTCGATGACGCCGAAGTTATCGTTGATAACCTTGGTCAGAGGTGCGAGACAGTTGGTGGTGCAGGAAGCGTTGGAAACAACTTTCATGTCTTTGGTGTATTTGTCGTTGTTTACGCCCATGACGAACATCGGAGCGTCAGCGGAAGGAGCGGAGATAACAACTTTTTTCGCGCCGCCGACAAAGTGAGCGCTCGCTTTTTCAGTCGTGGTGAACACGCCGGTGGACTCGACAACGTAGTCAGCGCCAGCTTCGCCCCACGGAATTTCTTTCGGATCCATGCAGGCATAAACGTTGATAGCCTGTCCGTTCACGACGAATTTGCCGTCCTTGGTTTCAAGGGTGCCGTTGAATTTGCCGTGGATTGTGTCGTACTTGGTCATGTACACCATGTAGTCCAGATCGATGAACGGATCATTGATCGCGACAACTTCAAATTTTTCCGGCTGAGCCATAGCTGCACGGAAAACGAGTCTTCCGATACGGCCAAAGCCATTGATACCAACTTTAATAGCCATTGTAAAACCTCCAAATAATTTTTCTACCTCTATTCTATACCAAATCAAAGAAATATACAAGAGTTAGACAAAATTTTAACAGAATTTTTTTGCAAATTTTTTTCGCATACTTTTGAACGAAGTATCAACAATAGAATTTGTGCCCATGAAATTTTCAATTTGGGAAATTATGATGGCTCTATTTCATATTTCCCTTTACATTTACTTTCGGAATCATTATAATAATAACTAGAAACGACAATATTCGACAGATATCGATCCGCTCAATTGCCGTGTCAAAACCACACCAGCCAAAGGAGGTCCCTATGGGGCAGATAGAGATTGATTCAATTCAACAGTACTTGAAGTACAATAATATCCCCGCCCTTCGCTGCGATGACCGTCTGCGGATCATTTGGTCTAACGATGAGGCTGCGAAGAGGCTGGAGATCAGCGGCCAACCGAAACTAACAGATTGCTTTCCCCGACTCGACGCTGAATACATCTTGGAGCACCTGTCAGACCAGGGCGGCTTTGAGATGGATCTTGAGGAGCAAGAGTATCAGATTCAGTTCAGCTTTCAGCCCATCATGGAAAACGAGGCATTTGTCTGCTGCTTTGTTCTCATCCGCCGCTGTCCGAAGATGGAAGCCCCGAATGTGTTCCGATCCGACGGGACAAGCGAAAACAAACACGCTGTGAGCATGTTTTCGCTTCAGAGCCGTTTTGCGCTCGTCGGCATCTTCAACACCCTTCCCATCCTCAAATCCACCCTCGAGCGCTATGACCTGTACGACGAAATCGAATACCTCAAGTGTATCGCAGATAATTCCTACAGCATACTAAAACTCATCTACAACAGCACAGAATTCAACCGGCTGCTCTATGAAAAAAATTACTGCCGCTTACAGCCTGTTGACCTGCGCCTGTCGCTGGGAAACCTGCTCGCAGGGGTCAAGCTGCTGCTCATCCACTCCGGCACTGACTTTTCCTACAAGATATGCGAGGAACCCCTCATTGCCAATGCGGACAGCGAACGGATCAACCTCGCCCTGCTACAGTTGATTTCCAACGCATGCCGGTTTACAAGCCCGGGCAACCGGGTCATGGTGACAGTGGCCCGCCAGAAGCAGACGATTACGGTGCGGGTGTCGGACAAGGGGGTGGGCATCCCCTCTGAAAACCTGCACAGTATCTTCAGCCCGTTTTTCTCCCACGACCCGAACACCAACAGCTTTGCCGGAATCGGCCTCGGCCTGCCTTATGCGCAAAAGGTGGTGCGTATCCACGGCGGCGAATGCATTGTGTCAAGTTCCCTGAATCACGGGACAACCGTTTCGATCCTACTGCCGATTCAGCAGGATCCCAGCACTCCCCTGCTGCACTCTGATCAATTTGAATATGTCCTCGGTCGGTTTTCCCCCATCTCTATTCTGCTGTCCGATGTAGGGGTCATTCCAATCGACTGACGGATTCGACGATTCTTTCCTTTCCTCCACAGAAAAACCGGTCACACAACAAAAATAATTCTAAAACAGTTGACCTTATCACAAAAAAATAGTAGAATAAATTTGATTGATTAATTTTGTGGAGGTACTCGACTCATGTCAGTAAAATACATCTTTGTAACGGGCGGCGTTGTATCCGGCCTGGGCAAGGGCATCACGGCGGCATCGCTCGGCAGGCTGCTCAAGGACCGCGGCTATAAGGTCACGATTCAAAAATTTGACCCCTATATCAATGTGGATCCCGGCACAATGAGCCCCTATCAGCACGGTGAAGTGTTTGTCACCGACGACGGCGCTGAGACCGACCTCGACCTCGGGCATTACGAGCGGTTTATTGATGAAAACCTCTCCCTCAACTCCAATGTCACCACAGGTAAAATTTACTGGACTGTGCTCAACAAGGAGCGCCGCGGAGACTACCTGGGCAGAACGGTTCAGGTCATCCCGCACATCACCAATGAAATCAAGGACAGGGTGTACCGCGTGGGCAAAAGCAGCGCGAGCGACATCGTCATCACCGAGATCGGCGGCACGGTCGGCGACATCGAGAGCCTTCCCTTCCTCGAGGCAATCCGCCAGGTGGTCACTGAGGTGGGCCGTGAAAACGCGATGTACATCCACGTCACCCTGGTTCCCACTGTTCCCGGCTCCACCGAGCTCAAATCCAAGCCCACCCAGCACTCGGTTAAAGAGCTGCTCTCCCTCGGCATTCAGCCGAATGTCATTGTCTGCCGCAGCGATTACGAAATCCCCGACGACATGGTCAATAAAATCGCGCTGTTTTGCAACATTCGGCCGCAGGATGTCATTCAGAACCTGACGGCGGGTACTCTCTACGAAGTTCCCCTTATGCTTGAGAAAAACGGCATTGCAAAGGCTGTTTGCCATCACCTGAAAATTGAGGACCGCCAGCCCGACCACTCCAAATGGACCGAAATGATCCGGCAGGTGAAAGGGGCGGACAAAAACGTCACCATAGGCCTTGTCGGAAAATACGTTGAGCTCCCCGATGCCTACATCTCAGTTGCGGAGAGCCTGTACCACGGCGGTATCCCCAACAACGCAAAGGTTTCGATCAAATATATCAGCTCAGAGGACATCACCGACGAAAACTGCGCTGAAAAACTCGCAGGCTGCGACGGGGTAATTGTCCCCGGCGGCTTCGGTGACCGTGGCATTGAAGGCAAAGTGTCCACCATCCGCTACTGCCGCGAGCACAACGTCCCCTTCTTTGGCATCTGCCTCGGCATGCAGATGGCTGTCGTCGAATATGCCCGCAATGTCGCGGGACTTACCGGCGCAAGCTCGACCGAATTCACCGAAGATGCGGAAAACCCAGTGATCGACATCATGAACGACCAGAAGGATGTCACCGAAAAGGGCGGCACAATGCGCCTCGGCCTTTACCCCTGTAAGCTCAAGTCAGGCACCAAATGCCGAGAGCTATACGGGGAAGAGGTGATCTACGAGCGGCACCGCCACCGCTATGAATTCAACAACAACTACAGGACCCAGCTTGAGGCTGCGGGATTGACCCTTGCGGGTATCTCGCCCAATGAAAAGCTCGTTGAAATCGTTGAAATTGAAAACCATCCATGGTTTGTGGGCGTCCAGTTCCACCCGGAATTTCGTTCCCGCCCCAACCGTCCCCATCCGCTTTTCGCGGACTTTATCCGTGCGGCTCTTGAAAATCATTCGGTATAATTTATCCGGCCCGTCCATTTCGGACGGGCTTTTTTAATAAAATTTTCCGGTATCGCTATTATCTCACTCTATTTTCCTCAAAAGAATCGCTAAAGAGGTACCGTTTGAAGCGTTCTAGTCACAGAAAAAAATATTTGTGATAAATAACTATTGCATATCTGTTAACTTTCTTTTATAATATTATTATAAGATCTTAATATATGAATAAAGGATGGTGTAATTGTGGCGAGATTTGTAACAAACATCGCAATTAATAAGCCGGATGACATGATCCGATTTATTATTGAAGACTATTTGACAAAAGAGGGGTATAAACTCCAAAACCGTGATGGGGAGACGATCTGGAAAAAAGGTCATGGTGTTATGACAGCGCCCAAATTCCTGAAAATCGGGTTCCTAAACGGCCAAGTACATATCGAAGCATGGCTGAAATACCCGATCCTTCCGGGTGTCTACGTGGGAGAGATGGGTACAACCGGCTTTTTCGCCGCAATTCCCAAAGCATCACTGAAAAATGATGTGGATAAGCTGATCAACCAGCTCTGCATCCCTCCTGTACAGCAGCCGGTACACGCCTAATCAATCGAATGAAACGGAAAATAAGGAGAATGAACTATGGATGAATTCAACAACAACCAAAACTTTAACGCAAACGCAACCCAGCAGCCGACCAACGGCGCACAGCAACCGTATAACCCGCAGCTGCAGTACACCCAGCAGCCAGTTGCCTATGACCCGTCCAACAAAGCGGTGCTGGCCCTCGTTTTCGGTCTTATTTCAACAGTATTGAGCGCCTTGATGTTTACTGAACTCAGCATCCCTTTCAGCCCGCTGATCGCAATTGTACTGGGTATCCTCGCGATTGTTTTCGGCAAAACAGGGAGAAAATCCTCCAAAAAGTCGATGGGAACTGCCGGCATGGTGCTCGGTATTGTAGGACTCGCCCTGTGGGTCATCGCAATCATCTACACCGTTGTCATCGTCGCGGCCTTTGTCTCGATGTTCGCTTAAAATTGAACCCAGCCTTCCAACAGCCTCTGCATAAAGCGCAGGGGCTGTTTTTGCGTGTTGGACAAAGTCTACGCTTTTGAAAAAGGCCTCCCTCCCCAGCCGCTCCCCGCAAAGGCCGAAAAAACCATTTAGCGCACATGTCGCCGAACAACTCATTTTTCCCCGGGAATAGAATTTTTCGATTGTTTGGCAGCCTCGCACCCAATGCAGGGACTGCTTTTTGTGGAAAAGTTGAGAGAGATTCAACAAAAAACTAGATTCAATTATTGCATCGGAGTGAACTCCAATGTTATAATAATCGTAATCAGAAAAGAAAACCAGCGTTATGAAACAATATACGATCAACCAGACAGCAAAGTTGTTGTGCATGCCAAAAGACACCCTGTGTTATTATCATAAAATTGGCTTGATCCAGCCGGTTAGGGGGAAAACAACTACCATACTGATACAGATCAGGATTTATTGCTGTTGCGGTATGTCGAAGTGATGAAGTCAGTTGGAGTGTCCTTATCCAAAATCAAATGGATTCTGCATGAAACAGAGCAACACACGGAAGAGAATAAAGAAACTGTTCTGAATCTATTGAAAATGAAGCTTCAGCAACGCAGGCAGAACATACGGTATGATCAGGAAGCGGAGCGTTTGATGGCAGGCGCCATACAGTCCATGGACGGGATGTCCTGTCTCGCCGATATGGTACGGGTTGAAGAAATGATAAAGAATTTATATGCACGGTTGATGAAGAACCATTCCATTTCAAGGAGAAAAGAGGGGTAGTATGCAGGATCCTTACGAGAAATTTGCCTATGATTACGATGAATTTGGCGCGATCGAATGCTATTTAGGAGATGAACGAGATTTCTTTGATCAGCTGTTTCGAGAACACAAAGTCAAAACTGTTTTGGACTGTGCCTGCGGCACCGGACAGCATCTGTATCTGCTGTCACAGTTAGGCTATCAGCTCTGGGGCTCTGATTATTCGCCGTCTATGCTGGAGGTGGCAAAAAAGAATTTACAGCAGAGGGGGCAAAATATCCCGCTGCAGCAGTGCGATTTTCGCTGATTAGAAAGTAAATTTGAGATTCATTTTGACGCCGTTGTGTGCCTCACAACCTCCTTGCCGCATCTGCACACCGACGAGGATCTGCTCTCAGCGATACAATCAATGAAAAACCGGCTCAACCCCGGGGGATTGCTCGTGCTTACGTCGGGTACAACCCACAGGAACCTGACTTTACCTCCGATTGAGGTGGTGGTGAACCGGGAGGACTTTTCACGGATCTTTGTCAAAGAACGGGATCAGAATTTGCAGACAATCCATATCGTTGACCTTCACCACACCCTGAACCGGGTAGAACAGGCCCAATATGACATTGTTTACCGAATTTTATTAGATGATGATTATCACAAATTGTTGAGTCAGGCGGGGTTTTCTGACATTCAACTATACGGCGATTATGACCTTCGGCCTTATGATAAAAACAGTAAGCGTTTGATTGTTGTGGCCCGGTGAGAAAGAGAACGTACAGCATGCCCAGTTTGTGGACACAAGTCGATGCCAGGATATTGTTTTATTCGATGATTTTCCCCACACGCGAAGCGCATAGGATTCAAATATCAGCAAATAAATGAGCTGTATTTGAGGAAATGGTGATGGTAAAACTTCAAGGTGGTTTTGAGTAAGTCCGGAGAGGCGCAGAAACGGCTCTTCGGATATTCTTTTTTTGCTCTAGTTTGCTGCGCAGGATTCCTGCTTTTGCATCGAAATAAATCGCAGCGGGTTGTACGTGGATTCGGCTGCGGCACCCTCCCTTTTGCCCGGGCTTTGCGGAAAAGACACCCCGGCAAGCTTAACTCCGCACACGTTTCCGGTATTCGGTGGGGGTGGTGTGAAAGGACTGCCGGAACAGCTTGTAAAAGTGAAACTCGTTGGTGTAGCCGACCCGTTCAATGATTTCAGAAATCGGCAGGTTGGTGTGTTCCAGGTAGTAGCCCGCCTTGTTCATGCGGCACTCGAGCAGCAGCTGGGAAAAATTTTTACCCGACTTGCGCAGCAGCTTAGAGAGGTGCCCAGGGGAGTATTTGAGGTGTTCAGCCATCTGGTTCAGGGTGACGTCCTGCATATGGGCGTTGACATAGGCGACCATCTCGTACACGATGCGGTTGCGGTCGTTTTCATATGCGGCGATTTTGCTCTCCGCCTGATGGGTGCGGGACAGCTGGGAAAACAGCGCGATCAGGCAGGCGAGCGTCATACTGCTCCAGTTGGGCTGCTTGCTGAAATACTCCTGTACCATCCTCTCGACCGGTTCCCGCACCCAGGGGTCGTTGCTGTTTTGAAAATAGAGGTAACGCTCTGATTTTGGATCGCGGTAGAGGTAGTCTGAGAAGAAAAAGGAAAACATCTGGTTGTCCTCCAAAATATTAGAGAGATAGGTTTGAAACAACTCTTTGGGAATCGCGACGTTAAACGCGATATCCCTCTCATCATTGCGGTAAACGTTGTGCCAGACGTTGGGATTGAGCAGCAGGATGTCCCCCTGGCGCAGAGTGCACCGGCTGGTCGGCATCTCATTTTCAAGTTCCCCTTGGTAGACGTAAATCATTTCAAAACAATCGTGGTTGTGAAATGCCTGGTGTTTAAATCCCGGCGGATCAAAATGAATTGAAATCCGGAAGGAACTCCCGGGAATTGTGTAATCTTTACAAAACGGCTGCAGCGGCCTGTGTTTGGTATGATACTTCTTGATGCCGTCTGTAAATTGTTCAATACACTGTTCTATGGTCAGCATCGGATGGTCCCTCCAGTTTGGTTCGATGTCTAAAAAAACCTCATCGGTATAGAAACGTGATCGATTCGATAGGTTCCCTTCTTTATCTAATAGTACTATAATCTAATACAGAAAGCAAGTGAAATTGTTGCAAACCTGAAAATACCAGTTATCTTTGCAACATATCATTCACTCTGGCGACCTTATGAGGAGGGATGCAGCACAACAGAATTGGAATAGGGAATGAAAGAGAACAAGAGAGAGGCGCAAATCTTTTTGCGCAAGAAAGGAAAGGTAACAATGAAGAAACGAATTCTGTCGCTAGTGCTCGGCATGGCAATGCTCGCCGGGACCATCACAAGCGTGTTCACCCCAGTGAGCGCGGCTGCTGTTGATCCGAACGCCCCGTCTGCGTTCCAGACAGCGCTCACCGAAAAATATGTGGACCCTGACAGAGTGTACAGCACCGACATCCGCTGGTGGATTGGCGACGCGGCTAACACCGACGAGGCGTTGCTCGATGAAATCCAGGCTCTTTACGATGCTGGTTTCCGCGGCGTCGAGCTCTGTATGCAAAACGACAGGCTCGCGCCCGACGATGTGTATGCCTACGGCTCTGAGATGTGGTCCCACAAATGGAAACTGATGATGAACAAACTGCTCGATCTCGGCATGGGCGTTTATCTGACGTCCGGCACCAACTGGGCCACCTCCAACGTGCCGGGACTCGACCCCGATTCCCAGGCGGCCATGCAGAACGTCGCGCTCGGTACAGTCGAAGTCGCTGCCGGACAGACGCTCGAAAATCTGCCGACTCCGAGTAAGATGCGGCCTGTGGCGCAGTTTGTCACGGCGTATGCGTATCGGCTCAACGACGAGGGCCTGGTGGACACCTCCACCTACATCCCCCTGACCGAAGTCACCGAGGGCGAAACCGTTTGGGCGCAAACCGTCAACTGGACAGCCCCCGCGGACGGAACCTACCGGGTCTTCGCACTGTGGAGCCAGGGAACTGCGCAGTCGGCAAGCCCCTCGCAGATTCCCTCCTATGCGACCAACTACTTTGATGCAAGAGGCATCGAGGCACTTCAGACCTTCTGGAACGACCATTACTTTAACGACCCCGAGCTCGTCGCAAAAATCGCAGAGGGCGATGTACAGCTGTTTATGGACTCGCTCGAAATCAACCCCGCGACCGGTATCACCTTCTGGTGTGAGGATATGGCGGAGCTCTTCATGGAGCGCAAGAACTACGACATCCGTCCCTATCTGTTCCTGCTCGACGGAGTCAAAGCAAATGTCAGCAACCCCTACCACGAGATGAGCAGCACCTATGGCATTGTAGATGACAGCCAGCGGGAGAAAATTGTCAACGATTATCTCGAAGTGATGACCGACGTTTACCGCGAGAGAATGCTCGTTCCGCTCAAGGAATGGCTCAATTCCTATGGCATCAAGACCCGTGCACAGATCTCCTACGGCAGAACCTTTGAAATCTCCGAGCCTGCTATGGATGTCGACTACCCGGAGGCAGAGAACCTCAACCAGTACAACCAGATCGACATCTTCCGCCTCTGGACAGGCGCTTCCAAACTGGAAAACAAGGTCCTCTCCACCGAGCTGAGCGCACCGCCGATGGCCTATGCCTACACTGCGCAAAAACACCTCGAAGATGCCTACGCCTCCTACGCAGCAGGCTTCCAGCGCGCCGTCTGGCACATCTGGGCAGCAGACTACGGCTACGGCGATTCCTCCGGCTGGCCGGGCTTCTCGCCGGGCTTTGGCAAATACATGTTCCACTTCTTCGGAACCCGCAACCCGGGCTACAAGGACTACGATGAACTCAACGCTCACCTCGGCCGCGTCCAGCAGCTGGTTCAAACCGGTGAGTCGAGAACCGATATCGGCTTTATCCACAACAACTGGACCCAGGGCATCCGCTTTGGCGGCGGCACCGGCAACGACCTGGGCGGCATGAACTGGATGCTCGCGCACCAGGGCATCTACTACCGCTCCACCGAGCTGCAGGACAACGGCTACACCTACGACTACTTCAGCCCCGATTTCCTCTTTGACGACGACGTCTATTTCAACACCGAGACCCAGACCATTGAAAAGGCGGGCTACAAAGCGCTCGTTCTTTACCAGAACTGGCTGGATGTCAAAGGCGCTGAAAGAATCCTCGAGTGGGCAAAACAGGGCCTCAAGGTTGTCGTGATGGAGAATGCGGCCGTCCGCACCCCCTTCAACGACGGATCGGACGAACAGCTCGCTTCCATCATGACGGAACTCAAATCTCTCCCAACTGTCAGAGTTGCGGAAATCTACGACGCGTCGGAAGACTTCCGGTACGAAGACCAGGTGGCAGAGGGCTATGAGGACAATGTCTATGAGATGCTGCAGGAACTCGGCGTGCGCCCCTACGCGGAATTTGCCGAGCCCAACCACCAGCTGCTGACCCAGTCCCGTCAGGATGAAGACGGCAATAGGTACCTCTACGCCTACAACTACTGCACCAACGACTACCACCAGAACAGCCACATTGAAAGTGTGCAGGACGAAGACCACGGCACCAACATCCAGACCGAGATCAAAATGGACGGCCAGTACATCCCCTACGAAATCAATTCCTGGACCGGCGAAGTGACTGAAGTGGGCGAGTACCGCTATGAAAACGGCCAGACAATTTTCTCCATTGACCTCGACTACAACAACATCGCGCTGTACGCATTCGAAGAAGTGCAGAGCGAGAAACGCCACGCCGTGTCCACAGACGCAGCCTCCGCTTATGTGACAGGCAATGCTGTGAACATCCGCGCAAATGAATCCGGAACCTACACCACCACCCTCAACGACGGCACCACCTACACAACCGATATCACTGTTCCGGCTGCTTACGACATCACTGGCTGGGACGTCAATGTGGAGTCCTGGGAAGACAGCAAAGAAATCGAACACATCGAAGAGACCATGACCCTTGCAGATGGCTCCACCCTGACAACTGTCAACGGCAGAACCCCCACGAAAAAGACAAACATCTCTGCAAAACTCGACACCATGACCACTTGGGACCAGATTCCAGAAGTCGGCATGGACGTATCCGGCATTGCCACCTACGAAGCGACCTTTAACTGGGACGCAAAAGCTGCAGACGGGGCGACCCTTGACCTCGGCGACACCCTGGTGGAAAGCCTGGAAGTGTACATCAACGGCACCAAAGTCGGCGGCGCGGACAGCGCAAAGAAACCCGGCACCACCACCGGCGGCGTGAGCATGACCAAACCCGTTGCAGATATTTCTAAGTACTTGAAAGATGGAGAAAACACCATCAAAATCATCTACGCCTCCACCCTGACCAACGAGCTGCTCTCCACCGGAGAAATGAAGGTTGAGATCAATCGGGAAAGATGGTGGCACCACGATGTGGATTACAGCGCTTACGGCCCGTCCCGCGCAGTGATCGCCCCCTATGTGGATGTGGCGATTGAAAATGTGACTGTAGAGAAAGGCATCCTCGGCAAAGTGCTCGCTTACGCACAGGAGGCGGCAGAGAGTGAAGAATTTGAAAACGTCATCGCAAGTGTGCAAAAATCCTTCACCGCAGCTTTGGAATCCGCAAAAACAGTCTATGAAAACCCGATCGCAACCCAGCAGGCAGTCGACGACGCCTGGAAAACTCTGATGACAGAGATTCACAAACTCGGCTTTGTCCGCGGGGACAAAACCTCTCTAAATCAGCTCATTGAACTTGCGGAAAGCTTCTATGCGCAGATCGACAAATACACCCCTGTGACCGCAGAGCCGTTTACCACCGCTCTGACAGAAGCAAAGGCAGTGAAAGAGGACGGAGACGCCATGCAGGACGATGTGGCGGCAGCGGAAACTGAGTTGCTCGAAGCGATGATGAACCTGCGCTACAGAGCGGACAAGAGCGTGCTCGAGTCTGTCCTCGCCAAAGCGTCTGAAATTGACACGACAGCATACACAGCACAAAGCGCAGCGGCCTTTAACGCAGCAATCGAAGAGGCAAAATCAGTCAACGAAAATGAAAATGCTACCCAGGCTGAGGTCAACGACGCAGCCGACAAGCTGAGCGCAGCCATTGACGGTCTGATTGCAGCTGAAACCCAAACGCCTGCTCAAACAACCTCCACCGCAACCGGCATCGCAGGCACCACTAACAGTGCAAAAACCCCGGCGACCGGCGAAACCCTCCCAATTGCAGCGGGAGCAGTGCTCATGGTTTGTGCAGCAGCGATCGCTTTCTCCCGAAAGAGAAAATAAAATCCCCTCTCCCGGCCCATGAAACGAAAGAACTACACGCAATTCAAATTGTCCCCCGTTTAACGGACGGCAAGCTTCCCCCGATTGTAACAGATCTTTGATTTGCATGGTCCCGCTCCTTTTTAACTGGAGCGGGACCATGTTTTTCTTTGACCACTTCTTACTAAAAATTTCAAACTTTAGATTGGTCGTTTGATTTTATCCGGTGAATTGTCCCCTTGCCTATCACCACTCATAGGCTGAGCGGGCTGTTTCCTCTCTGTATTAAATTGTGGCCCACCTTTGCTCTATCCAAACTGGGATGAAACCGCCCGGGTTCCAACTGTTGATCAAATGTTAGAGTCGCCCAATCGCCGCCTTTACGCCCCAAATAAAATTACCTGTGGACGGGTTGTTTGCCAAGCCCAACAAGGATCATCCAATAGAAGCAAAGGATCCCATCCCAGCAATCCCATTCACATACCTTGAGAATTGACGTTTATTCGGTTTTCGCTCACTTTCCTTCGGCAAGCCTTTCGCATTTTCTCCTTACCCCAGGTAAAACCGGGGGCTTGCGAAAAAGCGCATCTGTAAATCCACCGGCACTGCCTGGAATTATGATAAAATAAAGCGCTGTTCAAGATCGTCGTATCTTGAACAGCGTTTTTTAAATAACTATTTGGAGCAAAGAAATACGGCATCCAGCGAACCGCCTATTTCAGTAGGTGCTGCGAAATCCCTTTTGCAGGGCTATCTCTGTGGAGGGAATATTATCCATCTACAGCCTGTCAACAGGCCCCTTCCAGCCATCGGAATTTGAGCAAATCCTCCGGATTCAAGCGCGTATCTGCCAAATCAGGCGTGATCCGCAGGCGCATTCAATGCATCTGTTTTACAGGGCAAAACCGTCCAACCGACCATCCACTCAAGAGTGGAACCTGTGCGCCGCAAAACTCTTTTTGGCAGCAGCCCACGATTAGGCTGTATCAACAGCGCGCTACTCCGGACGGCTCTCCAGCCTTTCTGCCATCTCGTGGTAGGACGCGTTCAGCAACCGTTTGATTTCTTCCTTCTCCTGCAACCCGGGGTCGGGAAGCAGCGGCTTGAGAATCGAGATGGTGAGCAGCGGCTTGCGGTTGGTGAGCTTTCTCCAGCCGGTCGGCTGCCGATAGCTGATCACCAATGGCACCAGGGGCACCCGGTTGTCGTAAGCCATTTTAAACGCGCCCCGTTTAAACTCCCGCAGTTCGGGATGATACGGTTTGAGGCAGCCCTCCGGAAAGATGTGTACCACCTTCCCCTCCCGCAGCACTGTTGCCATGGCCTCCTGAAAATTTTGAAACGCCTTGACCGAGGAGGGGGGGATCGGAACGGCACCCAGGATGTGGATGAGCCGTTTGCGCCAGGGGAGATCGAGATTTCCCTTGCGGGAGGGGTAGTAGAGGCTGGTGACCCCCAGCGCACAGGCAACCATCGTGCAGTCCAGTCCGTGCACATGGTTGCACACCGACACGAAGCCTTTGGAGGGAAGTCCCTTTAAGTTTTCCCGTCCCTCCACCTTCATGCCGAACACGACGGTGTTGTACAGGTACATAAAGCCAACTGCGAGCACCCGCAGTATAGCGGAAAAAAAGCGATAAAAAATATTTTTCGGCAGAAACTCGTAGTTCTCATCCACAACGAGCTTTTTGCGTTCACGTTTTTTCAAGAGCGGTTTTCTCCCCAATCCTACTTCATTGCTGTCCAATCAAAGTGCGATTTTCATGCTGATATCAAATGCCTTGACCGAGTGGGTCAGCGCGCCGAGCGAGATGATGTCCACCCCAGTCTCGGCGACGGCGCGGATGTTCTCGTCGGTGATGTTGCCCGACGCCTCGAGTTTGGCACGGCCCGCAGTGATCTCGACCGCTTCCCGCATCTCTTTAAGGGACATGTTGTCGAGCATAATCACGTCCGCCCCGGCGGAGAGCGCCTCGCGCAGCTCGTCGAGGTTGCGGGTTTCGACTTCAATTTTGACCATGTGGCCGATTTTGGCGCGCAGGGCGTTGACGGCGTTTGTCATCGATCCGTAGGCGTCAATGTGGTTGTCCTTGAGCATCGCCCCGTCTGAGAGGTTGTAGCGGTGGTTGCGCCCACCGCCGACCGTCACCGCGTATTTTTGCAGCGCGCGCAGGCCGGGCAGCGTCTTGCGGGTGTCGGTGATGGTGGCGTTCGTCCCCTCGACAAGCTTGACGCATTTGCTCGTCATCGTCGCAATGCCGGACAAATGCTGAATGAGGTTGAGGGAGGTGCGCTCCCCCTTGAGCAGGGTCTAGGTTTTTCCCTAGAGGGAGAGGATGATGTCCCCTTTCTGCACCGCGTCCCCGTCCTGTTTTCGGATTTCGTACTCCACGGCGGGGTCGAGCAGTTCGTACACCCGAACCGCAATCTCTACGCCCGCCACCACGCCGCTGTCCTTTGCGACATAGTTCGCTGTGGTGACAGCGTCGTCACTGAGCAGATAGTCGGTTGTCACATCAACATAATTGATGTCCTCCTGGATGGCGCGCTTGATGATATCGTCAATTGTAAACTGTGGAATCATAGTTTCTCCTCCATCTACATAATTTCTCTCAGAATTAGATAGGCACAGGTTGCAAGCGACCTTGCCTCCACGTAATCGGCGTTTTGCCGGAATTGCCCGTGTTCGAGCAGAAACCGGATGTCGTTGATCCGGATGAACCCCTCCTCCGCGAGCTGGCGGTTGGGGAGCACAAAGTGGCTGCGCTGCATAATCGAGCGGATCTCGGTGCGAGTCCCCTTGGGGATGTCCGCGGTATAGACGTCCGGTTTGAACGAATACGGCCGCAGCTCCTCCCCAAGCTGCCCTGCCCTCTCATTGATGTCGAGCGCGGCGCGCCGGCCGAACACAATTCCCTCGAGCAGTGAATTGCTCGCGAGCCGGTTGCGCCCGTGCACCCCGGTGTGGGAGCATTCCCCAACCGCATACAGCCCGTCGAGAGTGGTGCGGGAAGAAAGGTCGACGTCAATCCCCCCCATCAAATAATGCTGGCAGGGGTAGATCGGAACCGGCTCTTTGGTCAGATCAAACCCTTTTTCGAGCAGATTGGTGTAAATCATCGGAAACCGACCTCGCAGGTAATCGCTGTCCTTGTGGGAGATGTCGAGATAGAAATCCTTGCTCCCCGTTGACTCTTGTTCCTTCATAATTGCCTGGGAAACGACATCGCGCGGCGCAAGCTCGAGCCGCTCGTCGTACCGGTCCATGAACCGCTTTCCATGGCAGTTGAGCAGGTAGGCGCCCGAGCCGCGCACCGCCTCGCTGATGAGGAAGCACTCCCGCTTGTCGTTGTGAAATGCGGTGGGGTGGAACTGGATATAGCTGAGGTTGCGGATGCGCGCCCCCATCTGATAGGCCATCGCAATGCCGTCCCCCGTCGCGATCGCCGAGTTGGTGGTGTATTGGTAGAGCCTGCCAAGCCCCCCTGTCGCGAGGACACAGAAACGAGCGCTCAGCGTGCGGTGCTCCCCGCCTTGCAGGACGTTGAGACTGTACCCGCCCGCTGTCTGTTTGATGTCGCAGACCAGCGCGTTGTCAATCAGCTCGACGTTTTCCCGCTGCTGCACCGCGGCGAGCATTTTGTCCACGATCTCCCGGCCGGTCGAATCCTTGTGGTGAAGGATGCGGTGGCGGGAATGGCCCCCTTCGAGGGTGAGGTGGTAGTTCCCCTGTTCATCCCGGTCAAAGTCCACTCCGAGGGTAATGAGCTCATCCGCCGCCAAATGGCTTTCGCGGGAGAGGACAGTCACAGCCTCGCGGTTGTTCTCCCCCCGCCCGGCGATCATCGTGTCCTCGATGTGCAGTGCGCAACTGTCATTGACCTCATCGTACACCGAGACCATGCCTCCCTGGGCGAGGGAGGAGTTGCACAGTGTGCTCTCCCGTTTGCACAGCAGCAGCACCCGCAGTCTGCTCTCGAGGTGCAGCGCGGTGTTGAGCCCCGCGACGCCGCCCCCCACAATGATTACATCATAATTTTCCACTTCATTCACCTGCATTCGGATTCTGTCAAACGGATTGTTTTTGATACAACAATTTATTATAGCACATCCGCAGAAGAATTTCAGCAGGTTTGCGCAAGAAACCGTAGAATTCACAAAAAAGTATTGAAGTTTTTTCCCTTTCGGGTAATAATAAATTGGAAACATGTCCAGTATGATCAGCAAGGAGAAGCTATGCACGAAAATACGATAGAAACGACCAAGGCTGTCCTCGTCAGCATCGACACCGGGGAGTTTGACGCGGAGCAGTCTTTAAAGGAACTCGAGGAGCTCGCCCGCACCGCAGAGGTCGAGGTTGCGGGCACGGTGACTCAAAGGCGGGACGCACCCGACAGCGCGACCTGCATCGGCGCGGGAAGACTCGACGAGATCAAGGAATTCTGCGAGGGCAACGAGGTGAACCTTCTCATCTTTGACCTCGAGCTGACGGCCACTCAGACCCGCAACATCGAGCGGGTGACCGGCGTGCGGGCGATCGACCGCACCACACTCATCCTCGACATCTTCGCCCAGCGCGCCCGTTCCCGAGAGGGACAGCTCCAGGTGGAGCTCGCCCAGCAGCGCTACCGCCTCCCCCGCCTCGCGGGGATGGGAGTTGAACTCTCTCGGCTCGGCGGCGGCATCGGCACCCGCGGCCCGGGCGAGACCAAGCTCGAAACCGACAAGCGGCACATCCGCCGCCGCATCGCCTCGCTGGAGCAGGAGCTTTCTCAGCTCGAGAAGCGCCGCGAAATGATGCGCACCCGCCGCAAAAAGGACAATGTGACCTCGGTTGCGATCGTCGGCTACACCAACGCGGGCAAATCCACCCTCTTAAACGCCCTGACCGACGCGGGGGTGCTCGCGGAAAACAAGCTGTTCGCCACCCTCGACCCGACTGCCCGTGCCCTTGAGCTGCCCGATGGTAAAAGCGTGCTGCTCATCGACACCGTCGGCCTCATCAGCCGGCTGCCCCACCATCTCGTTGAGGCGTTCAAGTCGACCCTCGAGGAGGCGGCGAACGCCGATCTCATCCTGCACGTCTGCGACGTGTCCAACGACGAGGTGGAGAGCCAGGTCAAAGTGGTCCACCAGCTGCTCACAGAGCTCGGCTGCGGCGGAATCCCGGTGCTCACTGTGCTCAACAAATGCGATAAAATTCCCTTCCAGCCCTTCCTCAGCGAGCCGGACAGCGTGATGATCAGCGCTAAAACCGGTTTTGGGTTTGACAACCTGCTGCACAAGATCGCCTCCTCGCTGGAGCAGACCTCCCGCAGGATGAAGCTGCTCATCCCCTACAGCGATACCGGTTTGATCGCGAAAATCCGGCTGGAGGGCAAGCTTTTTGAGGAGCGGTTCACCGACGAGGGCACGCTTGTCGACGCACTGGTGGACCACAAGCTGTTTGACCTCACCGCGCCTTATCTCATCCAGGAGGACGTATAACATGAAAAAAGTTGACATCTACACCGACGGCGCCTGCTCCGGCAATCCCGGCCCGGGCGGCTGGGGCGCGATCCTGCGCTTTGGCCCCCACGAAAAGGAGCTGTCCGGCGGGGAGCCAAACACAACCAACAACCGCATGGAGCTGACCGCAGTGATCGAGGCGCTCTCAGCGCTCAAAGAAAGCTGTGAGATCACGATTCACAGCGATTCCAAGTACATCATCGACGCCATCCAGCAGGGATGGGCGAAAAAATGGCGCGCCAACGGCTGGATGCGCAACAAAAAGGACAAGGCGCTCAACCCCGACCTGTGGGGGCAGCTGCTCGATCTGCTCGAGCAGCATCAGGTGACCTTTCACTGGGTCAAGGGGCACGCCGGGCACCCGGAAAACGAGCGGTGCGATCAGCTCGCGGTGGCCCAGTCGCAGAAATACGCCAAATAGTTGTTGACTCTACCAAAAATTTCATCCGGCAAACTGAAAAATCGAGCGTTTTACTAAAAATCTCAAACCCTCTTGAAAAATACACTAAAAATGTATACAATAGAGTTGGAATCAAAACACCCATCATCGAAAGAAGGATGAACATGAATAGATTTGTGTACGCAGACAACGCCGCAACCACCCAGGTTTCGGACTCTGTCTTTGACGCAATGCTCCCCTTTTTGAAGGAGAAATACGGCAATGCGAGCAGCATCTACTCGATTGCGCACGAGGCGAAGTTTGCCATTGAGGACGCCCGCAAGCAGGTTGCCGAAGCGCTCGGCGCACAGAAGAACGAGATTTTCTTCACCTCCTGCGGCAGCGAGTCGGACAACTGGGCGATCAAAGGGGCGGCTCAGCTCGGCGCCGCCAAGGGCAAAAAGCACATCATCACCACCAACTTTGAGCACCACGCCGTGCTGCACACCTGCGAGGCGCTCGCCAAAGAGGGGTTTGAGATCACCTACCTCCCGGTCAACGAGGAGGGGCTGATCACTCCGCAGCAGGTGGCGGACGCCATCCGGGAGGACACGGCTCTTGTGACCATCATGTACGCCAACAACGAGATCGGCACCATTCTCCCCATCCCCGAGATCGGCGCAATCTGCCGAGAAAAACAGGTGCTTTTTCACACCGACGCAGTGCAGGCAGTGGGACATGTGCACATCAATGTTGCGGAGCAGAACATCGACCTGCTCTCCCTCTCCGGCCACAAGATCCACGCGCCCAAAGGGGTGGGCGCGCTCTACATCCGCAAAGGGGTGCGCATCCCCAACCTTCTCCACGGGGGCGGGCAGGAAGCGGGCCGCCGCGCGGGCACTGAAAACAACGCCTTTATCGTCGCTCTGGGACAGGCAATCACCGACGCGACGCGGGATATCGACAGCAAAAACGCCAAAGTGGCCAAGCTGCGCGACAAGCTCATCGACGGGGTGGTCAAGACAATCCCCAAGGTCCGGGTCAACGGTTCCATGGAGCACCGGCTCAGCGGCAACGCGAACATCTCATTTGAGGGCATTGAGGGGGAATCCATCCTGCTCATGCTCGACATGCACGGCATCTGCGCATCCTCCGGCTCGGCCTGCACCTCCGGCTCGCTCGACCCCTCCCACGTGCTGCTGGCAATCGGGCTGCCGCACGAAAAGGCGCACGGTTCCCTTCGCCTCTCGTTTGGGGAAAACAACACCGAGGAGGATGTCGATTACATTCTCGAGGTGCTTCCCAAAATCATCCAGCGGCTGCGCGACATGTCGCCGGTCTGGCAGGCGTAGAAGCCACAGCAGAGCGCACGCAGGATAACAGCGCACAACCGGCTTTTTAACCCTTTCATCCAGGCGATGAGAAGCAAGCTCATTCTAGGCGCTGCAAATCGAAGTTATGAATCAATCAACCGGCTTTGGCGCACTGCGCCAAAGCTGTGGGAATCGGAACAAGCAAACCCGATATACCGAACTATAACCATAGAAGCAGAAACCCGATACACCGGGCACATGATAGCATTCAGGAGGTAATGAGTATGGCAATGGAATACTCCCCCAAGGTCATGGAACATTTTATGAACCCCCACAATGTGGGTGAGATAGAGGACGCGGACGGCGTCGGCGAGGTCGGCAACGCAAAGTGCGGCGATATTATGAAGATGTACATCAAGGTCGACGACGGCATCATCACCGACGTGAAGTTTAAGACGTTCGGCTGCGGCTCGGCGATTGCGACGAGCTCGATGGCAACCGACCTCATCAAGGGCAAGCCGATCACCGAGGCGCTCAAACTCACCAACCAGGCGGTTGTCGAGGCGCTCGACGGCCTGCCGCCAGTTAAAATTCACTGTTCAGTGCTCGCCGAGCAGTCAATTAAAGCGGCGATCGCAGACTACTATCAGCGCAGGGGCATCGACCCGACCCCCATCGTCGGCGAAATCCCCCCGGCGGAATCCTGCCACATGCATTGAGAAAAAACCTGCTGTTTTGAAACAGCAGGTTTTTTTGCGCAGCAAATCACAGATAAATGGAAAAAGGAAGGTTCAAACTGTCCGGATTGTATCGTTTATTATCCACAAAAAGCCCTATTTCCCTGTGCTCGTTGTCTGTAATAAAAATGTAAAGTCAAACGCTCAAAATTGTAAACCTGAAACGCTCCATGTATGCTATACTGAAGACAGGGACAACAAAACTGTAACAATGGAAAGAAACCGCCCGATTGTTTGAAATGTCACTCCATTCCCGCAGCTTCCATCCATTAAAATACCGTTTTCGTGCACTGTAAAAGGAGTGAAAGAGATGGGTAAAACAAACCGCAAAACACTGCTTGCATTGTTCATCCCCTGTGTTTTTGTCCTTTCGGTCACCCTCTCCTGTATTTATTTTATCTCTGCCAAGGATCAAAACACCCCGCCTGAGACATCGATCGTCTCAGCATGCTACGCGGTCAACATTTCCGATCCGGTTCAACTAGTCGGTATCTGCCACCAAGTGTTCACCGGTACCGTTGTGAAAAAGACCTCCTCTGTCAGTGATCCCTACCGTGGAAATCCAAATTGGGAACTTCCGTATCAACTCTATGAAGTAAATGTACATCAGATGATCAAGGGGGACTTGGATGAAACAATCACTGTCATGCAACAGGGAGGAGAAATTGACGGGGAGATTTGGCTGATGGACGGGGACGAATTTTTGGAGGAAAGCTACACCTATCTGTTCGCCACGCGCTATGATGAAAAAACCGATTCCTACACCCTTGTCCCCAATTACGGCGATGTAAAGATTGACACGCTCACCCGAAGCAGTGACATTGTAGCTCAGTATCAGCAAGCCTACAAAAAATCAACCGATTACGACACAGCGCACGGCATGGACGACCCGCGGGGAAACTGTATCGCCAACGAGTAGCTCCTAGTTTCGATTCACTCCCTTTGCCCTCGGATAAGGAGTTTTTCTGTCCGTGAGCCCAATTAAGTAATCCGTGGAGGTTCCATAATACTCCGCAAGGAGAACCAAGCAATCAATTGGAAGTATCCGTATACCTCTCTCATACAAACTGTACTGCTGTTGACTCATGTAAAGCAGCTGGGCAATCTCTCGTTGCGTGAGGTCATGGTCATTCCGAAGGTCCCGCAAACGCAGCATAAAAAGCAACTCTTTTTCCTCCAATCACAGGTACTGTAACACACATTCTACCACATAATCAAAGTATGAGTTATTTTCTATACCCAAATAGGACTAAAAGGCCTGCTGTTTTAAAACAGCAGTTTTTTGCGCAGCAAATCACAGGTGAATTGTTGAAAAGAGGCGGGTTTAATGTTCCTATATTTTAATTTCTGTCTAATAATAAAATTATGTAAATTTTACTATATAAGTATCTAATGTTTATATGTTTTTTATCTGGAAATAAGTGTGCTATTTGGTATAATGATAATATGAAAGGAGGACGATTCCAATGGGTAATTTATCGCTTGGAAGTTTTTAAAAAAACATACGATCTTGAGGTATAGGTGCAAAAGGAGGATAAAATGAATAAGATTTTCTGTGGAATCCTTTCGGTGGTTTTCTGATGCACATTCTGCATTTTCCCCGCGTCTGCAGCCACATCCAAAAGCAACGACGACTATACCTTAGGTGAAATTCAAGATATTTTACTACAGTATTTTGAGAATCGAGATATTTCTATTGCATAGGCAAGGCAGTGGGCAAATGGACGCAACCCAGCATATCGCTCCTGGAGTAGTGATTGCACGAATTTCGTTTCTCAGTGTCTTGCGGCGGGTGGAATTTCTCAAAATGCCCCCTATCCATTCCCACAGGGTATTGTAAGTACATCAAGCTACTGGTATTATGGGTCAGCAGGTTCCATGTCTACTTCCTGGATGCAGGTAGCTGACTTCAACAGTTACTGGAGTAGACACGCCTCAATTTATAATTACGCCTTGGTAAGCACTGCAATCAGTCGTATGAGTGGCGGTGACGCAGTACTTCTCAGGCATACTTCAACAGGTGTGGCTTATCATGCAATTTTTATTACCTACAGTAACGGTTCCTCTGCTACTTATTGCGGCCACACCAACAATGCTTACGATAAAAGCGTTGGAGGAATTGATGACGCGAGTAACGACTGGACGGTGATTAAATTTTAAACAAATATAAAAAACTCTGCATCATCGCGATTGTATCTCTTATTTTAATTCTATGTGGAGTATGGGTTTATCAAACGATACAACCCACTTATTATGTAGGCTTTATGAGAAAAAACCAGTCGTCGGATCTCTCCGACACTAAGGATGTAAATCAAGTAATTTCTACTGCTTTGCTCCGTAGAAATGAACTACATGACATCAATGCTGTTATTTTTGAGGTCATTGGAAAGGATGTGCAGAACAGCACAGTAACCTACTATTTAATGGCGGGTATCGCCTGTTACGATCTGGAACAGCAAACGCCCATCCTACAATCTGGTCCTGAAAACCCCTTTCCAGTCTTCATTCAACTATCAAAAGATGATAACGAAAATTTTTATGTGACAGAATATCGCCAATACGATCCTCTAAAGGGGCAAACAGATAGCCAATTTATAGAAGACAATTTTCCATTGTACCTTCATAGCAAAGCGCAGCAGAACAAAAAAAATCCTTCAGATCCTCATCCTTTGCTCGAATATTTTTACGAAAAAGCGATTCCGAAATATTTCAAACAATTAGCGCTGGATCCGTAAAAGCAGTAACACCAAATTTTCCAATAGATTATCTTATGAAAAACAAAATACAGGCCGGCGGTTTTTTCAACCGCCGGCCTGTATTTTGTTGAAAGATTAATCCACGATGAGGCTTTCGCCGTCCATTTCAGCCGGTTTGGGCAGGCCGAGGAGCTTGAGCATCGTCGGGGCGAGGTCGGCGAGCTTGCCGCCTTCGCGCAGCTTGCAGTCGCCGTTGCCAACCACAAAGAAGGGCACCGGAAAGGTGGTGTGCGCAGTGAACGGGGAGCCGTCCTCCTCATACATCTTATCCGCGTTGCCGTGGTCCGCTGTGACGAGCGCGCAGCCGCCCTTGTCAAGGATTGCCTTGAGGGTTCTGCCCAGGCAGGTGTCCACCGCCTCAACTGCCGCTTTTGCCGCGTCAAACACCCCGGTGTGGCCGACCATGTCGCAGTTCGCATAGTTGAGGATGATCACGTCGTATTTGTCCGACGCAATGCGCTTTTCAATCTCATCCGTGACCAGATAGGCGCTCATCTCAGGCTGCAGGTCATACGTCGCGACCTTGGGGGAATTGATCAGCGCGCGGTCCTCGTTTTCAAACTCTTTTTCCACACCGCCGTTGAAAAAGAAGGTGACATGCGCGTATTTCTCCGTCTCCGCAATGCGCAGCTGGGTCAGGCCGTTTTTGCTGATGTATTCGCCAAAGGTGTTCACCAGCGACTGGGGCTTGAACGCCACCTCCACATTGGGCATGGTCACGTCGTACTGGGTCAGGCAGACAAAGACAAGCGGGAAAAACCCGTTTTTGCGCTCAAACCCGTTGAAATCCGGATCCACCAGAGTCCGGGTGATCTCCCGCGCCCGGTCGGGGCGGAAGTTAAAAAAGATCACGCTGTCATTCGGTTGAATGGTCGCGCCCTCGACGCAGACCGTCGGCAGGACAAACTCGTCGGTGACGTCGTTCGCGTAGGAGTTTTCCATCGCCTGCACCGCGTTTGCCGCGCGTTCACCCTCGCCGTATACCATTGCCGCGTAGGCCTTGCCCACCCGCTCCCAGCGGTTGTCACGGTCCATGGCGTAGTAACGGCCCATCACAGTCGCGATCTGACCCACGCCGATTTCGTCGAGCTTTGCCTGGCAGTCCTTGACAAAGTCAATGCCAGAGGAGGGCGGCACATCGCGGCCGTCCATAAAGCCGTGGATGTAGACCTTTTCGAGTCCCGCCTTTTTCGCGAGCTCCACTAAGCCGTAGAGGTGGGTGTTGTGGCTGTGCACCCCGCCGTCCGACAGCAGGCCCATCAGGTGGAGGGCCGTGCCGTTGTTCTTGCAGTTGTCCACCGCTTTGCGAAATGCCTCGTTGTCAAAGAAATCGCCGTCTTTGATAGATTTTGTGATTCTCGTCAGTTCCTGGTACACAATGCGGCCCGCACCGATGTTGGTGTGTCCAACCTCCGAGTTGCCCATCTGCCCATCCGGAAGCCCCACGTCCATGCCGGACGCGCCAATGTCCACATGCGGGCACTCCGCCATGAGCTTATCCAGGGTCGGCGTGTTCGCCGCGTGAATTGCATTGCCGTAATCCGAGGGATTGTCTCCAAACCCGTCCAAAATAATCAGCGCCAAAGGTTTTTTCGCCATCGTTTTCATCCTTTCGATTCGGCCCGGGAGGTGCGCTGGGGCTCTGCCCCAACCCCCGGTTAAGGAGCTTCTTGAAAGAAGCCCCTTAACAATCCCCAAGAACTTTAACTTACGCCCATCCGAAAGATGGGCGTAAGTTAAAGTTTTCGGGGGTTCTTAGGGGGCCTTTTTCAAAAGGCCCCCTAAGCAGGGTCCGGGACAGCGTCCCGCCGCACCTCCCCGGCCAGTTGGGAGTAAAATCCGCTTATCAGTGAGACATGATAAGCGGATTGTGTTTCGTATAAAAGTTTAGCCTTCGTTGGCTGCGTTGACGATTGCAGTGAAGTCGGGAGCTTTGAGGGAAGCGCCGCCGATGAGACCGCCGTCCACATCCTCTTTGGAGAGGAGCTCAGCCGCGTTCTTTGCGTTCATCGAACCGCCGTACTGGATGGTCATGCCGTTTGCCGCTTCCTGGTCGTAGATCTTAGCGATGGTCTCGCGGATGAAGCCGCAGACCTCAGCAGCCTGGTCCGCAGTTGCTGTTTTACCGGTGCCGATTGCCCAGACAGGCTCGTAGGCGATGATGACGTTCTTGAGCTCGTCGCGGGTCACGCCCTTGAGGGCAATCTTTGTCTGCATCGAGATGAGTTCCTCGGTGATGTTGTTCTCTCTGTCCTCGAGCATCTCGCCGACGCAGAGGATGACCTTGAGGCCTGCCTCGATTGCCGCGCGGGTTCTCTTGTTGACGGTCTCGTCAGTCTCGCCGAAGTACTGGCGGCGTTCGCTGTGGCCGATGACCACATACTCAACGCCCATCTCAGCGAGCATGTCTGCGGAGATTTCGCCGGTGAATGCGCCGGATTTTTCAAAGTGGCAGTTTTCTGCGCCGACTTTGATGTTGCTGCCCTGGGTGAGCTGGAGGGCGGTTTCGAGGTTGGTGAAGGGGACGCAGATCACAACGCCGCAGTTCGCGTTTGCAACCATGGGTTTGAGCTCCTCGATGAGGGATTTCGCCTCAGGGCGGGTTTTGTTCATTTTCCAGTTGCCAGCAATGATGGCTTCACGCAGTGTTTTATTCATGGATAGCCTTCCTCTCAAATCAAAAATTACTACTTATTTATCGTTGATTGCCATGACGCCCGGGAGATCCTTGCCTTCGAGGAACTCGAGGGAAGCGCCGCCGCCGGTCGAAATGTGGGACATCTTGTCGCCAAAGCCGAGGGTGTTGACCGCAGCGGCCGAGTCGCCGCCGCCAATGATAGTGATCGCATCAGTCTCTGCGAGTGCTTTTGCAACCTCAATGGTGCCTTTTGCGAGAACCGGGTTCTCAAACACGCCCATCGGGCCGTTCCAAACAACGGTCTTAGCGGATTTCACTTCGTTTGCAAACAGCTCAGCGGATTTCGGTCCGATGTCAAGGCCCTGGTAGCCATTGGGGATTTTGTCCGCGTCCACGTTCTGCACTTCGATTTCCGCGTCGATCGGGTTCGGGAAGGCGGTTGCGATTGCGCAGTCGATCGGAAGCAGCAGTTTCACGCCCTTTTCCTCTGCTTTTTTGAGCATTTCCTTGCAGTAGTCGATCTTGGTCTCGTCGAGCAGCGAGTCGCCGACGTTGTAACCTTTGGCTGCGAGGAAGGTGTAGGCCATGCCGCCGCCGATGATCAGGGTGTCCGCCTTGTTCAGCAGGTTTTCGATGACGCTGAGCTTGTCTGCGACCTTCGCGCCGCCGAGGATGGTGACAAAGGGGCGCGCCGGATTTTCCACCGCGTCGCCGAGGTATTTGAGCTCTTTGCCGATGAGGTAGCCGACTGCTGTCTCGTCCACAAATTTGGTCACGCCCTCGGTGGAGCAGTGGGCGCGGTGGGCGGTGCCGAATGCGTCGTTGACATAAACGTCCGCCAGGCTTGCGAGTTCTTTGCTGAATTCCTCACCGTTTTTGGTCTCTTCTTTGCGGTAACGGGTGTTCTGGAGCAGGACGACGTCGCCATCCTTCATCTCAGCAACCGCTTTTTTGGCGTTCTCCCCGACAACATTGTCGTCAGCGGCAAAAACAACCTCTTTGCCGAGGTGCTCAGAAAGGCGTTTGGCAACCGGTGCGAGCGAAAGCTCGGGCTTCGGCTCTCCTTTCGGTTTGCCGAGGTGGGAGCAGAGGATCACTTTCCCGCCGTCCGCAATCAGTTTTTTTATGGTAGGAAGCGCAGCGACAATTCTATTTTCGTCTGTGATCTCGCCGTTTTTGAGCGGGACGTTAAAATCGCAGCGCACAAGAACTCTTTTGCCCGACACATTGATGTCGTCGACAGTCTTTTTGTTTAAAGAGGTCATTTTAGCCATCCTTTCAATACAGCCGCCCAGAGAGGACGGAACGAATTTTATTATTTGTTACACCTGTAACAATCCAAAGAGTATTATACCCGAACACCCCACATTTTTCAAGGGGTTTTCTCCGAATTCATGCAAAATAAACGGTATTTTCCGCCTTTAGGAGCGCCGTTTTCCTTTCACGATAATCCCGACAATTTTCGGCCCTGCGTTGATGGCAATGGCAGCCCCCGCCTTAAAGACGCCGACGCCTGGATACCCCACCTGTTTGGTGAATTCCTTGGTAATTTCCTCCGTGCGCTCGGGCAGGCAGCCGCCGATAATCATGTGCGGGGTCTGGGGCACCATAGCGGAGGAAGCCAGCCGGATGAGGCCGGGGATCACGTTTTTGTCCCCCCGCACCTTGGTGACAATCTGGGGGTCCCCGCCGTTGAAGTTGATGATCGGGCGCAGCCCCATCAGCTCTCCGACAAACGCCGCCGCAACGCTCACCCGCCCCGACTTTTTGACAAAGTCAAGGGAATAGGGGGCGAAGTAGATCTCGACGCTGTCAAACCAGTCCTCAAGATAGGCGAGAATCTCCTCGACCGGGCAGCCCTTTTCCGCCTTGATCGCCGCTTCCATCACCGGATAGCCGTAGGCGATGGTATAGGTTTTGGAGTCGATCACATGGATGGCAAACTTTGCGTCGGGGTGCTTCTCCTCAAACCGCTGTTTGGCGAGCAAAGCGGAGTTGTAGGTGTTTGACCCCTTGGCGTTGATCGAGACGTAGATGAGATCGGTGTAGCCCTGTTCGTAATACTCGTTGTAGGCGTCGAGGAACTCGGTCTGGGTGATCTGCGCAGTGGTCGGCACCTTGCGGCAGTTGAGCAGGATTTCATAGAACTCCTCTTCGGTGAAATCCTCCCGTTCGCGGTAGCCCTCCCCGTCCACCGTGAGGGGAAAGTTGAGAATCCGGATGCCGAGCTCCTGCTCTCGCTCCTTTGGAATGTCGCAGGCCGAGTCGGTCATAATTTTTATTTTGGACATGTTGCTTCCTCCCAGTTATATTTTGTCAGATTTCCTTGTGATTCGAGTGCGGGGAACCCCCACTGCCGCAGCACCTCGTAGGTCGCCACCGCCACGGTGTTCGAGAGGTTAAGGCTGCGGATGCCGCCGCGCATCGGCAGGCGCACACAGGTTTCGGGGTGGTCAAAGAGCAGCTCTTCGGGGAGCCCCGCGTCCTCCCGGCCAAAGACAAGGTAAGCGTTGTCCGGGTATGCCGCCTCGCTGTAGTTAGCTTGCCCCTTGGTGGTAAAATAATAGAAATTTCCACCCGGATTTCTGGCAAAAAAATCGTCGAGTCCCTCGTAATAGGTGATGTCGAGATAGTGCCAGTAATCCAGCCCCGCCCGTTTGAGCTTTTTGTCGTCAATCGCAAAGCCGAGCGGCTTCACCAAATGCAGCCGCGCCCCGGTCGCCGCGCAGGTGCGGGCGATGTTGCCGGTGTTCTGCGGAATCTGCGGCTCGACGAGCACGATGTTCAAAACACTCATTTTCCTCTGCTCCTTTTGTAACAGTTCTATTAAACACTATTTCCCTGTTCATTTCAAGTGCTATTTGTAAATTAGCGGCGAAGGCAGCTCCCGCGCCTTTCGCAGCCTTGTGACAGCAGTCCCGCCAACAGCATCAGCACCTAACCGGCTGTCAACCGGATTGGAGCCGCTTCTATGCGGCTGCATTCCAGGCGGTGAATCAGGACAGCGGAAAAACGGGGCTGTGCAGATTCACAGCCCCGTTTTGTATCCATTCAGACGCTTATCGCTCGAGGTTCTGATCCCTCGCGGGTCCCACGCCGACCATTTTGATCGGGCACTCGCAGACCTCTTCGAGCTTGGCGATGTAGTCTTTGCAGACCTGCGGCAGCTCGTCAAAGCTGCGGCAGCCGGTGATGTCCTCGTCAAAGCCGGGGAACTCCTCATAGACCGGCTCGCACTCCGCGAGCTCCTCGAGGGATGCCGGGTAGTTTTTCAGCACTGTGCCGTCCTTCTTCTGGTAGGCGACGCACACCTTGAGGGAGCCGACCCCGCTCAGGGTGTCGAGCTTGTTGACCGCAAGCCCGGTCAGGCCGTTCGCCCGCACCGCGTGGCGCAGGATCACCCCGTCAAACCAGCCGATGCGGCGGGGGCGCCCAGTGTTGGTGCCGAACTCGTTGCCGCGCTCCCGGATGGTGTCCCCCACCGCGTCGAACAGCTCGGTCGGGAAGGGGCCTTTGCCCACACGGGTGGTGTATGCCTTCGCCGCGCCGATGACCTCCCCGATCATTGTCGGGCCCACGCCGGTGCCGGTGCACACCCCGCCTGAAATCGGGTTGGAGGAGGTGACAAACGGATAGGTCCCCATATCGAGGTCGAGCAGGGTGCCCTGCGCGCCCTCAAAGAGGATTTCCTTGCCCTGCTTGTTCGCCTCGTAGACGAGAACCGACACGTCGGCGATGTAGGGTGCAAGGCGCTTGCCGTACTCAATGTATTCTTCGATGATCGCGTCAATATCGAGCGGCTTTTCGCCGTAGATTTCCGAAATAAAGCGATTTTTGAGCTCGCCCAGCGGCTTTGCCTTGGCGCGGAACACCTCGGGATGCACCAAGTCGTACATCCGCAGGCCGCTGCGCTCGGATTTGTCCATATAGCAGGGACCAATGCCGCGGCGGGTGGTGCCAATGTCGTTGTTGCCGCGGAATTTCTCGCTCAGGCCGTCGAGCTCAATGTGCCACGGCATGACCACATGCGCGCGCGGGTCAATGTAGAATTTGTCAAACTGGATGCCGCGTTTTGCGAGCTCATCCATCTCCTCGAGGATAGAGGGCGGGTTGACCACCACGCCACAGCCGATCAGGCAGAGGGTCTCGGGGTAGAGAATGCCCGAGGGGATCAGGCGCAGCTTGTACACCTGGCCGTTGCTTTCCACTGTATGTCCCGCGTTGTTTCCGCCCTGGGCGCGGACCACAACATCTGCGCGGGATGCGAGTATATCAATGATTTTACCTTTTCCTTCGTCGCCCCATTGAACGCCGACAACTACTTTTGCAGGCATAAATGCATACCTCACTTTAAATTACTAAAATTACTCTTACGAAATGAATCAACCGGACAATGCGCCGCACACCGGCCGCCCAGCCAATCCAGCAGCGGAAGCCGCGCACAGTACGCCGTATTCAAACACAAACCCATTATAGCAAAACTGGCAGGGCAATGCAAGCCAAAATCATTGTTTTATCGCAGTAAATCGATAAAGTTCAGAATATATTTTCATTTCAGGGAAATACTAGCCGTAAAAGTTTTTAGAAAAAGGGTGATCAACCGTGAAAATATCAGCAACCCAATACGATCAGATGGCGAAGCAGGCCTCGCCAAAATCAAAGTCCTATAAAAATGTGCCCGCCGCCTTTTTTGTCGGCGGCTTTATCTGCATGCTCGGCGAACTGCTGCGCCAGCTCTACATCCACTGGGGCTGCGGCAAGCCGGAGGCGAGCGCCTGGGTGTCCATCACCTTTATCGCCATCACCGCCCTGCTCACCGGGCTCAACGTCTTTGACAAAATCGCCAAATTCGCCGGCGCAGGCACCATTGTGCCCATCACCGGCTTTGCCAACTCAGTGGCCTCCCCTGCCCTGGAGTTTAAGACAGAAGGCATGGTGCTCGGCCTCGGCGCAAAGATGTTCATCATCGCAGGACCTGTCATTGTCTACGGAACACTCGCCTCGATTGTCTACGGCATTGTGCTGTGGATCATCGGGCTGTTTTAGGAGGGCGCTATGAGAGTCAAACGAGCCACCATTAAGTTAACCAGCGCCCCCAGCATCATCGGGTATGCCGCTGTCGCAGGCCGCAAGGAGGGGGACGGCCCCCTCGGCCAGGAATTTGACGTGATTTATCAGGACAGCCTGGGCGGGGAAAAGACCTTTGAAAAAGCCGAGAGCCTGCTGCAAAAGGACGCAGCCAGCCGGGCTATTCAAAAGGCGCAGCTCACCCCCGAGGACATTGACGTCGCCTTTGCCGGCGACCTGCTCAACCAGTGCATCGGTTCCAACTACGGCCTGCGCGAACTCGGCATCCCATTTGTCGGGCTGTACGGGGCCTGCTCCACCATGGCGGAAAGCCTTATGATGGCTTCCCTCTTTGTGGACAGCGGCATCTCCGCCCGGGCGCTCGCTGTGACCTCCTCCCACTTCTGCTCTGCGGAGCGGCAGTTCCGTTTTCCGCTCGAATACGGGGGCCAACGCACCCCCACCGCCCAGTGGACCGCCACCGCGTCCGGGGCTGCCATTGTCGGGGAGTCCGCAGGCGCACCGTATGTCAAAGGGGTGTCCGTCGGCAAAATCACCGACCTCGGCATTAAGGATATCAACAACATGGGCGCAGCCATGGCGCCGGCCGCTGCGGACACCATTGAGACCTTTTTGCACGACACCGGCACCAAACCAGAGGATTATGATTTGATTTTAACCGGAGACCTCGGCATGGTGGGCTCCGACCTGCTGCATCAGCTGCTGATGAGCGAAAAGATCGACATCAGCAAGCAGCACAACGACTGCGGGCTTTTGCTCTACGATTTGCAGAAGCAGGACGTGCACGCCGGCGGCTCGGGCTGTGGGTGTAGCGCAGGGGTGCTCTGCTCCCACGTGCTCAAGCGCATTCAGAGTGGGGACCTCAAAAACGTGCTGTTTGTTGCAACCGGTGCGCTCATGTCCACCGTCACCAATCAGCAAGGCGAATCCATTCCGGGCATCGCGCACCTGGTGCATTTGTCCAACACCAAATGGGAGGGCTAAACAACATGATTTTGGATTTATTAAAAGCGTTTCTGGTCGGCGGCGCCATTTGTATTGTCGGCCAGCTCTTGATTGACTATACCAAACTCACCCCAGCCAGAATTCTCGTCGCGTTTGTGGTGGCCGGCGTTGTGCTCGGCGCAGTCGGCCTGTACGAGCCTCTGGTGCAGTGGGCAGGCGCGGGCGCAACCGTTCCCCTCACCGGATTCGGCTATTTGCTTGCCCAGGGCGTGCAGGAGGCAGTTGCCAAAAGCGGCTTGTTCGGCGCCTTGACCGGCGGACTCGCCGCATCCGCAGCCGGCATAGCCGCCGCCATCTTCTTCGGCTTTCTCATTGCCCTCATCTTCAAACCCGGCGACAAAAACTAGTGCGCAGGGCGCACGGCCGGAACGCGTTCTGTAGGGGGCGGTGCAGGGTGATTCTCTCGCGGCGCACAGTGTGCGTGGACGGAACGCGTCCTGTAGGGTATGCAGTGCAGGGTGATCCTCTCGCGGCGCACGGCGTGCGCAGGCGGAACGCGTCCTGTAGGGTGTGCAGTGCAGGGTGATCCTCTCGCGTAGGGGTTACATCTGGGCTCTGGTTGCGCACTGTCTTGTTCAGAGCGGATCCTGGGATTCTCAAGGGGCGCGCCCCTTGAGCGGGGTCTGGGGCGGAGCCCCGGAACACCCGCGCCCGCAGGCGCTGCCATTCAGCGCGTCCCGCAGGCCGCAAGAATCTAAAAAAGCGGCAAACTCAACGCCACTTCCCTTTCAAACTGTCCAGTTGACAGTTTGAAAAAACATAAAAAGGGGCTGTTCCTACTTTACTGCCCCGAATTTTCACGCGCGCGCCAGGCCGCCGCCGGCTTCCCTAACAGCCGCGATCGGTTA
>CBCSOX010000006.1:0-34691 GCA_965141735.1 uncultured Oscillospiraceae bacterium | reverse complement strand
GGTTGGCAATCGTCTGGATAAACTGGTGGTCATAGGAGGAGAAAAGGATGTTGCCTTTAAAATCGATGAGCCCGTTGTTCACCGCTGTGATCGACTCGAGGTCAAGGTGGTTGGTCGGCTGGTCGAGCAGCAAAACGTTCGAGCCGAACATCATCATACGGGAGAGCATGCAGCGCACCTTTTCTCCCCCTGAGAGGACCGAAACCTGCTTGTTGACGTCATCCCCTGAAAAGAGCATCTTTCCGAGAAAGCTGCGCAGATAGGTCTCGGTGTTGTCGGAGGAGTACTGTTCGAGCCAGTGCAGGATGCTGAGCTCGCACCCTTCAAAATAGCTTGTGTTGTCCTTGGGGAAATAGGACTGGCTGGTGCTGATTCCCCATTTAAAGCTCCCTTCGTCGGGCTCCATCTCCTCCATGAGGATTTTAAACAGCGCGGTGATGCCGATCTCATTTTCTCCGACAAACGCGACCTTGTCCCCCTTGTTGAGGCGGAAAGAGACATTGTCGAGCACCTTGACCCCGTCAATTGTTTTGCTGAGCCCCTCGACTGCGAGAATCTCCTTGCCCGCTTCCCGGTCCATAGTAAAGCCCACAAAGGGGTAACGGCGGGAGGAGGCGGGCATTTCCTCCACCGTCAGCTTGTCGATCAGCTTGCGGCGGGAGGTCGCCTGCTTGGATTTGGATTTGTTTGCCGAGAACCGCTGCACAAAGCTTTGCAGTTCCTTGATCTTGTCCTCATTTTTCTTGTTCTGGTCCCGAATCATTCGCTGCATCAGCTGGCTCGACTCATACCAGAAGTCGTAGTTGCCGACGTAGATTTTGATTTTGGTGTAATCGACGTCCACAATGTGGGTACAGACGTCGTTGAGAAAATGGCGGTCGTGCGAGACAACGATGACGGTGCCGGGATAGTCGAGCAGGAATTCCTCCAGCCACTGGACCGAGGGCACGTCGAGGTGGTTGGTCGGCTCGTCGAGCAGGATGATGTCCGGCTGGCCGAACAGCGCCTGCGCGAGCAGGATTTTAACCTTTTCCTTTTCTCCGATCGAAGCCATCGGTTCGCTGAGCAGATCAGCGGACAGCCCGAGGCCCTGCAGCAGCCGGGCTGCGTCGGTCTCGATTTCCCAGCCGCCCATCTCGGCAAACTCCCCTTCGAGCTCCGAGGCGAGCACACCGTCCTCCTCTGAAAAGTCCTCTTTGGCATACAAGGCCTCTTTTTGCTGAATGATTTCGTACAGCCTGGGATTGCCCATGACAATGGCGTCGAGCACGGGGTATTCGTCGTAGGCGTAGTGATCCTGCTTGAGCACCGACATGCGGGTCTTGGGGTCAATCGCGACTTCGCCGGTGGACGGCTCGAGATCGCCTGAGAGGATGCGCAGAAAGGTCGATTTGCCCGCGCCGTTCGCGCCGATGACGCCATAGCAGTTGCCGGCGACAAACTTGAGGTTGACGTTTTTAAACAGGCTTTGCCCGTCGAAGTTAATGCTTAAATTTGAGACAGTAATCATGAGTTCCTCCAGATTTTTGGTTGTTGCGGCCGGCGGCGAAAATCTTTCCGCTTCGCCAAAAAATCCGACGCACCTGTCGCCGGAATTTGAAGTTGGGAGTACTACCTGCTAATCACCGGTGTACTTGAGCAGTTTTTCAAACACTGCGGCATAGCTGGGCGGGATGTGCTTGTCGACATGGTATTTGCCAAAGTACCACATTTTGAACGAACAGTGGGTGCGGATCTGTTCGAGCACCTCGTGGATGGTGCCGCTGTCCTGGAGCATCTCCTCCATACAGGGCTTGATCGAGAGAGGGGGCTCATACGAGACGATCAGGTCGACTTCTCCCTCCGCCTTTTTCAGGCTTTCAATTGCGTTGCTGATCTCCTTGTCGGTGGGGGCTTCCGCCTTCCACCAAGAAATGCCCAGGAGTTCCTCGTCGTGGTTGTCGCTGATGCCCCCGCCAAAGGCGAGCACCTTTTTTCCGTCGATCTCGTAGAGTTCGCCCCGCATCAGCTGATAGATGTTGTCGGCGAGCTCCCTGGCCTTTCCGCCGCAGAAGTCAACAATTGGGTAGTGGGAGAGCAGGTCAAAGTTTTCATGGCAGCCGTCGACAAACGCGATGGTGTACTTGCGCTTGTCGAGCCACTTCAGGTTTTTCATTTCCTGCTTGGAGCCGTCCCACACAAAGCCGAAATCACCGCAGACGATGAGGGTATCCCGCTTCTTGATCTTTTTGTAGCGGGAGTCTTCCTCAAACGCCTCAATCTGGCCGTGCTTATCTCCGGTAATCCAAATCACTCGTGGGTTCCTCCTAATTGGCGGATGTGCGGATCGCCTGATCCAAATCCGCAATGATATCGTCGCAGTCTTCAATTCCGATTGAAAGACGGACGGTTTCCTCCGAGATGCCCGCTGCCTTGAGCTGCTCAGCGGACAACTGGGAGTGTGTCGTGGTTGCGGGATGGGTGACAATTGATTTGCTGTCGCCGACGTTTGCGCAGTGGATGAACAGCTTGAGCGCCTCGACAAACCGGCGGCCCCGTTCGCGGCCGCCCTTGAGGCCGAAGGTGAAGACCGCGCCCGCGCCGTTGGGGCAGTACTTCTGCACCAGCGGATAATCGGGGCTTGCGGGGAGCATCGGGTAGTTGACAAACGAGACGTCGGGATGCTGCTCGAGGAACTGCGCGACTCTGAGCGAGTTCTCACAGTGGCGCTGCATCCGCAGGTGAAGGGTCTCAAGGCCCTGTAAAATCATGTATGCGTTAAAAGGGGACATGCAGGCGCCGAGGTCGCGGGTAATCAGCGCGCGCAGGCGCAGAATAAAGGGGGCGTCTGTGTCCGCAAAGACCACTCCGTGGTAGCTTTCATCCGGCTCGTTGAACAGGGGGAAGCGGGGATTGCCCTTAAACTGGAAAGCCCCTGCGTCGACAACAACTCCGCCCATGACCGCGCCGTGACCGCCGAGGAATTTAGTCGCCGAGTGGATGACAAGGTCGGCGCCGAATTGGATCGGGCGGCAGAGGTAGGGGGTGGTGAAGGTCGAATCGGCGATGACCGGAACGCCGTGCTTGTGGCCGATGGCTGCGATTGCCGAAATGTCGGCGACGTTGGCGTTCGGGTTGCCGATCGTCTCAAAAAAGAGCGCCTTTGTCTTATCCGTGATCGCGTTTTCCCACTCCTCGAGGTTGGCGGGGTCGACAAATTTGACTGTGATGCCGAGCCGTTTGAGTGAGACGCCGAGCATGTTGATCGCGCCGCCGTAAATCTGAATCGATGAGACGATCTCGTCTCCGGCAGAGGCGAGGTTGACAATGGTGTTAAAAATCGCCGCGTGGCCGGAGGCAAACCCGAGCGCCCCGATGCCGCCGTCGAGCTGTGCCATGCGGTTTTCCATAATGTCCACTGTGGGATTGGAGAGGCGGGAGTAGATGTTGCCCGGCTCCTTGAGGGAGAACAGATCTTGAGCGTGCTGAATGCTGTCAAAACTGTAGGCGTTTGTCAGATAGAGGGGGACTTCAGTCGAATGTGTGGTGGGTTCCCCGTCGTAACCGCCGCGTACGGCGATGGTTGCCAGCTTGTAGTTGGTTGACATAGTGGTTTCCTCCTCAGATTTCTATGCAGTCATGCGGACAAGTTTCACGAATCCTTCACAAATAAGTGACGGTTTGCAATTGAAATTGCCCCGCTATTTTGTTATACTTAATTTAAATAATACACTATTTTGAGGAGATTGTCTATATTGAAGCGATTAATTTTTCTGCTGGTCCCCTGCATCGTCCTTGTCTCGCTGTTTGCCCCGTTTACAGTGCAGGCGGCCTATACCCCAGACTTTGAAATCAACAGCGAAGCGGCCTATCTTGTCAATATGGAGACGGGCAAGGTCATCTATGAGAAAAACGCCCAGACGCAGTATCTCCCTGCGTCGACGACAAAGATCATGACCGCGATTATTGCCCTGGAAACCATCGACGACATCGACAACACGATGGTCACAGCGCCCGCCTATGTGTTTGACCAGCTTTACGGGCTCTCCGCCTCCAATGCGGACCTGCGCGTCGATGAGCAGCTTTCGATGAAGGACCTGCTCTACGCTCTTATGCTCCGCTCTGCCTGTGAGGGGGCAAGCATTATCGCCGACTACATTGGCCAGGGAGATATTCAGAAGTTTATTGACATGATGAATGCAAAGGCGGAAGAGATCGGCTGCACCAACACCCATTTTGTCAATGCCCACGGCCTCGATGAGCCCGACCAGCTGACCACCGCTTACGACATGTACCTGATCACCAACTACGCGCTCACCAACGAACAGATCGGCGCGAGATTCCGGGAGATTGCCACCACCTATTCCTACACGATGGCGGCGACCAACAAACATCCCGAGCCGCGCGTTATCTCACACACCAACAAGATGATGTCCTCCAATACCGATTTGAACGGCGGGTACTCCCGCAACTATGTACAGGGCATCAAAACAGGGACGAGCAACGAGTATTTTAATCTGGTCACAATGGCGAAGCAGGACGGCTACACCTATTTGTTGGTGACCCTTGGCGCGCACGGACAGAACAGTTTTGTCACCTACGCAGACCACGCCGCTCTGTACGACTGGGCGTTCAAGACCTTTGAGAGCAAAGTGCTCGCCCGCCCGGGCAGCAAGACAATTCCAAACGACGTCAAGGTGGAGTTTGCCAAAGGGACCGATTCTCTGGTGCTCACCACCCAGGACGCGGTGTCCGAGCTGCTGCCCAAGGATGTCAAGGAAGAGGCTGTGATGTGGGACACCTCCAGCCTGCCCGAAACGGTGCAGGCGCCCATCCGCAAGGGGGATAAAATCGGGGAAGTGCAGCTCAAGCTCCAAAACGAAGTGGTCCAGACGGTAACGGTCGTCGCCGCAGAGGACGTCGGCCGCAGCCAGATCGCCTATACCCTGTATCTGGTCAAGACCGTTGTCACTTCCTGGTGGTTCCTGTTGATTCTCGCAATTCTGATTGCGTTTATCATTGCGTATATCGTGCTCGTCGTGCTCTACAACAAGCGCAGGAAAAAGAAAAAATACACCAGGCGTTACAAATAAACACCGCCTGCTGGACTTTTTGAAAGGTGAAGGTGATTTCTATGTATGATGTTGTTGCTCTGGGTGAGATGCTCATCGACTTTACCCCGGTCGGGGTTTCAGCAAATCACAATCCAATTTTTGAACGCAATCCGGGCGGGGCGCCCTCCAACATGCTGTGTATGCTCGCAAAACTCGGGTGCAGCGCCGGATTTATTGGCAAGGTGGGCAACGATCCATTCGGCCACGCTCTGAAACAGACGCTCGACGACAACGGCGTCTCTTCCCAGGGGATGGTGCTCTCGGATGAGTATCAGACGACCCTTGCGTTTGTCCACCTGAGCGAGACGGGGGACCGTTCCTTCAGTTTTTACCGCAACCATACTGCCGACGTCATGCTCACCCCCGAGGAAGTCAACCGGGGGATGATCGATGACTGCCGCATCTTTCACTTCGGCTCGGTGTCGATGACAGCCGAACCCTCCCGCAGCGCCACATTCGCCGCCGCGGAATACGCCCGTGAGAAGGGCAAGCTCATCTCCTATGACCCCAATCTCCGCCTGAATCTGTGGGAGTACGCTGAGCTTGCCAAAGAGTGGATCCTCAAGGGAGTCACTTACGCCAACATCCTCAAGCTCTCAGAGGAGGAGCTGGTGTTCCTGACCGGCTGCACCGATTTCAAGCAGGGCGCGCAGGAACTGCTCGACCGCTATGAAAATCTCAAGGTGGTTCTCATCAGCCTCGGTGGGGACGGCGCCCTCGCGCTCAACCGGGAATGCACCGTTTCGATGACTGCATACCCGGTCAAGGTGGCGGACACCACTGCGGCAGGGGATTCCTTTATGGGCGGGTTCCTCTACAAAATGCTGCACGCGCCCAGCTCTCCTGAGGCGCTGTCCCAGCAGGAGCTGCTCGACTGCCTCTCGTTTGCCAACGCGACCGGGTCGATGACCACCACCCGCAAGGGCTCAATCCATGCGCTGCCCACCATGGAGGAGATTCTCGGGCTGATGAATTCTTAATGCCAAGTAAAAAACCCCGGTGCTAGCACCGGGGTTTTTTACTCGATTGAAAAGAATATATCCTCTTATCCGTATTTATATGGATCGCCGGGATGCGGCTGAACTCTTTTTATATTTTTACCACCTGCGTTTTGAAAACGACCACTTATCGAGAATCGGTGGAAATCGGTTCCCGCTTTCCCTATACTATAATCATAGCGAGGAGGTGACACAATGCAAATTGAGATCAAGATTGATCGTTCCTGTGAAGAACCTAAGATCATTATCCGAACCGCCCAAATGACAGAACAAGTAACCGCTCTTGTCAAGATGCTCTCCGCGGGAACGCCGCAGATGCTTGCCGGATTTCGAGCGGATGCGCTTGAAATTTTGGAGCAAACAGATATCATTCGCATTTATGCGGCGAACGGAAAAGTGTATGCCACAACCAACCAAGGTGAGTACATCCTTCGCTCCAGGCTTTATGAGTTAGAGGAACGACTTGACAAAAGTCGCTTTGTGCGAATTTCCAATTCAGAAATTATTAATCTGAAAAAGGTTAAGAGCTTTGACTTGAGCTTTGCAGGGACAATTTGCGTCTCCCTGTCCGATGGGACGGTTACCTATGTTTCAAGGCGCTATGTTGCCAAAATCAAACAAGCATTCGGAATATGAGGTGAACAAAATGAAAAAACAAGCCGTCTTGCGAGGACTTTTGGGCTTCCCTCTGGGGATAGCAATGGGATATATCATTACTATTTTCCTATCACTCGGCTGGGGGAACGGATATTACTCTTCGTGTATACCAGAGCTTATTGAAACAATGGGGAATGAAATCAATGCGGTGATTTTGCAAGCCGTACTTTGCGGGTTGTTGGGTACAGCATTTGCGGCGTGCTCGGTAATCTGGCAAATTGACAGCTGGAGCATTGCGAAACAAACGGGGATTTATTTTCTGGTGACTGCGATTGTGATGATGCCGATTGCATATTTCACGAATTGGATGGAGCACACAGTCATCGGCTTTATATCTTACTTTGTAATATTTATTGCAGTGTTTGTTGTTGTATGGGTTGTTCAGTATCTCATCTGGAAAAATAAAGTCAAAAAAATGAATGGCAAACTTGACAAAGATCAATCGACAAAGTGAGCATACAACTGCCCAAGCTAGAGCAGATCTGAGAACAAGAGCCGATAGGGTGCGCGGCGCGTTCAGAAAGCATTGGAACAGCGGCAGATTCAAGTAAAATCCAAACGCGTCTCACGGCTCATGAGCGAATGGACCAAGGAGTATGAAACATGAAGAAGGCAAAGAAAGCAATCAAAATTATTCTGATCATTGCCGCTATTGTTATTGGCTTGCTGCTGGCACTCTACATAAATCATAGAGTTCATTTATCCAAAGAAGCAAAATTGCTCACACCCATTGGACAAATGGTAGAAGTCGACGGTCATAACATGAGTGTATATGTCGAGGGAGATGGGGACCGCACCTTAGTGTTTCTGTCGGGTGGAGGAATATGTTCTCCGATATTAGATTTTAAATCGCTTTATTCTCTGTTAAGTGATCCATATAAAATCGTTGTTGTAGAAAAGTTTGGTTATGGATTCAGCGATGTTGTTGATAAGGGCAGGGATATTGATTCGATACTTGAGGATACGAGAACAGCGCTGCGGGAGGCAGGAGTAAATGCACCGTATGTTCTCTGCCCACACTCGATGTCCGGGCTTGAATCTTTATATTGGGCGCAAAAATATCCTGAAGAAGTTTCAGCAATTGTTGGCCTTGATATGGCTGTACCACAGTATTATGACAGCATGAAGATCAATCTTCCGCTCATGCGTTTCGCAAGTTGGGCAGCAGATCTCGGGGTTGCTCGCCTGATACCTGGAATTGCTGAAAGCGGCGCCATACAGAATGGAACACTATCCGACCGAGAAAAAGAACTATACAGAGCTGTGTTTTATAGTCGTACCGCCACGGTAACGATGATTCGTGAAACTGCAACAGTTCAAGAAAACGCAAAGACAGTTGAAAACATGGGAGTTCCACAACTTCCGATGTTGTTTTTTCTTTCGGATGGTTCCGGTGGAACCGGATTTGACCAAGAAACATGGCGCAAGATACCCAAAGAATATATTTCCCAACTAGATAGCGGAGAATGTATTGAATTGGATTGCCCTCATTCTGTTCACAATTACGAATATGAGAGAATTAGCCAGGAGATTATAAAATTTCTGTGTGAAATCGATTAAACTCGATTTACTATTGCCGATGTATTTCCTATAATTTTTTACAATCAAGCGCAAGCAGGATAAATCGCTTGCGTACACAAAATAGTGGACAGTAGGGGCTGAAAAACTTTGCGCCATGCGGTCTTGTGCAGTTTCTGGATTCCATGTCAGCAAAGCAGCTGTAACGAGCTGTCGCATACAAAAGAGCAGCGCCTGGCGGTTTGTTCGTTAATTCACACGGTTGACCGGTGTGCCGCTCAAAAATGCCTTGACGTTGTCCACTGCGATGCCGAGCAGCCGTTTGCGGGTCTCAAAGCTCGCCCAGGCGATGTGCGGGGTGATGATGCAGTTTTTTGCCTTGAGCAGGGGATTGTCCGGGCGGATCGGTTCCTTGGAAACCACGTCGACCGCGGCGCCCGCAATCAGTCCCGCGTTGAGCGCGGCGGCAAGGTCTTTTTCCACCACCACCGGCCCGCGGGCAGTGTTGATGAGCAGCGCCGACTGCTTCATCAGGGAGAGCCGGTCGAGGTTAATCATCCCCCGACTCTCGTCGTTGAGCGGGACGTGAATGGAAACGGCGTCGCTGCGCTTGAGCAGGTCTTCCAGGCTGGTAAAAGTAAGGCGGTCTGTCTCAAGCTCCGGCTTGGGATGGCGGGCGTAGACCAGCACCTCCATGCCGAACGCCTGAGCGAGCTTTGCCACCTCCTGCGCGATGCTGCCAAAGCCAATGAGCCCGATGGTTTTGTTCCACAGCTCAAAGGTGGGATAGTAAAAGCAAAAGTCGTCGCAGCGTTCCCAATCCCCTCGTTTGACCGCCACGTCGTGCGCGGTGACCTTGTTGGCGAACTGCAGCAGATAGGCAAAGGTCAGCTGGGCGACCGCCCGAGAGGAATAGCTCGGGATGTTGGTCACCACAATCCCCTTTTGGACGGCATAGGCGATGTCGAGGATGTTGTAGCCAGTTGCGAGAATACCGATGTATTGGAGGTTGGGGCAGGCGTCGATCATTTCATTGGTGATTCTTGTTTTGTTGGACAGCACGATTTCAGCGTCTCCGATCCGCTGGATCACCTGGTCCGGCTCGGTGCGGTTGTAGTTCGCGACCTCTCCGAACTGGTTGAAATCGGTTAGCGGGAGATCATTTCCCGCAAGGGTGTGACTGTCAAGAATGACGATTTTGATAAGAACTCCTCCTTTGAGATTGACTGGGTCTTTCATTTGAATTTTACAAGAAATTGCGATAGGGCATAGCTGGTTACTTTGCTGAAAAAGCAAAGTAACCAGCTGAAAACGGGAATGCGCGGCAGTGCCGGCATTCCCGTTGTGTGTTGTGTTAAGAAAGCTGTTCGATTCCCTTGCGGATACGGCGCAGGCTCTCCTCTTTTCCGAGCAGAGCGCAGATTTCAATGCCGCCGCCCGGGGTGAACTGCTTGCCGGATGTCGCAACTCGCACCGGCCAGAGGATCCGGCCGTTCTTGACCTCAAGCTTGGCGATGAGATCAAACAGAGCGGTGTGAATACTGTCCATGTTCCACTCGTCGAGCGCTTCGAGCACAGGCAGCACTTCCTTGAGCGCTTCAAGGGAATTTTCCTCGTTTGTCTTCATCTTTTTGTGGCAGTACATGGCGTTGTCGTATTCCGGCAGAGCGTCGATGAAATCCACCTGTTCCGGGATGTCGGTAAACAGCTCGCAGCGGGGATGCAGTACCTCGGCAAGCAGTCTCAGGTCAACATCCTCTTTTTTGCAGGTCTGGCGGATGTAGGGGGTTGCCAGCTCCTGGAACTGCTCGATGCTCATTTTGCGGATGTACTCCCCGTTGATCGCCTTGAGCTTTTGGTTGTCAAAGATCGCGGGCGACTTGGAGATTCCACTGATGTCAAATTCCTGGCAGAGCTCTTGCAGGGTAAAGATTTCCCGCTCCCCTTTGGGGCTCCAGCCGAGCAGGGCGATGTAGTTGACCACTGCCTCGGTGAGGTAGCCCTTGGCGATGAGGTCCTCAAACGATGCGTCCCCGTTTCGCTTGGAGAGCTTTTCGGTGGCAGTCTTCATGACAGGGGGACAGTGGATGTAGACCGGGGGCTCCCAGCCAAAGGATTTATACAGCAGGTTGTACTTCGGCGCGGACGAGAGATACTCGTTGCCGCGGACCACATGGGTGATGCCCATGGTGTGGTCGTCCACGACGTTTGCGAAGTTGTAGGTCGGCATGCCGTCGGTCTTGATGAGGATCTGGTCGTCGAGGGTGGAGTTTTCCACCGTGATGTCTCCGAACACCTCGTCGTGGAAGGTGGTTGTGCCCTCGAGCGGCATCTTCTGGCGGATGACGTAGGGGACGCCCGCGTCGAGCTTTTCCTGGATCTCTTCGGGGGTCAGATGGCGGCAGTGGCCGTCGTATTTGGGGGCGATGCTCGACGCCTGCTGAATTTTGCGCAGTTCCTCCAGCCTGTCCTTGTCGCAGAAGCAGTAGTAGGCCTCGCCTTTTTCCACGAGCTGAAGGGCATAGTCCTTGAACATCCCCATGCGTTCGCTCTGGATGTAGGGGCCGTAGTCGCCGCCGATATCCGGACCCTCGTCCCAGATCAGCCCTGTTTTGCGCAGGGTGTTGTAAATGATGTCCACCGCGCCCTCAACATAGCGCTCCCGGTCGGTGTCTTCAATGCGCAGGATAAAGGTGCCGCCATCCTTCTTGGCGAGCAGATAGGCGTAGAGCGCGGTGCGCAGGTTGCCCACATGCATATAGCCGGTTGGGGAGGGTGCAAAACGAGTTCTCACTTTGTTTGCCATTCTAGTATTTCCACCTTATCTGATTCTATTTTTTGTCTGGCCGTGTTTTTTGGAAAACGCGGCTGCAATTCAGTATTATAGTACCATGTTCCCGGGAAAGCGTCAAGAATTTGGCTCAATTTTGATTGGAAGCAGGGTGGAGGGAGTGGTATGCAGGGCGAGGGCGAGATAGCGAAGGTGAACCGAGTTGAATTTCTCGGTGATAACGCCCTGTTCCGCCCGGCGCAACAGCCGCTTGGGAATGCCGGTGATCGCGGAGAGCTGCCGAATGGTCAGGTTGCACTGGATTCGATGAGTTTTTAGGTTGTAGCCAAATAAACGAAACTGTTCTTTGAATTTTTCTTGCATTTAAAATCACCTCAAAATAATTATGCCACGATTTGAGCCAAACGTCAATGGCTCAAATTGAACCTTGCTATAATCGTGATGAGGTGATTTCCAAGTGAATATAGATAGAATAAAGGATTTACGATTTGAACAGGCTTGGACTCAAAAATATATTTCTGAAAAACTAGGAATTAATCGAAGGACTTATTCAGGTTATGAAAACGGTAACCGTACAATTCCACCTGAAATACTTGTAAAATTAGCCGACATTTATCATGTCAGTGTAGATTACTTATTAGGGGTAACAGACGAACGTAAACCTTATAAGAAAAGCTATATTACAGAGTGATTTAAACCGTTGACATTTGCTGAGAACTATCGTATAATAAAAGTAGCAAAAGGTTGCCGTCAAAGACGGCTGGCCCACTACAAATTGGTGTCAAGATTGTACTGTTTTAGCACAATCAAGCGACCATCACTTGACGGAGTGATGGTCGTTTACTTTTTTATGTATTTGATCAACTCTTTGAGAGCGGCCAAAATCAAAAAGATCGTGATTAAGGTCATCAAATCCATAAACGCCACCCCCTTTCACAAGGGCGTGGCCAACCATCCTCCGGGGCTACCTTTTGCTACCAGTACAGGATACCATAATTTGTCGAATTTTGCAACCGGATTTGTAATGTGTTTTTGAAGTTATCCGAATATTGACATCCTGCACAATTCAGTATATAATAAAAGTAGCAAAAGGCTGCCGTTTTAAAAGACGGCTGGCCCTACATTGTGTGTTTTACTAAAATCGGATTTTAACAATCCAACTAGCAACCATCACTTGTCGGAGTGATGGTTGCTTACTTTTTTATGTATTTGATCAGCTCTTTGAGAGCAGCCAAAATCAAAAAGATTATGATTAAGGTCATCAAATCCACAAACGCCACCCCCTTTCCACAAGGGTGTGGCCAACCATCCTCCAGGGCTACCTTTTGCTACTAGTATAGAATACCATAATTTGTCGAATATTGCAATTTAAATCTTTTGATTCCATTGACGGCATCCAGTCCCCGCTTTATAATAAAAGCAAAAGGACAACCGTGTTGCTTGCATTTGGCAGAAGAGGGGGCATTGTTATGGATGTTTTGGACTGGATTTTTTCTGATGCGCCGAGGAGTTTGCTGTGTTTTTTCTCGTTTTTGTATTGGTGGAGGGGATTGTTTTTGCGATCAATCTCCGCTTTGCACTCAAAAGGGAGAAATTACTTCGCATTTTAATGATACAGCTGGAACCAGAGCGTTTTATTCAGGAGGCACAGAAATGGCTCTTCCGTCTGGTCCTGCAACCTCACATTCACACGCTTCGGTCGGATTTGGCGCACGCCTATTTTTTGCGGCAGTACGACGCTGCCATCCGGATTTTATGGGAAATCCAGCCCCCCAGATCCAAACGCATAAATAAAATGCTGTATTACAACAATCTGACCTGCTATTATCTGGCGGTCGGCGATCTGAAGTCAGCGGCTGCCTGCTTTCAGGATGGAGAGGAATACATTGAAAAAAACCTCCAAAACCAGTCTCTTTTTTGTCGCCCCTATCATTCTAATTTGCTCAATACCAAAGCGCAGCTGCTCTACCATCAAGGTGAGCTGCAACAGAGCGAAAAGCTTTTTTGCAGGCGCAGCAGCTGGGGGACTCAAATCGAACGGCGAGCTGTGATCTCTATTTAGCAAGAATTTATCTCCAAACAAACCGAGCCGAACAAGCAAAAATTTTGGTGGACTCGGTTCTCATGCATCCGACTTTTCCCTGTTATGCTGCCCAGGCGGAGCAGCTCAAACAGCGCTGGGTGGCAGAGGTACCATCCAGTTAAGAGCTCTTACGTCTGCTGGAATCCTTTTGGACACAAAGAACGGCTGAATTTATCAAAACGATCCCGTTGTGGGTTCCTTGAGGGCCCTTTGACGAACAGCGCGTTCCATTTGATCCGCCCTCTTAAAAACAAAAATGAAGGTTTTTACACAAAAACTGTTTGATCCTGTTTTCTTTCTCTTTATTTTTTGAATTAATTGTCAAAATTGTTTGGTTTTATTTTGGCAAAAAAGACAAATTCGAGGGAGTCTCTAAATTGCAAAAAAACGCGCTGCCGAATCGGCTGCGCGTTGGTCTGAAAAAAGCGTGTTGCCTGAGTTCAATGCGCCGGGGGAGACGCGAACTCAGGCAACGGGGGGAGAGAAGAAGATATATTCTAAATAGAGAGGTCTGTCAATCTTTGGTGCAGTTTTTTGACTGCACTTATATTATACCCCAATTCTCGAAAAGATACAATGTCATTTGACGACTTATTTATGGTGTTTTTTTGACAAGTTTTTATAGAAAACAGCTAAAAAAGTACATTTTACTAAAAAAGATGAGGAAAAAAGCCAGATTTCAAACAAAAATCCACGTCCTAAACTGTTTGACAAAGGAGGGGAACTCTCCTATAATAATTCAATAGACCAAGAGAGGGAGATGGAAGAATGGTCCGCTTTTTTATCCGAAAATTTGGCGGCGATCCGGAGCGGTCGGGATACCGACAGCGGGTCGGCATCCTGAGCGGGGTCGTCAATGTGCTGTGCAATATTTTTCTATTTATCATCAAGCTGATCATCGGCATGGTATCGGGGAGCGTCGCGGTCACCGCCGATGCATTTAACAACCTGTCCGACACCGGCTCCGCCCTGGTGACCATCGCCGGCTTCAAGCTCTCGAACAAGGCGCCCGACCAAAAGCACCCGTTTGGCTACGGCCGCACCGAGTACGTCGCGGGTGTGGTGGTGTCCGTCTTGATTCTGATGGTGGGCTTTCAGTTTGTTCAGAGCTCAGTGGACAAGATCCTGCACCCGGCCAAAGTGGAATTTAATCTGATTATGCTGATTGCGCTGCTCGCCGCAGTTGCGGTCAAGCTCTGGATGGGCTACGCCAACAACGCGTTTGGCAAAGCGATGGGCGGTTCCTCCACTGTCAAGGCTGTCATGTTTGACAGCCTCAGCGACGTGGCGACAACAACGGTTGCGATCATTTCGCTTGTGCTGAGCAGATTTGTGGGGTTTCCCATCGACGGCTACCTGGGGGTGCTCATTGCACTGGCGGTTCTCATTGGCGGAATTAAGATTTTGCTGGACACCATCAGTCCTCTGCTCGGCCAGCCTCCTTCCCCCGAACTCGTCACCAATATCCGGGAGCTGGTGCTCGGATATGAGGAGATTGTCGGTATTCACGACATTGTCATCCACAATTACGGCGCGAACCGGGTGATCGCGACGCTACACGCCGAGGTGCCGGCCAACAACAACATCCTGTTTGCCCACGAGATCATTGACCGCGCAGAGCGGGAGATCGGGGCAAAGCTCGGTATCACGGTGCTCATGCACCTTGACCCGATTGTGACGGATGACCGGAGAGTGAACGAGGTGCGCCAGATCGTCGTCAACACGCTGGCAGACATTAACCCGGAATACGATATGCACGATTTCCGGATGCTCGACGGCAGACAGCAGATCAATTTGATCTTTGATGTGCTGGTGCCCTACCGCATGGAGATGAGCGACGAACAGGTGGAGGAGGAGATCATTCAAAGGCTCAAGAGCAAAGACAGCCGCTTTCATCCGAACATCACAGTGGACAAAAGCTTTCTCGGATAAAAAAACGACCGCAGTTCAGCACCTGCGGTCGTTTTGCTGTGGAGAATTTGTGCGCTCTTGGAGAAGTTGGGGAAGGACTCCAAGGCTGCACTGTACTCTAAAAATGGGAATAGGGATGAAAACGGAGAGTGTACAGCTCCCCGGATGGAGTGTAGGAGAACTCCATCACTTATAACAACCCTAAAAAATCGCAAAATGGGACAACTTTTTACAAAAAAATTTATATTTTCGCGTATTTTGTATACTCACACAAAAAGTAACCAGTTTTTAAGTGTGTTTTGTGTTGTATTTAATTAACAATAATAACCACTATATATAAATTTTTGAATTAATTACATATTTAAAATAATATTCAAATCAACGGAAATCCTATAACGAAGCAATGGGCTTGCTGCCGGATCGTCAGTTTAAACGAAGAAACGAAGCCACTTTGTAGGATGAATTGTAAAATGAGCGAAATAAAACCGTTGATTTACATTTTGCAAGCATTGTTCACAATGTTTCGCCTCACAGTTCATAAACCGTACATAAAAAAAACAGATAAAATTCTTTGTTGTATGATATTGTAGAATACATCTATCTATTGTCGAAAGGTTGATGATTTTGAAAAGCCTCTCCCGAAAAAAGAAAATTGTCATTGGGGTCGTTGTCGCTTTGGTGGCGCTATTGGGCGCCGGCGCAGCGTACGCCATCTCGATATTTGGAAGTTTTCACCCGGTAGAATTTGCCCACACCGATTCTGATTTGGGAATTTCGTCCGGCAATGAGCCGCTTGATGACAGTTCGAAAGAAATCACAAATATCGCTTTGTTTGGCGTCGACAGCCGCGATAAGGATTCCTTCAAAGGCAATTCTGACTCGGTGATGGTTATCAGCGTTGACAAGCTGCACAACAAGATCAAGCTCACCTCGATCATGCGCGATTCCATCGTCGAGGTGGACGGCTACGGCGACCGCAAGCTCACCGATGTCTACGGCCTGGGGGGACCAAAGCTTGCCATTCGGACAATCAACGAAAACTTCGGCCTCAACATCCGGGACTACGCGACGGTGAATTTCGCCAACATGGCGGAAATCGTCGACGCGGTGGGGGGCGTTGAGATTTATGTCACCGAAGAAGAGCGGGTCAACGCAAACGCGAGCATTGGCGAACAGATTAAGGAGCTCGGACTGAGCAAGGACACGCCCGGCATCAATCAGGCGGGGCTTCAAACCCTCAACGGGATTCAGGCAGTGGGATACGCCCGCATCCGCTATGTGGACAACCCCAATGGCTCCTATGGAGACTACGGACGCACTGACCGTCAGCGCGAAGTGATGGAGCAGATGTTCAACAAAGCGCTCAAAATGGATTTCTGGGAATACCCTGAGTTCATCCGCAAAATGATCCCTTTGGTCGAGACAAGTCTCACCTATGACAAAATTTTTGACATGGCCAAAATTATGACGCGCAACGTCACCTTCTCGCAGACCCGTGTGCCGCTGGTGGAATACACCCTTGACGCGGATTACTACATGAACGGGCAGTCCTGCGTCTACTACAACCTGAGCTACGCATCCCAGGTTCTCCGGGCGTATATTTACGACGATGTCGAGCCGGAGCAGTACGTCGAGGAGAATGTGCCGCCCACAACAGGGCACCGGATGCAAAAATCTGAAAAGTACAGCTCGTCGAGTTCGGGCCGCGGCTCCTACAAGGACGATGACGACGATGATAACAATACGACGAGCAGCCATCGGGCTCCCAGCAGCTCGAGCAAACCCTCCAACAATGGGGGAACGACGAGCAGCGGTGGAAATACTTCACAGAGTCCGCCAAATAACACTAGCTCCGTCAATCCGCCCGATGATACCTCAGAACCGGATAACCCGCCGGAATCCTCTACTCCGCCGGAGTCCGGCTCAAACGGAAACGAGGATACCCCTGAAGCAACTGAATAAAGAAACGCCCCGCCTTTTCTAAAAAGGTGGGGCGTTTCTGTCTATGCCAAAAAACAGCCGCTCTGCTGCGCAGGCGATCCTGTACTTCCTTTTGCCGTATCAGCAAATTCTTTATTAGGGTTACACTGCAGCTGTTGTGCTTGCAAGGAAAGAGATGCAGGTGCAGTGGAGCTCGGGAGGCTGATTTTCAGAGGGCTTTTGTTCTGGGTCAGCCGCACTTTCTGGGTACAGCCGGAACTGCCTGGCGGAAACACCGCAGCAAGGGCGGTTGCAACTCGGCTTGATCATCAAGGCTCTGCATTTTTTTCGTAAAGAATCCTGAGGCCCTCGAGGGTGAGGTTTGGGTCATATACAACCTTGTGGCAGCAGAGGGGGAGAATGGGCTGAGCGAGGCTCCCGGTCGCAACGGCGGTCATCCCGTCGCCGAGCACCTCCCGGTAGCGCTCGATCATCCCGTCGATCATACTGGCTGTGCCAAAAAACACACCAGATTTCATCGAATCGGCTGTGTTCTTTCCCACGACTGACACTGGGGGCTGGTCCAGGCTGATTTGAGTCAGCTGCGCGGTGCGCTGTGAGAGCGCGTCGAGCGAAATTTTCACGCCGGGCAGGATGGCTCCGCCGATGAACTGCCTGTTCCGATTGATTGCGGCGATTGTGGTGGCAGTGTCCATCTCGAAGACGATGAGGGGGCAGGAAAATTTATGGATTGCCGCCACCGAAACGCAGACAAAGTCCGTGCCGAGCTGGGCCGGATCGTCGATGCGGATGTTGAGTCCTGTCTTGATGCCCGGGCCGACCACCAGGCTGTCAGCGCCGCTGAGCAGAAAGATCGCCTGCCGGACCGGAGCCACAAGCGAGGGGACGACTGACGCGAGGATTGCCCCGGTGATCTCATGGGGGCTGCACCCGTGCAGCTCAAGGGTGGACTTGAAGAGCACGGCGTATTCATCCGCTGTTTTAAGCCGATCGGTGCGCAGGCTTGCGAGAAACCGCAGCTGGTCGCCGCAGTAGCCGCCGACTGCGATGGTGGAATTTCCAATGTCAATGGTGAGAACCATCGAGTTTCCCTCCTACTGAATGTTTTCTTTCAGTATAGTCGAAACGCGGGAAAACTGCAAGCGCAAACCCCCGGAGGCTGATGCGGGGCAGGGAAACCCAAATTTTACCGACTTTAAGATGCTGCAAGCCTGGGAGCACGCTTTTTATACAAAGCCTTTGTAGAGGGAATTTGCCTTTTTGCGCCTATATGGTTACACTGTCGTGCAAGTGGGTTTGTTTGTTCATATTTTAGCCTGATTCGCCCCTGCACTCTGCAAAGAGTAAAACCAAAAAGGGCGGGTCCAAAAGTTCAGGATGTGCCGCTGATTGGTGCAGGAAATACAAGGCTTTTTTGCTTTTAGGTAATTGACCGGCAGCTCTCTAGTGCGGCCTTAGTAATGCAAAGACGGCAGCGTCAGACCGTCAGGGTGCCGCTGTCGCTGATGTACAGCAGCAGAATCTGGGCTTCCTCCCCCGTTTCCACGTCAATGTAGACGAGCACCTGCTGCCCGTCTTCTGCGGTACAGCGGAATTCGTAACACAGCTGCTCGTTGAGCCCTGATGTGGGGATGAGCGCCAGCCGGGGAGTGCCTGGAGTGAGCAGCGGACTGAGCGACTCCTGCGCCTGTTCTGCCGAGATCTTGCGCTCGGGGTAATCGCGCTGCTGGTGGTTGGTGAGGTAGCCACGCGCATCGTATCCAGTCACATCCCCCTCGTCGAGCGATACGCTCACCTTGACCAGGTCGGTGTAGCAGGTGATGTCGCCGTCCTGCGCCGCGTAGTTGATCGTGACGACCTGCCCGGAAACCTCATAGTAAGTCTGGACCAGCGGGCCGGTCTCAAGGCGGTCCAGCCAGCTGCGCGCCCGGTTGAGCGCCTCTTCAACGCTGATGCGTGCCTCCCCCACAGCGCGCGAGTTGATCAGATAGCAGAGATAACCTCCGTTTTTGGTCACAGATGCGGTCAGGTCTCCCGAGGAGAATGCGTAGGAGGGCATCTTCCCATCCTCGTCATTTCCATCCTCTAGCTGGCTTGCGGGGATTCCCAAGCAGTTGGAGGCGAGTTCTCTCGCCTGATCCCGCGACACCTCGGCGGCCTCTTTGGTCATACGGGGCTCCCGCTCAAGGATGTGGTCGGAAAACGGGCCGTCATAGATCAGCGAGGGGGTGCCCTCCAAGCTGTCCTCAAATTCCTGAAATCCGTCCCCGAAATTCCCCGCCTGCCGCACCTGCTGGTCATCCACGAGGTTGCCGATGCTCTGCAATTTTTGAAAGCTCACCCCTCCGGTGAGCAGCTCGTCCTGCAGGAGATAGAGCTGCTCCTTCATGCTCTGACAGTAGTTGTCGAGCTGCTTGAGGGAAGCGCGCTCCTCGTTGGAGAGCGGGTCCCCCGCGGCGGTCTTGTGGGCGAGGGAGAGCGCGTAGTCCCCCGCCTGGGAGAGAAACTTGTAGGTGTTTGAGAGGTTCATCCCACTTGTTGGGATCTGTTCGAGGGAATTTTTCGCAAGGCCTGCCTGCTGGTAAATCCGCGAGCTCAGCTTGGAAAGCTGGAGGGGGGTGCCGGTGTACATGCTTTTGGTTAGGTCGGTGTGCAGGTCCTCGAGGTAGGAAGTGAGTTCGTCGACCGCTCGCATATACCCCGCCTCGAGCTGGCTGCGGTACTCCTCCGCCTTCCGATGGGAGGAGTACCACCCGGTGCCGAGCAGCAGGGCGAGGGCGAGGGCAAAACAGTAAATCCGGACAATTGTCCGTTTTGAGAATTTTCGTTCCATAAGGGAAACACCTCCGTTTCAATGTATAACAGTATTGTTTGCGGGAGCCACCAGATTTATCCAATAAAAATTCACATCCTGTCAACTGGATTTTCGACCGGATATGATGTATAATGAATACATTAATCTATTCTGGTTGGAGAGGGACATCATGAACGAAATCTATTTTGACAACGCCGCGACGACACAGGTCTGCGACGAAGCCGTTCAGGCGGCAATTCAGGCAATGACAGCGACCTATGGAAACCCCTCTTCGCTCCACCGGATGGGGTTGGACGCTGAAAACACGGTAAACGGGGCCCGTAAAATCCTAGCGGGCGCGCTGGGCTGCCAGCCGGGAGAGATCACCTTTACCTCGGGAGCGACTGAGAGCAACAACCTTGCGGTGTTCGGCGCAGCAAAAGCCTACCGTCGCAGCGGAAATAAAATTGTGACGACTTCAGTGGAACACCCTTCGGTCGCGGGCCCGGTCGCAGAGCTGGAACAGCAGGGATTTGAAGTCGTGCGCATCTCGCCGGATGAAACGGGGCATTTCCAGGCACAGGACTTTGCGGATGCGGTGGATGAAAACACCTTGCTCGTCACTCTGATGCACGTCAACAACGAGACGGGCATGAAGCTGCCCATCGAACAGATCGCCCAGCGGGTGAAGCGGAAAAACCCAAGCGTCATCCTTCACGTCGACGCGGTGCAGTCGTTTTGTAAGATCAGTTTTAAACTGTCCAAGACTCCGGTTGACCTGGTGAGTGTGAGCGGGCACAAAATTTACGCCCCCAAAGGGGTCGGCGCTCTGTTTGTCCGCAAAGGGGTGCGGGTGCTGCCGCAGGTATTCGGCGGCGGCCAGGAGCGGGGGCTGCGTTCCGGCACCGAGAGCGTACCGCTCATCGCCGCGTTTGGTGCGAGCGTGGACAAGTTTTCCACCAACATCAGCAAAAACCGGTTGCTCTACGTCCGGCTGAACGAGCACCTGCGGGAGCTGCTCAGCGAGATTCCCGATGTCACGATCAATTCCCCTGAGGACGGAGTGGAATACATTCTCAACTTTTCGGTTGCGGGGATCCGCTCCGAAATTATGCTGCACTTTCTCGAGAGCAGGGGGGTCTACGTCTCGAGCGGTTCGGCCTGCTCCAAGGGTGCCCGCAGCGGGGTGCTCGGTGCGATGGGCCTGCCCGCTGAGCGGATTGATACCGCCATCCGGGTGAGCTTCGGCTACACCAACACCGACCGGCAGGTCAGGCAGTTTGTCCAAGTGCTTCAAGAAGGGATCAACACCCTGGTCAAGCAAAAATAAAACAAGCAACTAAAGGAGCCATTCATGAAAGAAATTATCCTCTTAAAAGAGGGCGAAATCGCCCTCAAGGGGCTCAACCGCGGGACGTTTGAGGACATCCTCGTCAAAAATGTCCGCCACCGCATCGGAAGCCTCGGTAAATTTGAATTCAAACGCGCCCAGTCGACCATCTATGTGCGGCCCCTTGACGAGGAAATTGACCTCGACGAGGTGTGTCAGCGGGTGGGCAAGGTGTTCGGCATCTCTGCCTACGCCCGCGCGGCGGTTGTGAGCAAAGACTTTTCCCTCATCCGGGACAAGGCGGTCAAATACCTCGCTGACGACCTCCAAGCTGCGGCAACTTTTAAGGTGGAAGCGAAGCGCTCAGATAAGCACTTCCCGATGAAATCCCCCGAGATCACCCGGGAGCTCGGCGGCGCACTGCTCGAGGCGTTTCCCCATCTCAAGGTGGACGTGCACAACCCGGACGTCACCGTACTGGTTGAAATCCGCGAGGTGGCGGCGTATGTATATGCCAACAAATACCCCGGTGCGGGCGGAATCCCGGTGGGCTCGAGCGGAAAAGCGATGCTTTTGGTCTCGGGCGGCATCGACAGCCCGGTTGCGGGCTATATGATGGCCAAGCGGGGGCTCCAGCTCCACGCGGTGCATTTTGTGAGCCCCCCTTACACCAGTGACCGCGCACGCCAGAAGGTCGAAACCCTCTGCGAAGAGATGGCCCATTATTGCGGGGACATCGCATTCCACTGCGTGCCGTTTACCGAGATTCAGGAAGCGCTGAAAGAGCACTGCCCGGAGGAGCTGTTTACCATCCTGATGCGGCGGCTGATGATGAAGATCGCCCAGCGGCTGTGTGCCCAGCAGGACATTCACGCCCTCATCACCGGGGAGAGCGTCGGCCAGGTCGCGAGCCAGACCCTCGGCGCAATCGCCTGCACCGACGCGGTGTGTGACATGCCGGTGTTCCGTCCGGTTATCGGCATGGATAAAAACGAAATCATTGAAATTGCCCGCCGGATTGGAACCTTTGAGACCTCGATCCTGCCCTATGAGGACTGCTGCACCGTCTTTACCCCCAGGCATCCTCGCACCCGGCCCAAGCTCGAGTTTGTAGAACAGGCGGAAGCGGGTTTTGACTTTGAGCCTCTGATCCAAAAGGCGGTTGAAAACACCGAGCTCAAGACGATTAAGCTAAAGTAGGGAAGGGCTACGCAGCAGCCCTGTGGGGGAAGCTCCGGCCAGCCCATCCCAACAGGAGGTTTTTGCTATGAATTCTGAAATTATTGCGGTGGGAACCGAGATCCTGCTCGGGGATATCTGCAATACCCACGCGCAGTTCCTCTCCCAGGAGCTTGCGTCGCTGGGCATCAACGTATTGTATCACACAGCAGTGGGGGACAACCGGGAGCGGCTGCGCCAGACGGTGCAGCGCGGGCTTGACCGCAGCGACTTGATTGTCTTTACCGGCGGCCTCGGGCCGACGACAGACGACCTGACCAAAGAGACGGTGTGCGAGCTGTTCGGTCTCGAGCTGCGCCTCGATGTGGAGACGCAGCAGAGGATTGAGGACTATTTCAGCCACCTTGGGCGGGAGATGCCGCGCAACAACCTCAAGCAGGCGATGGTGCCGGAAAACGCCCGCCTGTTCCCCAACGAAAATGGCACAGCCCCCGGGCTGGCGGTACAGAAGGCGGGCAAATGCGTCATTCTGCTGCCCGGGCCTCCCCGTGAGCTGGTGCCGATGTACCGCCGCAGCGTGCGCCCCTTTCTCGAGCAGTTTATGGAGTCGACCATTGTGTCGCACAACATCCGGCTGTTTGGAATCGGGGAGTCGAAGCTGGACGAGCTGCTCGGGGAACTCACTGAAAACGAAAACCCGACCGTCGCGCTTTACGCCAAGCGGGGAGAGGTGCTCGCCCGGGTGACCGCCAAGGCGGCGAGCGTCTACGAGTGCGAACGGCTCACCGGGGAGATGATCGCCCGAATTGAGGGGATCGCCGGGGAATATGTTTACGGAATAGACGTCGACAGCCTGGAACAGGTTGTCGTCCGCGAGCTGATCCAAAAGGGAAAGACACTTGCCCTTGCAGAGAGCTGCACCGGCGGGCTGATCGCTCAGAAGATCACTTCGGTTCCAGGGGCGAGCGGCTGCTTTGAGTACGGTCTCGTCTCCTATTCCAACCGGGTCAAGGCGGAGCAGCTCGGGGTCAACCCTCAGCTCATCGCAAACCACGGGGTTGTGAGCCCCCAGGTGGCACAGGCGATGGCCGCGAGCGCACTGCGCAACGGCAGGGCGGATATCGGCATCGGGGTGACCGGGATTGCCGGCCCCGACGGGGGCACGCCCGAAAAGCCGGTGGGCCTGGTCTACCTCGGCGTTGCGGTAGGCAACACCACCCGGGCCGTCAAACTCAATCTCGGGCGCGGCCTTGCAGACGACCGGGGAGAAATTCGCTACCGTGCGGCGCTGCACGCGCTCGATCTCATCCGCCGCACCCTCTACGAACTCGAATAAAACGGGCTGACCGTTTTAAGGATACAACAATCACTTTAGAATGGAGGCTGATGCAGAATGTCACAGCAAAACGACACAGCGGTCAAAAAACCGCCGCTGATCGTCCGTTTTCTCAAAAGTTGGCTGCCCTGGAAGGGGGACGGCTTTGGGGAAGTCATCCGTAAAATCATCTTTTTAATCGCGCTGATCGTGTTTGTCGGCTCGGCGGTGTACATCGGAAACTATTTCCTCACCCGATACCAGTCGGAAAAAAAGATCGACGAGATAGACACCATCTACCACGATACCAATATTGATCCTAATCAGGTTGCTAATCTGCCCGAGGGGTACGGTGAACGCTGGGCGCAGCTCTATGACATCAACAAGTATGTCAAGGGCTGGATCAGCATCGACGACACCAACATCAGTTTTCCGGTTGTGCAGACCTCTGAGGAGGATCCGGAGCATTTTCTCTACCGCGATTTTAAAGACAAGTACGACACCTTCGGCACCCCCTTCCTCGACGCGCGCGCCAAGCTGACGCTTGAGGAGAATTCGGACAACTGGGTCATTTACGGCCATCACATGAAGGGAAAAAAGGTGTTCGGCCAGCTCACCAACTATGAGGATCTGGACTTCTACAAATCCCATCCGATCATCCAGTTTGACAGCGTGTACAAGGACATGAAATGGAAAATCGTCTCGGTGTTTGTGACCAGTACCAACCCCAACCACGACAACGGAAACGTCTTTAATTACCATGATTACATAAACTTTGAAAACGAAGAGGCCTTCAACGACTACATTGGGAAGGTCAAGCAGCGTTCCATTTTAGATACAGGCGTGGACGTCGCGTATGGCGATCAGCTCATGACGCTCTCCACCTGTACGTACGAGTTTGACGACGCGAGGTTTGTTGTTGTGGCGCGGCAGGTCCGGGATGGAGAGGACCCCGACGCACAGGTGGAAAACGCCGTCTACAACCCGAATACCCTCTACCCGCAAATCTGGTACGATAAATTTCCGCAGTACAAAAAACCGGCATCTGAAGCAGACAGCAGCGCAGTGACCGAATAATGCCCAGCGGGGAGTTTGGGGAAGAACTCTCCGCTGCAGAATGACAGAAAGAAGGAAGTCTATCAAAAAAGAAAAAGGGGATAAGTGATGTCTAAAAACATTGTATTCAGGGTCGTATCCATCATTTGTGCGCTCTGTTTGGTTCTGGTGGGGGTTGGCATGTCGTTTGACGCCAGCCGTATGCTGGGCAAGCAGGTCAGCAAGCGCGAAATTGAAACCATTGAACTGTACAAAACCGAGCCGATTGTCAACCGGGAGGAGCTCCCCTATGTGGAGATTGAGGAGCCCGCGCCTGAACCTGAACCTGTGTCGGTGCAGGAGAGCTCTCAGCCGGTGCGCACCACTCCGGTGACGCCGAGCAAGGAAGAGTCGAGTGAAGCAAGCAGTAAGCCAGAACCGAGCGCATCCTCCCAGAGCAGCAAGCCGCAGAGCAGCTCCTCAAGCGAGACGCCGAGCACGAGTGAGTACTCCGCACCCGACCCGGATGTGGACACCAGCAACACCGAGCCAATCAGCAGTTCGGTTCCCGAGTCCTCTTCCAAGCCGGAGAGCAGCAAACCGGAAGAATCTTCATCTTCTTCCACTCCGTCCGAATCCAGCAAGCCGGACGTCAGCAGTGAACCCTCTTCGTCCTCGAGTTCCTCGCCGTCGAGCAGCTCCTCTCAGCCCGACCCGCAGCCCGACCCGCAGCCCGAGCCCGAGCCGGATCCCACGCCGACCCCCGACCCCAGCAGGCCGACCCTTATCGTGATCCAAAACGGCCAGCAGGTAAAGGTGGACGCCCAGGCGGCGCTCGAGCGGTTTGTAGCCTCTGAAATGTATCCTTCCTGGAACATCGAGGCACTCAAGGCGCAGGCGGTTGCAAGCCACACCTACGTCAAGTACTACAACGACGTCCTCAACAAGGCAGTCGCACTGCCCAATCCGAGCGCGTCCAACATCACAGCGCGGGTCAAAGAGGCAGTCGCGGCGGTTTACCGCGAGATCATCACCCTGGGGAACGGGCAGCCGATCAACGCGCTTTACACCGCTGCCACGGCGGGAAGCACCCGTTCCTCCGCGGATACATACGGCGGCAGTTTCTCCTATCTCACCGAGGTGGAGAGCAAGTACGACAGCCAGGATGCGAGCAACTGGGACAAGGTCACCTACCTCAAGGTAAGCGACGTCAAAAGATATTTACAGAATTCGACCGGCCTGACCCTTGGGGACGATCCGAATGCCTGGATTACAATCGATTCTCACACCGCTGGGGGCTATGTCGGCAATGTCACGGTACACGGCACCAACGGCAGCAGAACCTACCGCAGCAACTATTTTAAAGAATCGGTTATCGCCAACAAGCTGCGCAGCACCTGGTTTACCTTCGAGGTGTCGGGGGACAACTTCATCTTTACCACCCGCGGCTACGGCCACAGCGTGGGGATGAGCCAGTGGGGCGCCCAGCTGTACGCAAAAAATGAAGGCTGGTCCTACCGCCAGATCCTCAGCCATTACTATAAAGGAACAACAATTCAGTAGGAAATTGATCCGGGACAGCTCAATTGGCTGTCCCGGATTTTTGTATCAAACCCACTGGCAGGGTTAGCGGCTCAAAAAATCGAGGGAGATGAGACTGAAAAAAATTTCCCTTAGCTGGTATGAAAATGCGGTCAGTCGGCTGTATAACGAATCGCAAAAGGTGAGTCCGGATGACGTCAAGTACATATCCCATCCAAAATAAGTACATGGACCAAATTTGGCAGGGAAGTATTGCGTCAGAGCAAGATGTAGCAGGGAGCGCAATAAGGCAGCCATACAGTTTAGAAGGGAATGAGCATCAACCAGCAGGTATGCTTGGTCCAGATCCGAATCTGGAAGAAATTCCATCCAACACGGCAGTTCCTAGTTAAATGGGATATCTGAATGGGGGAGATGCAGGAAGCTGTTGGAACTGAAATCTGAGGTGCAAGTGCTGGACCCGGGGGTTTCGTGTGGATACGATGGGGAAACAGCAGAGAAAAGAACGCAGAGAATACTAGAAATTAGTAAAAAGGGCAGATAGGGAACAGAGAACGCTCCGACCCAATGGTTCGCTTACGTGCGGCAAGATACATTGCTACGCGGCTGACGGAGCGCACCTCAGCGAAGAACAAGGGGCTTTGTCCGCATATGAAGCCCCCCCGGCTTTGCCGGAGGGTCATCGTTGTTCTGTTTTGTAGTCCGGCAAAAGAGACAGAGAAAAAACAGATCGCGTTTGGTATTGGGATGAACTGAGGAGGAACCGGCGGGCAGAGCGCATGCGCTTGTACTTGGAAATGCGTGGTTACAGCTTCGAACAGGCACAACTTGTGTTCCGTCCCTGTGGCGCGGTGAACGATCCAAAAAGGATTTCATGTCAGGGAGACAAAATCGCTGTCGCATCTTGCTGTATGATCTGTGATTCCTTGTTCCTTCATCGCTAGATTCTCCCGGCTGAGACGACGCGATGCACAGGGGCATCAAGCAGCGGTTGGCAGATGGAATCCCTCACCGGAACCTGTAGTAGCGTAGGAAGCGGTACACCTTGTTCTGCGCCCGTGCGAGGGTGCGGGAGACGGTGGATTTGTTGATTTTAAGGAGTTCGGCGATCTGCGTCGTGTTGAGGCGCTGGGTGTAATAGAGCTGGATGATCTGCCGCTGCCGGGGGGTCAGCTCCGAGTCGATAATCCCGGCGACAGCGTGGGAGGCCTGGCTGATCTGGCTGTGGTTGCTGCCCCCTGCTTTTGGGGTGAGGTAGGCCTCCGGCTGACCGAGTGCTTCAAAAGATACAAATTTCGGCAAAAACAGTCTCCTTCCAAAATTACCGTTTTTTGACGCACATGGTATCATACAAACCGCAGTTTGTCAAGAGATTTTTAGACAGATCGCTGAATTGTCGGAAAAAAGTATTTCCTAGATAATTTTAGGATTATATGCGCCATTTTGAATATACGTAGAGTAGGTGGAGGAATCTCAACAGTTTTCAACACGGCCAAAAGATTGTTAAACAAGAAATAATCGAACCTTTCAACTCTTTCAACTGAGTTTTCAACTTATACCAAATTCTTTTCAACTCTTTCCACCAAGTTTTCAACGGTATATTGACAAGTTTTCGATTACATCCTGTATAATTTTCTGATGCCCGCCAACACTTCGAATAGAAATGATTTTGAGGCGGTGAAAGCAATGATCAGAGGCGTCAACAAGCACATTATCGAGGTGGTCAACACCAACAATGAGTACTTTGAAAAGGCTATCCTCTTTGTCAACCCGGATAAGGCCGATTCCGGCCGGAATGAAATGATGCATGTGGCGAGGGATTACCTGGGCAGCATGGGGCAGCCGACGGGGAAAAAACGCAGCGCCCGAAACATCGCACTGGGTGTCCTCCGGCTCGCGCTGGTGTTTGCGCTCGGGGTTGCGGTGACGGCAGTCGTGTTTTATTACTTCGGCTGAACTTTCCGCAAACTTTGCCGAAAAACGTGCAAAACAACTGTCATTATGCTATAATGTTACAAAGAAATGCTTTTGAACGGAGTAGCGTATGAAAAACAATAAGATTGATCAGGATAAAGAAATCATTGTCGGCCGCAACGCTGTCATCGAGGCCCTCAAAGCCGGGCGGGAGATCGATACAGTTTTTGTGGCAAAGGGGGAGCGCACCGGCAGCATTGGGCAGATCGTTTCCCTTGCCAAGGAGCGGGACATCGTTGTCAAGGACGCGGATTCCCGCAAGCTGGACGCCATGAGCGGCGGCGCGAGCCACCAGGGGGTGGCGGCCATCCCCTGTGCGGCGAGTTATGCGACGGTGGAGGAGATCCTCGCCTCCGCCGAGCAAAAGGGGGAGCCCCCCTTTGTGATCATCGCGGATGAAATTGAGGATCCGCACAACCTCGGCGCGCTTATCCGGACGGCGGAGTGCGCAGGGGCGCACGGCATTGTCATCCCCAAACGGCGCAGCGCGTCGCTGACCCCCATTGTCTCCAAGACGTCGGCGGGTGCAGTGAGCTACCTGCCCGTTGCGCGGGTGTCCAACCTCGCCTCGGAAATAGACAGGCTCAAAGAGCGTGGCATCTGGGTGTACGGCGCGGACATGGACGGGGAGAACTGGTGCGCAACCGATTTTTCGGGCGGCGTCGCGCTCGTCGTCGGTTCGGAGGGCAAAGGGCTCGGCAAACTTGTGCGCTCCAAATGCGATGTGATCGTCTCGCTGCCGATGCGGGGACAGATCAATTCCCTCAACGCCTCAGTCGCGGGGGGAATCCTGATGTACGAAGTGACGAGACAGCGTTTGAACTTAAAAGCGAAGAATTCCAAATAGAAAGAGTTGGGTTTTATGGGAACGAATCAAAAAGAAGGGGCCACCTTTGAGGAGATTCTCGAGGAGCTCAAGCGGCAGACTGGGGACCTCCCAGCCGCGGATTACAGACCGGCGGACAAAACCTCTGAGCAGGAGCCGCCAAAAGTTACATATCAGGAGGAAACCTCTCCTCCGCCGCAGAAGGAAAAGCTGGAGGAGTTCCTCAACGCCTCCACCCAAAATATTTACAGCAGCACCAAGCAAAAGTCCAAGCCGCTGCTCTTTGGCACAGCGACGATTCACAGCTTTGAACAGGAATTTCAGCAGGACTCGACTCAGGCGACCCGGATGTCTGAACCGGTCATCGATGCCAAGACGCTGCGCCAGTACCAGAAATTTAAGCAGCAGCGGGTGGAAAAGGCAAGCGACTTTACTCTGGAGCACGAGGATGAGCCCCCGCTTATCACCGAGCCAGAGGAGTTTGACAACGAGCAAGAGTTTAACCGCCCAGAGGACGCGACCCGGATCGAGGAGGATCTCGTCGCGCTTAAAAAGAGCCTGCGACTGCGCGGTCTGATCCTCTCGGGAATCTCGCTTGTGAGCGTCTACATTGCGGCGGCGGCCCAGTTTGCGCTGCCAGTTCCCGCGCTCTTATCGATTGATTCCCCGATGAGCTATCTCATCGCAAACCTTGTCCTGCTGCTCGGGGCAATGGGAACGGTTTTTTCCACTGTGATATTTGGGCTCAAGGGGATGCTGCGGCTCAAAATGAACCGCGACAGCCTGCCGGTTGTGACTGCGCTGCTCTGCACATTGCAGCTTGTGTTGATGCTCATCACCAAGGGCAACGGGCTCGCCGCAGGGGGCAACGCGTTTGTGCTCGCCCCAATTGCCATTGTGGGTCTGACCTGCAACAGCTTTTTCAAATCCATGATCGCCGGCCGCACAGTGAAAAACTTTAAGTTTATTTCGAGTGAAAAATACGAACAGTATTCGAGTGGAGTCATGGCAAATGAGGATTTAGCCGAGGTATTTACCCGCGGCACGGTTTCCCACCGGCCGGTCGTCTCCTTCAACCGCAAGGCCGGCTTTTTGACTGACTTTATGTACTATTCCTTTTTGGAGGACATCACCGATAAATTTAGCTTTTATCTCGTTCCGGTCGGCATCGGGGTTTCCCTCATCCTCTCGTTTATCTCCGGATTTATGGCGGGAAGCTTTGCCGTCGGCCTGACGGCGTTCACTGCAGGCATCTGTATCACCTCCCCGTTTTCCTACCTGCTCGCCGCCAACCTCCCGCTCCAGCGGGCGGCGAATAAGCTCAGCAAGGTTTCCGCCGTGCTGCTCAGCTACGAGGCGGTGGAGGAGTTCAGCAACCTCAATGCGGCGCTCACTACTGCCCACGATCTGTTTCCCGCCGGGACGGTGAGCATGCGTGGAATGAAAACCTTTGCGGGCGCTCGGATCGACGATGCAATCCTTGACGCGGCGAGCGTGTTTGAGGCGTCCAACAGCATTCTGCGAGACGCATTTATGCAGGTGATCCTCGGGGAGACGAAAATCCTTAAAAAGGTGGATTCGGTCGTGTTTGAGGACATGATGGGGGTTTCCGCCTGGGTGGACGAGCGCAAGGTGCTCATCGGCAGCCGGGAGATGATGATCCGGCACAACGTGGAGGTGCCGACTGAGGCGGAGGAGCGTTTTTTCCGCCCTGACGGTCTCGATATCATCTATGTGGCGAATTCCGGGATCCTCACTGCGGCGTTTATGTTCACCATGCAGGCGGATCTCAAGGTGCGCGACGCGCTCGATGACCTGGTGAGCAACGGCATTTATCTTGTCGTCCAGACAGTCGACCCGGTCGTGACCAAAAAGAGGCTGTCCGACACCTTTGCAATCGACGAGGAGGCGTTTAAAATTCTCCCCGCCCGGTTCCACGAGGCCTACAACAAACAGGCGGGGAAAGTCGAGCGCGCCTCGGGACTCGTCGCCAACAACGGCAAGTTTTACTCCTATATTGAGGCGGTGGTCACCGCCAAGCGCCTCAAGCCCCTCGTGCTCTTCTCGATGACGCTGGTATTTGCGAGCATTGTGCTCGGCATGATGCTGCTCTGCGTGCTCGGCGCGGTGGACGGGCTGTCGGAATTCGGGGTAATCACCATGCTCCTCTATGAACTGGCGTGGACTGCGGCAGTGGCGGTGCTCCCCCTGCTGCGCAGAGTCTAAACGTCGGCTCGGATTCGTTTGCTGAGGATCGAAAAAACCACAAGGCGGCATCCCTACAGGCACCGTGGATTGTAATTGGTAAATAATACAAAAAAGGCATGCGGCTGAAGGTGCCGGGATCGGGGTGCTCCTCAACCTCTGTTTGCACCCCCACGGTGCAGTCGATTGAAATATCAAAGAGACCTGGCGAAATTCGCCGGGTCTCTTTTCTTTCATTACTCTGCTTTGTTGGATTTTTTCCTACCGGAAATGCTGTCGATTCTGTTTGCGGACAGCCATTGCAGCCGCAACCGCTAGGATCAACAGCGTGCCGGCAGCAGCTGGGATGCCGGATTCCCCGGTGCGCGGGGCGGAGACTGATCTGGCTGCTGCTGTTGCGTCTCCCGCAATGATTCCCGGTCCATCCGGTTCGCTGTCTGCGGCAGATGCATCCGGCACAGCCGGTTCACCTGGAGCGGCCTGCAAAAGGGTCAGCCCGTCGATTGCCGCCTGGAGGTCCGCAGCTGCGCGGTCAACCGCGGCTTGGTCGTCCACCGAGAGGGTGGCGTCTCGGCCCGCAGCCTGGGCTTCGGCAAACGCCGCCTGAAAGATCGCCGCGCTCTCGTTGGAATAGGGGGTGAGATCAATGCCGGAGGCTTGTGCGAGCAGCTGGTCGAGCACCGATTTATCTGCCTTGAACCGAAGCGCAGAGACTGCTTCGATCAATGCGCTGTAAGACGGGTCAACCGAGTCTGCCATCGCGTTTTCATCCGCGATCACCGCTGCCGCTGTTTCAAGAGCGGTGAGGAAGGCGGTTTTTGCTTGGCCGTCTGCGTAGAAATCCATCTCCAGACCGCTTGCGTAAGCAAAGAGGGTGCGTAAGGTAGTCTGATCCGCCTTGACAAAGCCGAGCTTGTGGATTTCGTTCATCAGCCCGATCCACGCCTGATCAATCTGTTGCTGAGTGGCAAATTTGCTTCCCTGAACGAGCTTTGCAGCGTCGAGCGTCTCGGTAAACGACTGCTGTACCAGCGGGATGACGCTTTCAAACGCAGAGGATGTCTTTTGCGCCTCGGCGTAGGCAATCACCTGATCGAGGGTGGTCTTGTTGGTGGAAAAGATGGACTGGTACCCCGCAACCGACTCGACTGCGAGCTCGTCGTACATCTTGGCAAAGAGGAGGGGGTTGAAGTTGGAGATATTAAAGCCGCAGCCGCTCAAATCCATTTTGGCGATTTCAAGGCCCTCGGGGCTGGTGCCACGGTCTTCAAATCCTTCGGATGCCGAGCCGGTGCCGTTGAGGTCAATCGCGGAGCCGGTTTCAGGGTCAAAGCTCACCCGGCCGTTTTCATCGTGGTATTTGGTGATGATCAGGCTGGTGCTTGCGAATACCCCGCCCGACCAGGAATCCCATTCCTCATTGTAGATGCCGTCCGGACCGAGCAGGTTGCAGGTGATCGCCGCCATGCCGTCGCGGTCGGTGTAGGAGCCGATTCTCGTCTCACGGTACCAGGGGCCGCCGGTGGTCGCGGTCGGGTGGATGAGCATGGTGCACCCCATCGCCGCGTAATAACGACCGAGCTCGGGGTAAAAGTGTCCGTCTCGGCAGATGTCCACTCCGATTTTCCCCCACTCGGTGTCGAGCAGATAGGGGGTGTCACCGCACACCGACCAGTAGGACTCGATGCCCGCCCGGTGCATCTTCTGGTAGGAATCAACCGATCCGTCGGGTTTGCAGATGGCTGCGGAGTTGTACACCTTCTCCACCATCTCCCCATAGAGATCCTCATACAGCGGGGCGTCTGTTCTCTCCGGCATGCCGAAGACAATGTACATGTCGTATTGCTTGGCATATTCCGAGATGACGTTGGTCGACGGGCCGGGGATGGTCTCGGCGAGCGCAACCTGCATGTACTGGTCGCCCTCGATGCCGTCTGTTTCAGGGTCCTCACAGCTGTATCCGGTCAGCACGGTTTCGGGGAAAACGAGGATGTCCACATCCTTCTGAGCCGCTTGTTCAATGTAGCTTGTCATCATCTCGAGGTTGGCGGTTTTGTCCCCCCACTTGGCGGAGACATTGGCCACCGCGGCGACTGGGCCGTCGGTGACGCCGGAGAAATAGGAGAGGGATTCTCCCGCAGCCTGTTTCTCCGCGAGTTCCTTGTACCATTTGGCGTAGTTATCGGGATGGAAGTCGGAGCTCACTTTGCAGGTTGAACTGGGCATTGAACCGAGGTTGATTTTCGCAGTGTTAGAGAGCATGCCCTCAGTAGATGTAATGATATCAGTTCCATCTGTGCCCGCGTAGTATGTTCCTCCGTCAAAGCCGCCCGCGACGATCACACTGCCTCCTGGGAAGTTGTAGGTGGAAGAGCCGTCCGGCTTGATTGGACCGTCTCCGCCCACGAGGTTTGCGCTTGCGATGAGAATGCCCTCACGGGAGGTGATGCTCTCGAGACGGTTCTTGTAGTACCATTCCCACCCCTGGTCATCCCGCTGCCCGTCTCCGTCCAGGTCGGTGTAACCACGGGAGGTCGCAGTTGGATTGAGGACGATGCCGCAGCCCTTTGCTGCGTAGTAGCGCTCGAGCTCAGGGGTCGCATAGGTGTCGTAGCAGATGCTCAGACCCACTCTACCCCATTCGGTGTTCACCATGACAGGTGTCTGACCGGGGATGCACCAGCTTCCTTCCACCGGAGTGATTTTCTGGTAGGAGGTCACTGCACCATCGGGGGAACAGGCGAATTCCGAGTTGTAGGCGTGTTCGCTGTCCCCAGGGATTTTTTCGGATGTTCCAAAAAATACCCAGATGTCGTATTCATCGGCGTAGGAGGCGATTTCCTGAGTGATCGGGCTGGTGGTTGTCTCTGCCTGGCTGACTACCATCTGATAAGTTTCTGAGTTAGGGTCGCTCGAGGATGCGTAGCCGGTCAGACACAGTTCGGGAAAGAGGATCATCCGAACCCCCTGTTCCTCCGCCTGTTTCATGTAGTCAAGGATGCTCTGCTTGTTGGCTTCTTTGTCGCCCCACACCGGAGCGAAGTTGACAACCGCCAGCTCGCCCGGTTCAATCGCGGTGTCGGTCGCTCCGGCAGGCTTTGCCGATGCCGCTGGAACGAGCGCCGTTGCTGCGAGCAGGAGGGCAACCAATCCTGCAAGGGCGCGGGAAAGTCTTTTTTGTTTCATAAGCGTTCTCCTTTTCCTGTTGATCGTGGCAGATGAAAACGCAAAAAAACAAGGGTGTCACCAATTGGGTGACACCCTTGTCATCTTGCCTGTTCAGCTGCTGCCCTTATTATACGGCCGGAAAACTGTATTGTCAACCGCAGCAGAAGGATTTTGTGGCTCTGTGAAAAAACTGCCGGGTATTTGAATTCATTTTAAGTTGAAATCACGTCAAATTTCCATTTTTGGCACCTGAGAGGCGCCGACGTGCTTCCGGCGCATTGCAGGTAGACGGATCGACATTTTAATCTACGCCTTTTGATCATGAACGCAA
>CBCSOX010000005.1:0-37842 GCA_965141735.1 uncultured Oscillospiraceae bacterium | reverse complement strand
AGATATCTAATACTTTCTGTATTGGATAGATTGAGAGAAAAACCTCCATGCAGCCGAAATCCAATTTCTCTGCCCAGTTGGAGATGCGCAAGATTGAGCACCAGCAAATCTTTCAACCCACTCTCAAAAAGTAGTTGAAACTTTTGCTTCACTTCCTCTTCTCTGCCAAACATCCCACGTGGAGGCAGTATGATGAGTTTCTCCTTTAGTCTGTCCAGTTTTTTAATATTTGAAACAAGCTCGTCCAAATCCATAACAACCCACTCAAACCAATCGATTTGGTCAAATGGAATCTGCCCGAACCGATCAAATTCCCCGCGCAGTCCGCAAAATGTCTGCACACCAGTCTCTAAATTGTCCTCAGTAGAAGGACAAAAACGCTTTGGCTGAATCCTTGCTCTCAACTCGCTGAGCTGTTCCACAGCATCCCTGCGCATCCGATTGAGCTCCGAAACAGGAAGGCTGAGCCCCTCGTCAAGGGAAATTTCGCAATCCTGAACTGTAAATACGGTGCCGCCGAATTTTGTCAGCGACTGCAGAAGCTTTTGCTCATCCAATGCGACTCGGAGGGCAGGTTCAGGCTGCCGCCCCACAACCTGGATGGTGTTTTGACCGTCGCTCAGACAAAGCTCGCAGGGAAACCCAGCCCGCATCGTAAAGGTGAGCGAAACATCCACTCGGCCAACTGGCTTTTGATAACTGTTTTCCAGTTGCTTGAGCAGTTTGGGTGAGGCCGCGACAACATCCTGTTTTTCCCGCACGCCAAACATGGCAGGCCCAGGCCTGCCGTCCAAATAGCTGTCTGTAAATCCGCTTCTGGAGAACACCGCGCGCAGCGTCTCCAGATCTGAATGCCTCCCGTCTACCGCGTCGCGACAGGCGCGCACTGCGGCTGCCACGTATTCCGGACGCTTCATCCTCCCCTCGATCTTGAGGGAGCACACGCCGGCTGCACGCAGCTCGTCCACCCGCTCTACAGCGCTCAAATCTTTGAGCGAAAGGTCGCACGTCCCTTTTCGCCCCGCTGAAAAAGGCAGGCGGCAGGGCTGCGCGCACATACCCCGGTTGGCGCTGCGTCCGCCCAGCATACCGCTCAAATAGCACTGCCCTGAAACGCACATACAGAGCGCTCCGTGCACAAACGCCTCGAGCTCTATATCCACCCGGCTCGCGACTTCGGCGATTTCCCGAAGGCTCATCTCCCGCGCGAGCACCACGCGTTTGAACCCCCAATCTTTGAGCAACTGTGCCCCGGCGGGGGTGTGGATACTCATCTGGGTCGATCCGTGCAGCGGTGTGTCGGGCGCCATCTGCTTGGCCAGTTGGGCAACTCCGAGATCCTGTACAATAAAGGCGTCGACTCCCAGCTCGCAGCCGGCTTGAATGCAGTCAACCAGCTCCTCCCGCTCGCTGTCAAAGAAAATGGTATTGAGGGTAATGTACACCCGAACGCCGTTGAGGCGGCAGAATTTCACCGCCTCTTCGAGCTGGTCAAAGGAAAAATTTTTGGCGCTGCGGCGGGCATTCAAAGCGTGCATTCCAAGGTAGATGCTGTCCGCGCCACTGCGCACCGCAGCCAAGACGCTCTCAGGCTGTCCGGCTGGGGCGAGCACCTCGCACTCAGCGGCGGTTGTTGACTGGATAGTTGTTTTTTGGTTCATTGGATTTTTTTTCAATATGATCCCTCAGAGAGTAAATCTCCAGTTCTGTTTTTTGTTTTTCGATTACCTGCTCGAGCTGAGCGATCCGCTTTTTGTACTGCTCGGTTTCCGCCCTGGCCTGCGCTGCTTCCTCTACATAGGTTTTCACCTGGGCACGGATGTTATCAATGCTGGAGGTGTTTTTTAGGCTTTCGTCCATGATCTCCATCGCAACAAGAATCGATGCGTCGACTAACGAAATTGTATCGTCTACGTTAAAAATATCATTGAGTTTTTTATCCAGCTGGCGGGCGAGCTCTTTGATATACTCGGGATCGTCCGAGGTTTGGAGCACGTAGCGTTTCCCGCATATGTAAACTTCCACTCTATTGTACTGCATGTTTAACCTCCACGCCGTCAAACGGCTGATTTTTCTTCTATCATCTAAAAGGAATTGGTATATAAACTCTATTATACAATACTATTCCCTTTAGGAAAAGCCATTTTGAAAAAAATTCACGCCGCAGTTTACCTGAATTTCAAAAAATATTTGGGGGAGAAACTGTTAAAAATCGAATTACTTGAGTAAATGAAGTAACCAGTTGTGTGATATCACCAGTTATCCTCCCGAAATATAGGCAAAATCCACACCTTTTGGCGTTTGATTTTTCTGAAAAAACCAGATATAATAAAACTATGTATCTGCACTCCCGCAGGGAACAGGTTTTGGCCGCAGGTACCCAAAGAGAGGAGCACACTATGAACTACTCAAAAAGCTACTTAAAGAGTGAAATTGTGAAAAACCTTGGGACACTCCGTGTCAAACCGGAGACCGCTTCCAACGAAAAATACTACAAAGCTGTTTCGATGGTTGTCAACAAACTGCTCGAGAATAAATCCAAACACTTTAAGGCCCACAACGCTTCGACCGGTAGAAAACAGGTCAGTTACCTGAGCATGGAATTTTTGATGGGCCGTTCCCTCAAAACCAGCCTGCACAACCTGATGCTCACCGAGGACATCCGGGAGATTCTCAAGGAGTTTGACGTCAATCTTGCGGACATCTATGAGTGCGAACCGGATGCAGGTCTCGGAAATGGGGGGCTCGGCCGTTTGGCCGCCTGCTATCTCGACGGCCTTGCCACTCGCGGTTACAACTCCTACGGATATTCCATCCTTTACGAGTTCGGAATCTTCAAACAAAAAATCATTGACGGCTGGCAGACGGAGCTGCCCGACAACTGGCTGCCCGGCGGTGAGGTTTGGCTCAATCCTCAGCCGGAGCTCGCGGTGGATGTCCACTTTGGCGGCCACATCGACGAGTTCTGGGACAACGGCTACCACTACAGCAGCCACAAAAACTACTCGGTTGTCAAGGCGGTTCCCTACGACATGTATGTGTCCGGTTACAACAGCACCGGTGTCTCGGTTCTTCGCCTTTGGAAGGCGGAATCCCCTGCGTTTGATATGGAGAGCTTTAATCGCGGCGATTACACCAGCGCGCTCGGCCAGAGTATCTCGGCTGAGGCGATCTCTAAAATCCTTTACCCCAACGACAACCACACCCAGGGCAAAATGCTCCGCCTGCGGCAGCAGTATTTCCTCTGCGCGGCATCCATTGCGGACATCACCAACCGTCATATGCGGGATTACGGCACACTTGATAACTTTGCTGAGAAAAATGCAATCCACATCAACGATACCCATCCAACCCTGGCGATTCCCGAGCTCATGCGGATCCTGCTCGATGAATGCGGCTACGGTTGGGATCAGGCGTGGAAAATTGTACGGGAAACCTTTGCCTATACCAACCACACTGTTATGAAAGAGGCGTTGGAAATTTGGAACGAGGATATCTTTAAAGAAATTCTCCCCCGTATCTACCAGATTGTCGCCGAGATTAACCGCCGGTTCGTTGAAGAGATGAACATGTGCTTTGGTTGGGATCAGATGCGGATTGAACGCATGGCCATTCTCTCCAACCATCAGGTGCGCATGGCAAACCTCTGCGTCTATGCGACGCACACAGTCAACGGTGTTTCCCGCCTGCACAGTGAGATTATCAAGGACGATGTGTTCAACGATTTTTACAAGATGACCCCGGATAAATTCACCAATGTCACAAACGGCATCGCTTACCGCAGATGGCTCAGCCAGTCCAATCCCGCGCTGACCGCCCTGCTCAAAGAGACCATTGGCGACGGCTTTATCGAGAACGCCTCTGATCTAACGAAATTCAAAAAATTCGCCTCTGATTCTGCGGTTCAGAAAAAACTCGAACAAGCAAAGCAGACTGCAAAACAGGCGCTTGCGGACTACATGCTGAAAAAGCAGAAAATCAGCATGAACGTCGATTCGATCTTTGACGTCCAGGTCAAACGGATGCATGAATACAAACGTCAGCACCTGAATGCGCTCAACATTATCACCGATTACCTCTATCTGCTTGACAACCCGGATGCTCCGTTTGTCCCCAAAACCTATATTTTCGGTGCAAAGGCTGCTCCCGGCTATTACATGGCCAAACAGATCATCAAGCTGCTCTGCTGCCTCTCAGAGGAAATTGCGCGCAATCCCAAGATCTCTGACAAACTCAGCGTTGTCTATATTGAGGATTACAGCGTCACCCTCTCTGAACTGATTATGCCAGCGAGTGAAATCAGCGAGCAGATCAGCCTTGCGGGCACCGAGGCGAGCGGCACCGGCAACATGAAGTTTATGCTCAACGGTGCAATCACGCTGGGTACTCTCGACGGCGCAAATGTGGAGATCCACGACATTGTTGGGGACGACAACATGATCGTCTTCGGCATGACGGCAGAAGAGGTTTCCCATCGTAAGGAAATTGGTTACTCCCCAATCGAGATTTACAACTCAAATTCGACGATCCGGCGTGCAATTGACCTGATGCTCAGTGGGATCAACGGCCAAACATTTGAGGATATCGCAAACTCTCTAAAATTCAATGACCCCTATATGGTGCTGGCTGATTTTGACTCCTACCGCAAAGCGCAAAACAAAGTAAGTGAACTCTATCTTGACCGCAAAAAGTGGAATAAAATGTCTGCGGTCAACATTGCGGGTGCCGGATACTTTTCAGCTGACCGGGCAATTGAGGACTATGCCCAAAAAATCTGGAAGCTCAACTAAACCCAGTTTAGGAAAATAAAATGAATGTCACTCATCTTTTGTATGGGTGACATTTGCTTTCTGAAAGCAAATGCAAATTATGATACAATGAGGTGAATCATGCAGGAACCCATCTATAATAGTCGCAGCCTTGTGTTTAAACGACCTTTTGGCGCAGTGGAAACAGGGACACAAGTTCAGTTCACCGTTCATCTCCCGATTGAATGGGTGTTCTCCTCCGTCACCTTGATTATCTATAGTGAACAATATGAACACAATGTCACTATGGAGTACCAAAAGACCAAAGGGGACTGTCTGTATTACCGTGCCTCTTTTACCCCGGTGGATACAGGTGTGTACTTCTACCTGTTCAAATTACAAAAAGGCGACCAGATCCGCTACATCAAATCGCTCGAGGATGCAAACGGTGTGATCAACAACGGTGAATCCGGCCGGGATTATCAGCTCACAGTCTATAAATCCGGCTACACAACCCCCAGCAGCGTCAAAGGTGGAATTCTCTATCAGATCTTTCCCGACCGTTTCTGTCGCAGCGGTGTGGAGCATCCAAATGTTCCAAAGGACCGCGACCTGCGATCCGATTGGGGAGGCCTTCCCTACTTTCTTCCCAACGAACAGGGAGAGATCACAAATAACGACTATTTTGGGGGCGATCTGCCCGGTATTCAGAAAAAACTCCCCTACCTTCAACGGCTCGGTGTGACGATGATTTATCTAAACCCCATTTTTGAGGCGCATTCCAATCATCGTTACAACACAGCTGATTATAAAAAAATTGATCCCCTGCTCGGCACAGAAGAAGATTTCAGCAACCTCTGCCGTGAGGCCAACAAGTGCGGCATTCGAATCATCCTGGACGGAGTTTTCAGCCATACCGGAAGTGACAGCATCTATTTCAACAAAAACAACCGCTACAACAGCGCAGGCGCTTTCAACACCCCGGAAAGTCCTTATAAAAATTGGTTCCAGTTTCTCAAATATCCGGATGTTTACAAATCTTGGTGGGGATTTATCTCCCTTCCTGAACTTGATAAAAACAATCCCGATTACATCAATTTTATCTGTGGGGAGGACGGCATTCTGCGCCATTGGCTGCGCCTCGGAGCATCGGGTTACCGGCTTGATGTCGCGGATGAACTGCCGGACAGTTTTATCGCTCGGATTCGGGAAGCAGTCAAAGCGGAAGGAGAAGAGAACCTTCTCATCGGCGAGGTTTGGGAAGACGCTTCCAATAAACTCGCTTATGGTGTGCGGAGAAAATATTTTTTAGGGGATGAACTTGACAGCGTCATGAATTATCCCTTTAAAGAGGCCATTCTGGATCTTTTGCGCGGCGGACACCGCACTGCTTTTATCAACAGAATTTCTGATATTGTTGAAAACTATCCCCCTCAGTCCCTCCATGTTGCGATGAACTCCCTTTCTACCCACGATACGGAACGCGCGATCACTGTCTTGGCCGGATTATCCTGTCAAGGAAAAGACAGGGGTTGGCAGTCACACCATCACCTTAGTTTTGAACAATACCGACATGGTGTTGAACTGCTTAAGGCTGCGATGGCGCTTCAGTATTTTTTGCCAGGGCTTCCTTGTGTCTATTATGGGGACGAGGCGGGGTTACAGGGATATAAAGACCCGTTTAACCGCGGCTGTTATCCCTGGGGATATGAGAACCGAGAACTCATTGATTACACTTGCCTGCTCGGAAGGCTGCGTTCGGCAGCACCTGCGCTCGGGGAAGGGGTGCTTTCGTTTCTTGACAGTGAAGAAGGCATGATTGCCCTCAAGAGAAAAGACCACACAGGAGAAACGATTGCGGTTATCAATTACACAAATACCCCCCACACCTTTTTCCAAAACCTAAGAGGTTACAACTGTCTTTATGGGCCAAAACAATCACACTCGATCGAGCTAGACCCCTATGGTTTGGCAGTATATACACGAAAAAATGAAAACAACCAATAAAACCTTAAACCAAATTTAACTTCTCGCTTCGCCTGCTTTTGGTGTAACTATTTGTGTTCTGCCTTCTAGAAAAATTTTCAGGTTGCTATTTTGTTACCTGCTTAAGCAACTTGTTCTACCTTCATCGAAGGCCTAGAGAGAACAAGCCAAACTCTGCTTCTTCTAAAATGTCCTTTCCAGCTTTCCTATTAAAAACTGTTAACTTTAATAGACCTAAACAATTCTATTTTGACCCAAATCCATCCACCAAAAGGAACCCACCAGCTAAAGCTGGTGGTACTACATATGCGGGCAAAGCCGTATGCTACTAGCAACGCCTCAAGGCGCACATTACCAACGGTGCTTGCAAAGGATTACATCCGGTAGCCGATTGCAAACAGACAATCTTGCCCTATTCGTTTCGCTCGGCTCACGCTCTAACCTCAGCTTCTCGTATGCTTTCTCAACAAAAACCTTTGGCTAGAACCATTTTTTAAAAATACATTTGCCCATGCGCTGTTTTTCTTTCTCGCATTTTCTACTCAACCCGAAAGCTTTTTCTGAACTCCCCGGCACAGCCGGGGGGCATCTATAATAAAAGGAGAAGTCTAATCAGGCTTCTCCTTTTTCATTATAACCTTTTACACGTCTATATAAGCGTTTTAAAACTACTTGTTTTTAATCTGTTGTATGCAGTTCAATTACATGTTTGCAAATTCAAAGAAACAGGTAAAGTAAATCCCTTTTTCTCCACGGCCTTGAACAAATGTCTTTCCTTTATCATTCGCCCAATAGATGTTTAACTGTTCACCAAGCTTCGCCTCATTGACAAAATTAATAGAAAAATCTCGCAAGGGCTTTTGGGTATCTTCAAACGGAATGCTGTCGGATGCGATATCTGCATACACGGCATTGTAAGTATGTCCATTACAATCCAAATCTGTATAACAAATTGTCTTTGTCCGCACCAACTCCATTTCTTTGGGCACTTTTATTCTTTCAGGTTCTGGGCAATCAATTACCATATCAAAATTGTCGGGTGTAGCTTTCGGAAAGTCAGAGGGCCGCAGTATTTTTCTAGACTCCGGCTGCACCAAAATCCAAGCGGAATGCGCTGATGCGGCGACTTCCCCCTGCGCGTCGAGCATCTCAAAATCCCGATAAAATAGCGGTCCTTTGACTCCCCGTTCAAATGTTTCAACTGTAATCGGTTGATAAGACTGAAAATAGTGATGAATACGTACCGTCATCCGCGAAAGCAGAAAGACAAATCCATGTTCCCATAAATAGTCGTGTGAATAACCTTTCACTGTGTAGTCCTCTCCACCAATGTCCGCAACATAGGACATTAACGTAGAGAGTTTAATTCGATTTAAATTATCACAATCTCGAAACGCGACTTCAACTGGTTTTTGATAAATTTCTGATGATTTACGATGTAACAAAACAAGTTCTTCCTTTCAAAAAATCCGATGCATCTGCATCGGATTTTTTTGATCCAAATTTGGTGAAAAGTGAACACTTTTCCTTTGGAAATTGAGCCATACCGTCTTTACAGTATATACAGTAAAATACCTGACTGAAACGGTCTGATCAACAGTTTTCTATCTGCCGGTGCATACCGCTCACATATAAGATTCTTATCAAGCTGAGAAAAATAGACAGTGTTTTATTCACCATCCACTAAGATCTTCGGGTTCATTCCATCGGGCCGATTTACCTAGTTTCAATACACTGGAATTTTAATGATCAATAAAACAAACATGTTTTTGAAAACATAGTTATTCTGCTTGGATAACTTCACAGCCCATATAAGGAATGAGGACTTTGGGTACAGTTACGCTGCCGTCCTCATTCTGGTAGTTCTCAAGAATTGCGGCAACAGTTCTCCCAATTGCAACGCCTGACCCGTTGAGTGTGTGAACCAATTGTGCTTTCTCCTTGGCGGATTTCTTAAACTTAATGTTCGCGCGCCGCGCCTGGAAATCTTCAAAGTTAGAACAGGAGGAAATCTCCTTATAGTTGTTGTAAGAGGGAAGCCAAACCTCAATGTCATACGTTTTGGCGCTTGAAAAGCCCAGGTCTCCTGTGCTGAGACAGACGACGCGGTAGGGGAGTTCGAGGAGTTGGAGAACGCGTTCAGCATCTGCTGTGAGGTTTTCAAGCTCTTCATATGACTTTTCGGGATCAGCGAACTTCACCAGTTCCACCTTGTTAAACTGGTGCTGACGAATCAGGCCGCGGGTATCTCTTCCAGCAGATCCTGCCTCCGCGCGGAAACAGGCGGAATAGGCACAGTATTTGATCGGGATTTTATCCCCATCAATAATTTCGTCACGGTACATGTTGGTAACTGGAACCTCCGCAGTGGGAATCAAAAAGTAGTCCATATTAGCCAGTTTAAAAGCATCTTCTTCAAATTTAGGAAGCTGTCCTGTTCCAGTCATGGACGCGCGGTTTACCATAAACGGAGGGAACACTTCGGTGTAACCATTTTTGGTGTGAGTATCCAGATAAAAGTTAATGACTGCACGCTCGAGCCTTGCGCCAGCCCCTTTGTAGAAATGGAACCGTGCGCCCGTCACCTTTGCAGCGGTATCAGGATCGAGAATTCCCAGATCTTTGCCCAGATCCCAATGAGCCTTGGGTTCAAAATCAAATGTGGTAGGAGTCCCAAATTTTCTGATTTCTTTGTTATCATCTTCACTTTTTCCAACCGGTACGGAAGGGTGCGGAATATTCGGGATGCGCAACAAAAGATCTTTTTGTTTTGCCTCAAGTTCACTGGTTTTGGCATTCAGCTCCTTGATTTCATCAGAAAGTTTCTTCATGTTTTCCATGACTTCTTCAATATTCCCATTTTCTTTTTTAAGGATGGGGATTTGCTTGCTCACCTTGTTTTGTTCCGCCTTCATCGCATCCTTCTGGGTGCTGATCTCACGGCGCTCGCGGTCAATTTCGAGAATCTCATCAATTGTCTCGTCCATTTCTTTGTTGCGGTCGCGCATTGCTTTTTTGACCATTTCTGCATCTGTCCGAATCAGTTTAATGTCCAACATAATTAACTACCTTTCTTCATTTATATTTGTCAGCCTTTTTGCAAGATCGGCTAATTCTTCTCTGCTGTAAAAATCAATGTGCAGCGTCCCCTGCTCTCCTTTGGCAATATCGATCTTGATTTTGCGGTGAAGCTCGTCCCGCATGGCAATCTCAAGCTCGTCGTAGTAATGATCCCGTTTGGATTTGAGGGGTGAAGTGCGGTCAGTTTTTGCTGACTTCTTGGATAGCTTTTCTAACTCCCGCACTGTCATACCTTTTCGCACGGCCAGATTTGCCATTGTAATCATATCGGTTTCATCTTCAAAAGCAAGAATTGCTTTTGCCTGCCCGAAACTCAGATTTCCATTTTCCACAAGGCCGATGACCTGCTTGGGCAGATTAAGCAGCCGCAGTGCATTGGCAACAGCAGGACGGGATTTGCCCACCCGTGTTGCCACCTGGTCCTGGGTCAGATCGTACTCATCCATCAACTGCTTATATCCGAGCGCCTCTTCAATGGGATTGAGGTCTTCTCTTTGAAGGTTTTCAATCAGTGCAACCTCCATGACCTGCTTATCATCCATCTCCTTAATGAGTACCGGAACTTCTGCTAGGCCAAGCATTCTGCATGCCCGCCAGCGCCGCTCTCCAGCAATAATTTGATATCCGCCCGTTGAAAGCGGACGAACCACCAGTGGCTGGATCACACCATGCTGCCGGATAGAATCCGCAAGAGTGGTAAGCGCCGCCTCGTCAAACGTTTTTCGCGGCTGATTTTTGTTCGGCTCAATATCGGTGAGTTTCATTGTCGTCGCACTCGACTGTTCTGCGCTGTTATCCAAAAAGAGCGCATCCAGGCCTTTTCCAAGACCGCTTTTTCTCGCCATTCCCTACCGTCACTTCCCTTCTACGCTCTTTTTTTATTCGATTTGATCAATTCTTTTGAGAGTTCCAAATAAGCCTTTGTGCCTTTGGATCCTTTATCATAGTACAAAATCGGTTCCCCATAGCTTGGAGCCTCAGAAAGACGCACATTGCGCGGAATCACCGTCTTGTACACTTTTTTGGGGAAAAATTTTTTAATCTCTGCGACAACCTGCATAGTCAGATTGAGTCTTCCGTCAAACATTGTCAACAGCACCCCTTCAATTTCAATCAAAGGGTTAAACATTCTCTTTACCTGGCGAACTGTAGCCATCAATTGGGAAAGTCCTTCCAGAGCATAGTATTCGCATTGAATCGGGACTAGAAGGGTATCACAGGCTGTGAGCGCGTTTAAGGTGATGAGTCCCAAGGATGGCGGGCAGTCAATGAGTATGTAATCGTATTGGTCCTTCACCTGTGCAATCGCTTTTTTGAGCCGGTAGGTACGATCCTCTAGCTCAACAAGTTCAATTTCTGCGCCCGCAAGCTGAATCCCCGCTGGGATGATATCCACCTGTTTGAATTTTGTCTTGCGGATCACTTGCTCCGCTGTGGCACTTCCAATCAAAAGGTCATACGAGGTCTGGCCAGCTTCTTTTTTGTTGATGCCCATTCCACTGGATGCATTCCCCTGTGGGTCAGTATCGATCAGCAGTGTTTTTTTGTTGTTGTGTCCAAGCGATGCTGCAAGATTGACTGTGGTGGTTGTCTTTCCAACGCCGCCTTTTTGGTTTGCTATCGAGATCACTTTCCCCATTCTAGTAAGCTCCTATTCTTTTCTGATAAGATAATTCTATTATAGCACAAAAGCCGCCGCTTTGAAAGAGATTTTTACTGTTTCACGTGAAACAAAAAGCTCCATCCAAAATAGGATGGAGCTTTATCCACTAGGATTGTTTGTAATTCTCAATCGGTATCCGCACAATATATTCGATGCAGTCCTCCTGTTCTCTCTTTTCAGCTTTTGCCGGAACCCCGGCATTTTGCATGGTTTCAATCGCCCTGTTAATCGTGTTTAAAAACAGCCGCACATCTTTTACAACATGTATGTATTTCCGCTTAGATTTCTGCTGTTCCTTGAGAATCCCATCAATGTACTCCTCAGTTTGCTTTACATTGAGCCGTTTCGCCCCAACATAATAGATGACCTTGTCGATCATACCGGGATCACTGAGCTTTATAATAGCTCTTGCATGGCGTTCGGTGAGTCCAGCGTCTAGAATTTTCATCTGCTGTTTTTCGTCCAGTCTTAAAAGCCTTAGTTTATTTGCAATTGTCGATTGTGCCTTGCCAAGGCGTTTAGAGGCTTCTTCCTGTGTCACATTCCACTCTACAATGAGATTAGAAATCGCCTTTGCCTCCTCAAAATAATTCAGATCCTGTCTCTGAATGTTTTCCAGCAACGCGAGTACAGCCGACTGTCTCGCATCTGTTTCAACAACAATGCAGGGGACCTCTTTCATTTCCGCGATTTGAGCTGCCTTTAGCCTCCTTTCTCCTGCGATCAACTCATATTGTGATTTTGCATTGAAACGCACTGTTAATGGCTGCAAAATTCCATTCTCACGAATGCTGTCAGACAGTGATTGCAGTTCTTCGAGGTCAAACAGAGTCCGGGGCTGTGCCGGATTTGACACAATCTCAGAGACTGGTATTAAAACAACTTTATTCACGACCTTTCCCTTTGAAAAGATACCCAATTTCGTTCCTCCTCTCAACAAGCTTAAACTTTATACAGCCTGTCCTCTTTTACTATAGCACAAAGAAACGAAAGTTGCTATCTATTTTCATCGGGCAAAATTGACTGAAATCCCGCTCAAATTGCATAAATCCTCTTTTTAAAGAGGATTTTTTTTGATTTTTCCTTGCATTCTGGGGTATTTCTGCGGAGTTTGCGATATTTTCTTTATCCGAACAATCGATCGTCCATCCTGATTGGGCAGCTGAAGCTTTTTAATGCCCTCTAATTGTGCCCCGAGTGTCTGTATTGCCTGTTTGGCCGAGCAAAGCTCCTCTTCAATTTCAATTCCTTTGAGTGCAAGAAAAAAACCACCTGGTTTTACAAAGGGGATGCAGTATTCGCAAAGAATTTGCAGGTTCGCCACCGCTCGTGCCGTAGCGTAATCATATTTTTCACGGTATTCCGCGGAATTTCCCCCTTCTTCTGCCCGAAGGTGTACCGTCTTGATTCGAAGGCCGAGCTGAGTCGACGCCTCCTGCAAAAAGAGAATTCGTTTATTCAGGCTGTCGAGTTGGGTTATTTGAAGATCTCCTCTCATGATCGCAAGCGGTATTGAGGGAAACCCAGCCCCAGTTCCGACGTCAATCAAAGAAGCGTCCTGCGCAAGATCAGCCGCAGGTAAAAGCAGAAGGCTGTCCACAAAGTGTTTGATCACAATCTCATCCGGATCTGTAATTGAAGTTAAGTTGATCTTTTTATTCCATTCCACCAGCAGCTTTGCATAAAGATCAAACTGATCGAGCTGCGTTTGGTTGATATCTATCTTGTATTCCGCTAAAGCATTTCGTAAAAAGTCTTTATTAATCATTTTTCTTTCCCCTTTCTAGATTGCTCGAGCCAGATGAGGAGAACCGAGACATCTGCCGGACTCACTCCCGAAATTCTGGAGGCCTGCCCAATACTCAATGGTTTCACCTTGTTGAGTTTTTCCTGAGCCTCGAGCCTCAGCCCCTCGATTGTGGTATAATCAAGTGCGGCTGAAAGCGGTTTTTTCTCAAGTTTTCGCATTTCTTCCACCTGCATCAGCTGACGTTTGATATAACCCTCATATTTAAGCTCAATTTCCACCTGCTCTGCAACCTCAAATGGTAACAAGGGCCGTTCTTTGTCAAACGATTTGAGATCCATATAGCGGATTTGCGGACGGCGAATTAAGTCCGCCAGTTTTGTTCCTGTTGTGAGCGGAGATGTTCCACGTGAAACAAGAAACTCATTTAATTCTTCTGAAGGCGCTATGTTTTCCTTGCGGATTCTTTTTTTCTCCTGCCCAATTAAATCGAGCTTTTTGAGAAACTTCTGATACCTCTGCTCGGAAATCAAACCAAGCTGATACCCCAACGGCGTGAGACGCTGATCTGCATTGTCCTGTCTCAGTATCAACCGGTATTCACTGCGCGAAGTCATCATCCGGTAGGGATCAGAACAGCCCTTAGTCACTAAATCATCGATCAACGTGCCAATATAGGAGCTTGCCCGGTCTAAAACAAACGGCTCCTTTCCTTGAATTTTTAATGCCGCATTGATGCCTGCAATCAACCCTTGTGCCGCCGCCTCTTCATAACCCGAAGTGCCGTTGAACTGCCCTGCCCCATAAAGTCCCCCAATCTGTATCGACTCTAGCGTCGGCAGCAATTGCAATGGGTCACAACAGTCATATTCAATTGCATATGCGGTTCGCATAATTTCAACCCGTTCTAACCCGCGAATCGTGCGCAAAAACTGAATTTGAACATCTTCTGGAAGAGAGGATGACATTCCTTGTAAATAAATTTCATCTGTATCCATTCCCATCGGTTCCACAAACAGCTGATGGCGCAGTTTATCGGGGAAACGAACCACCTTATCCTCAATTGAGGGACAATACCGCGGCCCGACTCCTTCAATGCGTCCCGCATACAGCGGCGAGCGATGCAGGTTCTCCCGTATGACACGGTGTGTCTGCTCATTTGTATAAGCAATATAGCATTTCACTTGATTTTCAAGTTTTCCAGTCGTCTCAAACGAAAAAGGGACAATGGGATCATCCCCACACTGTTCCTCCAAAACAGAAAAATCGATACTTCTGCGATGCACGCGAGCAGGGGTGCCGGTCTTAAAACGGCGCAGCTTTACTCCCAATTTTTCAAGATTGTAAGTCAGTGTTGTCGCCGCAAGCGCTCCATCCGGTCCGCCGGTATAAGAGGCTTCCCCAACATGAATGGTCCCGTTTAAATAGGTTCCACAGGCTAAAATAACTGCCTTTGTCTCAAAGATTGCTCCCAGCTTTGTAACCACAGACGTTACATTGTTGTTTTCATCCAATCTCACATCGACAATCTCTCCCTGCCGAAGATCCAGATTATCCTGCGCTTCCACCGTTTGTTTCATCAGCGCGTGGTATTTCATCCGATCAGCCTGAACCCGCAGGCTGTGGACCGCAGGGCCTTTTCCACGGTTGAGCATTCTGCTCTGTAGAAAAGTCGCATCCGCAGCCTTTCCCATTTCTCCGCCCAGCGCATCAATCTCCCGCACCAGATGCCCCTTTGCCGTTCCCCCAATCGAAGGATTACAGGGCATGTTGGAAATCTGATCAAGTGAAATGGTAAACAGCGCTGTTCTCATCCCCAGACGAGCGGAAGCAAGCGCTGCCTCGACACCTGCATGTCCTGCACCGACGACAATCACATCATAGGCACCTAATTTATATTCCATAAAAAACTCCCATCTACAATTGCGACGCGTTTGCCTCAGCTATATAATAGCGTGCTGCGCCGCGCTTCATGAATTTTTTATTTACCCACACAAAAATGGGAAAAAACTTCATCTACTACTGCCTCAGTTGCGCGTTCTCCGGTCAGTTCAAGAAGCTCTTGAATCGACGATTCAACCGAAACTGTCACTGCATCGAGGGTGAATCCCGTCTCCAGTGCATCGATTGCCTCACCAAGGTATTTTTCTGCATTTTGTGCACAGATCCGCTGGCGCTCATTGGCAAGCATCGGTGCATTTCCATCGATTTCTTTCATTTGCAGGAGGTCGTAAATTGCCTCCTTGAGCTGATCAATTCCCTCGTTTTGCTTTGCAGAAATTGAGATAACCCATTGAAAGTTCTTTTTGAGAAGATCGAGATCAATTTGCACAGGCAGGTCGGACTTGTTTACAACCGCGATCACCGGAAGGCCGTTGAGCTGTCCGATAAAATCTACGTCCTGTTCCTCGATCGGTTCCGAACTGTCAAATAGGGCGAGGACAAGGGAGGCCGACTGCAGCCGCTCTTTTGCCCGGTTCACTCCGATTTGCTCCACCAGGTCCTCTGTCTCCCGAATGCCCGCAGTATCGGCCAGTCTGAGGATAATCCCCCCGCCAATGTCCACTGCTTCCTCGACTACATCCCGTGTCGTACCAGCAATTTCAGTGACAATGCTCTTTTGATAGCCAGCGAGCAGGTTCATCAAGGTGGATTTTCCCACGTTCGGTTTGCCGACAATCGCCGTCTCCACTCCTTGCTGATAGATTTTGCCCGTATCATAACAGGAGAGGAGTCCATTCAAGGCTTGATGGGATTGCCTCAGCTGTTTGAGCAATGAACCCGCCTCGACCTCCTCAATCTCCTCCTCAGGATAATCCACCCAAGCATCCAGATGCCCTGCAATCGTGACAAGGCTGTCGCATATTCTCCGTATCTCTTTGTAAAGCGCACCACCCATTGTGGTCAATGCAGATTTTGCAGCCTGCTCAGACTGCGCATTGATCAGATTGATCACCGACTCCGCCTGTGTCAAAGTCATCTTTTTGTTGAGAAAGGCTCGTTTGGTGAACTCTCCATTTTGCGCCATTTCTGCCCCCGCATCAAGGGCCGCACGAAGAACTTGGCGGGAGATATAGAGTCCGCCATGACAGGAGATTTCAACAACATCCTCTCCAGTATAACTCTTAGGGGCACGAAACACCAGTGCTACCCCATCGTCAATTTCCCCTGCCTGGTTTCTAATCATCCCATAAGCCGCTCGGTAGCCCTCCATTTTTTGCAATGGCTTACCGGAGATTGGATGAAAAATTTTCTGCGCAATCTCAACCGCCCTGTCTCCAGAAAGCCGGATCACCGAAATTCCCCCCACCGCATGCGGGGTGGCAATTGCCGCTATTGTGTGCATCGTTTCACTACCTTTCTTGTAAATTACCACACCATCTGGACTTTTTCACTTTATTTCTCTTTTTTGTTGTCCCAATACTGGCGGCTACTCTACCTCATCATTCAAACATACTTTTTCAATTGATGAAAGACAAATACTGTCATCCTTCTAAGGCCGGGCTTCCAGCAAATCTTGTTTAAGCCCCACAACAAGAACAGGCATTGGGCGGGTGTGTGGCCCGTCCAATGCCTGTCCTCGTATTCGGCAGAGCCGATTTTCTAGTCATCAAATTCGATTTTGGAGTAAAGTTTTGCGTCCTTGCGCTCGCTCTTGAGGAATTCCTTCTCAAAATTATAGGTAGAAGGCTCGCTTGAAACATTGGTTGGAATATAGTCCTTGTCGTATTTGCGCGGGCGGTTATTTCCACGATCCGCTCCGCGGTTGCTCGGTCTGCGGTCCCTTTTCTGTCCGCCCCTGTTATCGCGCGGCGGACGGTTGTTAAATTTACGGGGATTTTCACTGAACACGACAACTTTGCGGTTGGGTTCCTCTCCAACCGACTTGGAATACACCCCGTTGATCTCCGAAACCACCGAATGAATGATTCTTCGCTCATAAGGATTCATCGGCTCGAGGGTGGAATTTCTCCCTGTTTTGAGGGTTGTCCGCGCAATTTTGGACGCGAGGTTGCGCAGCGTCTCTTCCCTCTTTTCACGGAAATTGCCGCTGTCAATAATAAACCGGACATAATCCCCCTCAATGCGGTTTGCGACGAGGGAGACAAGATATTGGAGTGCATCGAGGGTTTCACCCCGGCGGCCAATCGCAACACCGAGATTGTCACCTTTTAAAATAATTCGAACATTATCCTCATCCCGTTCTACCTGCTGCTCAATGCCGACAAGACCCATGGCGGAGAGCACATTTTTCAGGTACTCCTGTGCCTCCTTGATTTTATTCGCAGTAGTGTCTTCCCCAGCGGGATGCTCAGCGGACGCTTCCACACCCGCTTCAACCGCTGTGACCGGCTCCTCTTGATCGTCATAGGTGATTTTTATTTCTGCCTGTTCTTTTATCTTACCGAAAATGCTCTTCTTTGCCTCTTTGAGAACAACAAATGAAAGTTCTTCCTGTTTCTTTCCAAGCTGTCTGCAAGCCTGTTCCAGTGCCTGTGCCGCGCTGTCAGCTTGAATGATCATTTCTTTTGCCATGTCAAACCCTCCAATCTGCCGTGAGCAGTGGGCATTTCGCCCAATCTATTTGAGGTCGTCGTCAGTTACTTCGACATATTCCTCGCCGTACTTTTCCGCATCGCGTTTTCTCGCTTCTGCGAGCCGTTTGCGGTTGAGTTCTTTTTGAGAAAGCGTCTCCTCGACAACCACTTCATTGCCTTTTTCATCTTTTTTAATTTCTTTTTTTACAACTGGCTTTTTCCTGGCCTTTTGCCTCTCTTCCATCTCAGCAATCGCCTGTTCCCTCAGTTCCTTTGGATTGTAGAGCTTGTTGAGCAGGAGGACCTGTCCGATTCCGACAACATAGGTGAGAATCCAGTAGATGCCAACGCCGACCGGTACCGAGAAGGTAATCCAGACTGAGAAAATCGGCATGACAAACATCATCATTTTCATTGAGCCCGCGCCAGGGGTTTCTCCCATCGGGTTCATCTTCATTGAGACAAACATCTGAAGGAAGCTAAAGATACCCGCAAGGATCGGGATGATAATCAAAATAGAGGTCCAGTTCGGAACCGAACCGAGGTTGAGACCGAGAAAATTCAAATCCAAACTGTTGACCTTGTCGATGACGTTTTGTCCGAGTTCAGAAAATTTGCTGGGATCCTGCTGAATCGCATCGACGATTTTGAGCTGCTGATTCATCGCCCCCGCATTGCCGCCGATAATTTCAGCTGCTTTTGTTATCACATCTTTAGAAAGGTGCAGAATGTGCGTCAGCGGCTTGTAAACAACGTCAATGATGCCAAAGAGGATGACAAACTGAATGAGCATCGGCAGACAGCCCTTCATGGGGCTATATCCCTCTTCCTCATAGAGCTTGGTGAGCTCTTCCTGTTTCTTTTGAGGATTCTTAGCGTATTTCTTGTTGATTTCCGCGATTCTGGGCTGAAAAGCGCCCATTTTTGCACTGGATTTTTGCTGCTTAATCGCGATGGGAAGCATGGCCACTTTCAGGATAATCGTAAAGATAATAATCGCGACACCGTAGTTTTTCACTACCTGGTAAATCGCCCAGATCACATAGCCGAGCGGCGTTCCAAAGAGTTCGTAAATAAAATTCATCTGCATCCTCCGTACCGGGCGAGTCCCGGCAAACCTATTTCTTTTTTCCCGTTTTGCCTCTTTCTTTTTTCGGCGGCACGGGATCAATGCCTCCCTTGTGAAACGGATGGCATTTGAGAATCCGCCGAATCGCCAGATAGCTTCCTTTGAGCGCGCCGTGAACCGAAATTGCCTCGAACGCGTATTGGGAACAGGTGGGATAAAACCGACAGGCCGGCGGAAACAGCGGGGAAATCGCCTTTTGATAAAAGCGGATGATCCCCATCAAAATCTTTTTCATGATAACCTCGAAAAGCGGCTATTTTTTTGCAAGCAGCGCCCCGAGCTGTTTTTTCATCTCCCGGCTGATGTCGGTTGATTTCTTTTCCACAGCCTTGGAACGCGCCACAAAGACAACGTCATAGCCTGCCAGATGAAACTGAGGCTCAACCTCACGGTAAGCGGCTTTGATAATCCGGCGCACCCGGTTGCGGACAACCGCTTTGCCGATCTTTTTGCTCACTGTGATCCCCATCCGGCACTGTTTTCCCCTGCACTTGAGTATGTAGGTGACAAGCACGGGGGATGCCTTGAATTTTCCGCGGTAGTACAGCCGCTTAAAATCCTTGTTGAGCGTGAGTGATACCGTATACTTCATAGATCGTTCCTAGCTTTGTAGTCTAACAAAAAAGACCACATAAAAAACTTATGTGGTCAGGTTCACTTGCAGTTTTGCAGGCCCCTGGTGCATCGCAAACCAAAGCCCTCAAATTCAGAGTATTCGCCGGTTGGTTTTTAGTAGGAAAGTCTCTTTCTACCTTTTGCACGTCTGCGTGCTAAAACCTTACGACCGTTTTTCGTGGACATTCTCTTTCTGAAGCCGTGAACTTTTTGTCTCTGACGTTTTTTCGGCTGGTAAGTTCTTTTCATCTTTTATCACATCCTCCGTGTGCTGCGCCAAACAGCATAATGTAGTCAAAAATGGAAGCAGCTTCCATTGGTAAACCTGATTTTACCCTTTGTTCTGATAACAGAACCTTGCAAGTTATAAGTATAATCGATAGAGTGGCTATATGTCAAGTTTTTTTTGCGGATTTTTATAATTTTTTCATGTTTTGAAACTTTCAACAAAACCCCACATTTTTTTCTCGGTAGTAAAAGTATTATATATTAAGGAAAGAACCTGTGAATACGGGTTGTAAAAATGTTGAAAAAATGTTATACTTGAAATCGTATAAGTCTATTCAACTTTCAACCGGCTCTCCACACGCTGCTGGCCGGCTTGTTTGAGGACTGCAAAAATAAAAACTGGAGGGAATGCGCACATGGAATCCTTTTCACAGGTTTTCAACGCAGTCAAACAGAGCTGTGAATCCGAGCTTTCTCCGACTGCATACGGTTTATGGATCAAACCCATTGAACCTGTTGAATTCAAAGAAGGAACCGCTGTTTTATATCTCAAAAGTGAATTCCAGAAGAACATCGTAATGACCAAATACATGCACATGCTTTCAGCAGCATTTAAAGATATCCTGGGCTTTGATGTAGCAGTTGAAATCATTACAGAAGAAGCGATCGACTCCCAGCTTCTTCCCCATGAGTCCGATCTCAAAGGAATCACGCAGACCGCCGAGCCGGTCAAAAAGCAGAAGCTCGCTGAGAGCTACAATGGCGGAGAATACGAATACACCTTTGACACCTTTATCGTAGGCAGTTCCAACACCTTTGCCTACGCCGCGTGCAAGGCAGTTGCCCAGCAGCAGTCGGGCGCGTACAACCCCCTGTTTATCTACGGGCCAAGCGGATTGGGAAAAACCCACCTGCTCATGGCAATTAGCCATGAAATCAAACGGCAAAACCCCAACACCAACATTCTTTATATCAACGGCGAGGCGTTTGCCAACGAGCTCATCACTGCGATCGGCCGTCAGGCCACCAATGAATTTCGAGAAAAATATCGTCGGGTGGATATTCTGCTCATGGACGACATTCAGTTCCTTGCCGGCAAAACCCAGACCCAGGAGGAATTTTTCTATACCTTTAATGACCTCCATCAGGTGGGCAAACAAATTGTCCTCACCTCAGACAGACCGCCCAAAGACATCAAAACCCTTGAAGAGCGGCTGCGGACACGGTTTGAATGGGGCCTGCTCGCCGATATTTCCCCGCCGGATTTTGAAACGCGCATCGCGATCATCCGGCGCAAGGCACAGCTGCTCGACATTGAAATGCCCGACGAGGTCGCTGAATTTATCGCAAATCGTCTCAAAAACAACATCCGCCAGCTCGAAGGGGCAGTGAAAAAGATCAAAGCGTACAAGCTGCTCGCCGGCTCCCCTCCCTCCATCTCCATGGCGCAGACTGTCATTCGGGACATTCTCAACGACAACCAGCCAACACCGGTCACCGTGGAACGGATTATTAAAGAAGTTGGCCGCACATTTGGGGTCAGTGAAGAGGACATCCGGTCATCCAAGCGTTCTTCACAAATTTCAACAGCGCGCCAAATTGCCATGTACATTGTGCGTGAAATTACCCAGATGCCCCTTGCCGAAATCGGCAAGGAATTCAACGGCCGCGACCACGCAACCATTGTTTATGCACTGCAAAAAGTTGAAAACATGATTCAAAAAGACAGCCATCAAAAGGAGATTATTGAGGATATCATCAAAAATATCCGAGACAATTAACCCCTTTTCAACAGATTCAACCTCAACACTTTTCAACTTTTTCAACAGAGTTTTCAGTAAAAAAATGACATCCATCTGTTTTGAACAAGAAATATAACAATCTTTCAACTTTCCCAACAGAGTTTTCAACATAGTCGTTGAATAGATTTTTCTTTTCAACCTATCAACAATTTCAGAACAGAGCTCTTCTGAAAGAAAAACCCCAAAATACGCTGATTTTTCAGGCTTTGTTTTACTTTCAACTTTTAAACCGTCCCTACTACTACGACTATTTTTAAACAATACTCTATACCCATATAGTTTGATTCCAGCTTGGTTTTTAACACCACCGCTGAATACCAGTGGAAATTTCCACACTAAAAAAGCAAGAGGTGCAAGATGAAATTCAAATGTGATTTAAAACTTCTCAACGAAGTAGTCTCCCACGTATCCCTTCCGATTTCAAATAAATCAACCATCCCTGCCCTGGAGGGCATTCTTCTCGAATGTGAGAATAACAGTCTCAAACTCACCGGCTACGACCTGGATTTAGGTATTACCAAGACAATTGAAATTGAAACCATGGAACCGGGCTCAATTGTTCTCAACGCACGTCTGTTCAGTGATATCCTTCGCAAAATGCCAGATGAACAGATCACCATCACATCAGATCAAAAGCTTTTGACCAGGATTGAAGGTGTGGACACAGAGTTTAACATCCTCGGCATGAGCCGGGACGAATACCCCGATATGCCGGCAGTGGACGACAGCCAGAGCTTTACAGTGCCCGACTATCTGCTTAAAAATATGGTTAATCAAACTCTATTTGCCATTTCGGTAAACGATCAGACTCCAGTGCTCACAGGCTCGCTGTTTGACTTAAATGGCGGTAAGATGAGTGTGGTCTCGGTGGACGGCTATCGGGTTGCCCTTCGCAAAGAGAATATTGCGGCGGATACGGACGTTTCATTTGTCGTCCCAGGAAAGACACTTGCGGAAATCACCAAGCTTTTGTCCGATCAGGAAGAAGCAATGACTCGGGTGAGCGTCGGCTCCCGCCACATCATTTTTGAAATTAATGGTTACACGGTGATTTCCCGCCTGCTCGAAGGGGAATACCTCGATTACAAGTCAGCGATTCCCGAAGGCCACACCACTCGCATTGTCGCGGATACCCGCACCGTTGTGCAAAGCATTGAGCGCACCTCGATTATTATCAACGACCGCAACAAAAGCCCGGTCAAACTGGTCACCGAGGGTTCCACCATCAATCTGACCTGTGAAAGCACAATTGGAAAGGTGAGCGACCGATTTGAAGCGGCAGTGGAGGGAGAACCCATCCGCATCGCGTTTAACAACAAATACATGATCGACGCACTCAAGCACACCGAGTGTGATCAGATCCACATCGATATCAACGGCCCCCTCTCCCCCATTAAAATCATTCCGACCGAAGGTGACGACTTTTTATTCCTCGTCCTTCCCGTGAGGCTGAAAAATGAAAACTGAATCGGTCACGATACGCACTGAATTCATTAAATTGGATCAGCTGCTCAAGTTTACCGGCACCGCTCAAACTGGCGGCCACGCCAAGGAGCTGGTTGCCGAGGGCGTTGTGACGGTCAACGGGGAGCCCTGCCGAATGCGGGGGAAAAAAATTCGCCCGGGCGACCGGGTCTCGGTGGACGGGCAGATTGAATACTTGATTGCACATGAAAATCACTGAATTTAAATCGCACAATTTTCGCAACCTGCAAGACGTTGTGCTCACACCTGATCCAGGCATCAACCTGATCTACGGACAGAATGCACAGGGAAAAACAAACCTGATTGAAGCGATCTGGCTGTTTTCCGGGGAAAAGAGTTTCCGGGGAAATAAAGATTCCCGCATGATTCGGTTTGAGGAGCAGCTGGCCACGCTCTCCCTCTCGTTTGACGATGGGGAACGGGAGCAGCACGCCCAAATACGCTTGGGGGAAAAGAACAGCTGTACCCTAAACCGAGTGGAACTCAAGTCACTCTCCGCCCTTGCGGGGGCGTTTCAATGCGTGGTTTTTTCCCCGACACACCTTGCGGTGGTCCAGGGGGGGCCTTCGTTGCGCAGAAAATTTCTCGACAGCGCAATTCGCCAGATCCGCCCTGATTATCACGGGTATCTCAGCCAGTATGAGCGGGTGCTTGCCCAGCGCAATTCCCTCCTCAAGGAGATCGCACGGTACTCCTACCTGCGCGATACCATTGAGGTATGGGATCGTCAGCTCGCAAAGCTCGGTACCATTCTATCAATTTTAAGGCAGGATTATGTGTGTAAGGTGGAGAAATTTGCCAAACATAGTTATGCGGGCATTTCTTCCGATCGGGAACAGCTCGGGCTGTCCTATCAGTCAACCGCGTTTGACAGCCTGTTGGACCACGCCTACACACAAGACAAGGTGGACTGCTATTTTTCCCGTCTGGAGGAATCACTCGACCAGGATATCCGGCAGGGTTTTACTGGAATCGGCATTCACCGGGACGATCTCGAGTTGCTCATCAACGGGCTGGCGGTAAAAACCTACGGCTCGCAGGGGCAGCAGCGCAGCGTCATCCTCGCGCTCAAGCTCGCGGAGGCCCGTCTGCTTAAATCCATCACCGGCAACAACCCGGTGATCCTGCTCGACGATGTGATGAGCGAGCTCGACATCTCCCGGCAGGACTATCTGCTCAATCACATCCGGGAAAATCAGGTATTTATTACCTGCTGTGACAGTTCAAATACCCTGCGGCTGCAAAGCGGCCGGGTCTTTCACATCGACGGCGGTAAACTGTTAGGCGAGGAGAGAGCAAAATGTACATCCACTTAGGAGAAACCACTGTTGTGCGCGCCGAAAATATTCTCGGCATTTTTGATTTGGACAACACCTCGGTTTCCAAGCATACACGGGATTTTTTGGGGCGAGCTGAAAAGTCTGGCCAGGTCACCAATGTATCCTATGAACTGCCGCGTTCCTTTATCGTCTGCGTGGAACAGGGAAAGACCCGGGTGTATATCTCTCAGATCAGCACAGCTACCCTTAAACTCAGAGCTGCAAAGGCTTTGCAGTGAATTGGGTGGGTATTTTGGGGGATTGCCCCAAACCCCACTTAGGAGCCATTTTAAAAGGGCCCCTAAGAACCCCGAAAACTTTTGAATTGCGCCCATTCTAGATGGGCGCAATTCAAAAGTTCTTGGGATTGTTAAGGGCTTGTTTCAAGAAGCTTTTAACCGGAGTCTGAGACAGAGCCTCAGAATACCCACCACAGTGAAATACAGAAACAACGGAGGAGAATCTCTTGGAAAAGTTGAATCAAAATTACGATGAAAATCAGATACAGGTACTCGAAGGCCTGGAAGCGGTGCGCAAACGGCCAGGCATGTACATCGGCTCGACCGGACCCAAGGGCCTTCACCACCTCGTTTATGAAATTGTGGATAACGCCATTGACGAAGCCCTTGCGGGTTACTGCACACAGATTGACGTCGAAATCCTGCCCGGAAACATCATCCGTGTTGTGGACAACGGGCGCGGCATCCCGACCGGCATTCATCAAAAAGAAGGCATTTCAGCCGCGACAGTGGTCTACACCATCCTGCACGCGGGCGGCAAATTCGGCGGCGGCGGCTACAAGGTCGCAGGCGGTCTGCACGGCGTCGGCGCGTCGGTGGTTAACGCACTGAGCGAGTGGCTGGAGCTTAAGGTCTACGACGGAGAAAATATCCACTACCAGCGGTTTGAGCGGGGCCACTACGACAAACAGATGGAGGTCATCGGAAAAACCGACCGAACCGGAACTGAAGTCGTATTTCAGGCTGACCCTGAGATCTTCAGCGAAACCGAATACGATTATGACACGCTGCTCACTCGGCTGCGGGAGCAGGCCTTCCTCAACGCAGGCGTCAAAATTGTGATGACCGACCGCCGCCAACCCGAACCTGTGGTGGAAAATCTGCACTATGAGGGCGGAATCGTCAGCTTTGTCGAATTTATCCACAAGCGCAAGAGCCTGGAAACTCTCCACCCCAATGTCATCTATCTCAAGGCACAGGAGGGCGATTCGATCGCAGAAGTGGCGCTGCAATACAACGACAGCTACAATGAGCTGATTCTATCCTTTGCCAACAACATTCACACCGCGGAGGGCGGAACCCATGAAATTGGGTTTAAAAACGCCTTGACCCGGGTGTTTAACGAGTATGGGCGCAAAAACAACCTCCTTAAGGAGGCGGACAAAAACCTGTCGGGCGACGATGTGCGGGAGGGACTGACCGCAATCATCAGCGTCAAGCTCACCGAATGTGAATTTGAGGGACAGACCAAGTCCAAGCTCGGCAACATTGAAGTGCGCGCCCTGGTGGATCGGATGGTGTCCGAAAAGCTGACGAATTTCTTTGAGGAAAACCCGTCGGTCGCCCGTTCAATCTTTGACAAGGCGCTCAACGCCCAGCGCGCCCGGGAAGCGGCCCGCAAAGCGCGGGAACTCACCCGCAGAAAATCTGCGCTCGAGACTGCTTCCCTGCCTGGCAAACTCGCCGACTGCTCCGAGCGCGATCCAGCCCTCACCGAACTCTACATCGTCGAGGGTGACTCGGCAGGTGGCTCGGCCAAGAGCGGACGGGAACGAAAATACCAGGCAATCCTCCCCCTCTGGGGCAAGATGCTCAACGTGGAAAAGGCCCGGCTGGACCGTGTGTATGGCAACGACAAGCTCATGCCGGTCGTCACTGCGCTCGGCACCTCAATCGGGGATGATTTTGATATCACCAAGCTTCGCTACAACAAAATAGTCATCATGGCGGATGCGGACGTCGACGGCAGCCACATCCGCACCCTGTTGCTCACCTTCTTTTTCCGCTTTATGCGCCCGCTGATCGACCATGGACACGTCTACATCGCCCAGCCTCCGCTCTACAAGCTCAGCCGGGGCAAGCAGCACCGCTACGCGTATTCGGACAAAGAGCGCAACCAATTTATGACGGAACTTCGGGCAGGAAATCCCGATGCCAAAATCGATATTCAGCGCTACAAGGGCCTTGGTGAAATGGACCCGGAACAGCTGTGGGAAACGACCATGAATCCGGAAAACCGGGTGATGATCAAAGTAGAGATGGAGGATGCGGTTGCCGCGGATGAAGTGTTTACCATTCTCATGGGTGACAAAGTTGGCCCGAGAAGGGAATTCATCGAGAAGAACGCGCAGTATGTTCAAAACCTAGATGTATAATAAATACCTTAAAATACAAGAAGTAGATTAATTGGAGGAATTCGATGGATCACGATGAAAAAAATAAGGCGGAAACAGGTGCAGTGGAACCTGCTGACCAACAGGAACTCGCCGCAGTGCAGCCGGAAGAAGAGGAATATCAAGACCCGTCCGGCCAGCCCCATGTGGATGTGGTGTACAATCTCACAGGGGACGAGGTGCGCTCCGGACTCTATGCGTTTCAGAAAAAAGTCCTGTACAAACGAAATATTGTCTATACAGTGGTGTTTTCTGTTTTTTTCCTACTCTATGTCATTGATATTCTGTTTCGCAACAGCCGCTCCGCATTTCACTATATAGGGCTTGTGCTCTGTGTTGTGGTGCTGGTCTTTCTCTGGGTCAACCCCCGCCGCCACCGCGAGCAGCTGGCCAAAGCAATGTCTAGTGTAGAAGATGATTTTACGATGACAATATACAAAGAGTATATTTGGATCCAGCAGGAAAACGGCGGTTTCCGCATCATGTTCAACAATCCCAAGGTCTTTATTCTGCAGGACAGCGACAAATTTATCATCGGAATCGGCAGGGAGCAGATTTTTATCCTCCCCAAACGCTGTCTTGACGTAGAGCAGCTCAAACAGGTCACCGAAATTTTCAGCGGCTTAGGAGAGCGATTGACCAATCTGAAACAGGATTGACAGCCAGATTACCCTACAAATAGGATGGAGGAACCCCATGAGCAACGAGATTACATTTGACCCCAATATCGGCAAGGTCATTCCGGTTGATATCGAACGGGAGATGAAAAAGTCATTTCTCGACTATTCGATGTCAGTCATTGTCAGCCGCGCTCTGCCTGACGTTCGGGACGGACTGAAGCCGGTACACCGCAGAATACTCTACACCCTGTACGAAAACGGGATTTTTCCCGATAAAGCCTACCGCAAATCAGCGGACACTGTCGGCTCGGTCCTCGGTCGTTACCATCCGCACGGCGACGCCTCGGTTTACGACGCGCTGGTGCGCATGGCGCAGGACTTCTCCCTGCGCTATCCCTTGGTCGACGGACACGGAAACTTCGGCTCAGTCGACGGCGACCCGCCGGCAGCTTACCGATATACCGAAGCGAAGATGAGCAAAATCTCGATGGAGATGCTCACCGACATCAACAAGGAAACTGTCGAGTTCGGCATGAACTACGACGACCGCCTCAAGGAGCCCCTTGTGCTTCCGGCGCGCTTCCCCAACCTCCTGGTGAACGGGTCCACCGGCATTGCGGTCGGCATGGCGACCAACATCCCTCCCCACAACCTGAGGGAGGTCATTGACGCGATCAGCCTGCTCATCGACAATCCGGAGGCCGAGCTGTACGACATTATGAGCTGCATTAAGGGCCCTGACTTCCCCACCGCAGGCATCATCATGGGCCAGTCGGGCATCCGCGCGGCCTACGCGACCGGCCGCGGCAAGATTCAGGTGCGGGCGCGCGCTGAGATCGAGGAGATGAACAACGGGCGGTTCCGCATTGTTGTCACCGAGCTCCCCTACCAGGTCAACAAGGCCCGTCTCATTGAGAGCATTGCCAATCACGTCAAGGATAAACGCATCGAAGGCATTTCCGCCCTGCGGGACGAATCCAACCGAGAGGGTATGCGTATTGTCATCGAGCTCAAGAGGGACGCGAACCCGCAGATCATCCTCAACAAGCTCTACTCCTTTACCCAAATGCAGGAGACGTTTGGCGTCATCAACCTCGCGCTTGTGAACGGCGTTCCAAAAGTCATGACGCTCAAGGAAATGCTCGAGCACTACATCGAATTCCAGTCCGAGGTCATCCGCAAGCGCACCGAATACGATCTGCGCAAGGCGCGGGAGCGGGAGCACATCCTCGAGGGCTTAAAAATCGCACTCGACTTCATCGATGAAGTCATCAAGACGATCCGCGCCTCCAAGACGATTTCCGAATCCAAGGAAAACCTGATCGAGCGGTTCGGCCTCGATGAGCTTCAGGCAGACGCCATTGTCAAAATGCGCTTGGGACAGCTCAGCGGACTCGAGCGGATGAAGATTGAGGAGGAGCTCGCCGGGCTTCTCGAAAAGATCAAGGAATACGAGACCATTCTCGGAGACGACGCCCTCATCCTCGCGATTGTGCGGGAAGAGCTCGCGGCAATCCGGGACAAATTCGGCGATGAACGCCGCACTGAGATTCTCGCGGTGAGCGGCGAGGTGGACATCGAGGATCTGATTCCGGAGGAAGACTGCGTCGTCACCCTCACCCACTACGGCTACATCAAGCGCCAGCCTACCGATGTCTATAAGACGCAGAAGCGCGGCGGCCGGGGTGTGACCGGTATGAAGCAGCGGGAAGAGGACTTTGCAGAGGAGCTCTTTATTGCTTCCACCCACGACAACGTGCTGTTTATCACCAACCGCGGGCGGATGTATAAGCTCAAATGCTACGAGATTCCTGAGGGTGGCAGGACCTCGAAGGGAACCAACATCGTCAACCTCCTTCCCATTGAAGGGGATGAAAAGGTCACTTCGATGATCAGAATCACCGATTTTGACCCAGATCAGTATCTTGTCATGGTCACCAAAAGCGGCATGATCAAGAGAACGGTGCTCGATGCCTACAAAAACGTGCGCAAAAACGGGCTGATTGCGATTTCGCTGCTTGAGGGCGACGAGCTTGCCTGGGTGCGCCTGACCAACGGCAACTCGCAACTCATTGTGGCGACCCGAAACGGCATGGCGATCCGGTTTGATGAGAATGATGCCCGTCCCCTCTCCCGTTCCGCCAAAGGGGTGCGCGCGATCAAGCTGCGGGGAGATGACGAGGTTGTCGGCATGGCCCGCCTGCGCGAAGGAGCCACCGTCATGACGGTGACTGACCGCGGTCTCGGCCGCCGGACAAAAATTGAAGATTACCGCATCCAGACAAGGGGCGGCTACGGCAAAATCAATTATCATGTCAGCGATGAGAAGGGCCACGTCGTTGCAGTCAAAGTCGTTGACGAGGACGATGATCTCATCCTCATTTCAAACGACGGCGTGATCATCCGAATTCGTGTCAGTGACGTCAATGTGATGTCCCGTTACGCGGGCGGCGTCAAGGTCATGCGGGTACAGGGAGACGCACGCGTCGTCACGTTTGCCCGGGCAGACCACGAAGAGGAAGAGGAACTCGCTGAGGTTGAAACAGCCGAAGAGAGTGAGCCCACTTCCGAGGAGATTGCCGCACTCAAAGCGCAGGAAAGCGAGCTCGACGCTTCCGCAGCTGCGGATGAACTCATTGAGCATGCACAGCAGCTGGAAGAAGAACTTGAGGAAAACGAATAAGAAATGAGGTGGTGTTGTGAGAAGAAAGAAGCTGATTGCTCCAGTGCTGATCACCTGCTGGCTGATCCTGACTTTTTTGGGCTATTTGGTTGCCTGTTTTCTTCTCCCCATTCCCCTCTTCATTAAAATTGTTGCTGGCGTGATTCTACTTGCCCTGGTGGGGGTTTCCATCTGGGTGATGGTGGAACGCGTACAAGAAATAGAAAGTGGTGAAGAAGATGATCTTAGTAACTACTGATGACCTTCCGGGCAAGAAGATTGAAGCGCTCGGACTTGTCAAAGGCAGCACGATCCAGTCTAAAAACATCGGCCGGGATATTTCCCAAAGCTTTAAAACCATTGTCGGTGGGGAGCTCAAATCCTACACCCAAATGATGGACGAGGCGCGCGCCCTTGCCACCAAGAGAATGGTACAGGAAGCGCAGCAGCTCGGCGCAGACGCAATTGTCTGTATGCGGTATTCCTCCGCCTCGGTGATGTCAGGGGCGGCAGAAGTCATGGCCTATGGCACTGCCGTGAAAATCATCGGCTGAGGATAGTCAAAACCAGATTTCATGGAAATGAAGCGTCCCTTTTCAGCTTTCTTCACATAGGCCGTAAGCGGGTTTTTTCAGTGCTCGATCTACGGGAATGAATTCACTATGCAAAGCTGAACTGAATTTTAGGTGTATGATTTGAGATGCAGACAGAGGGAAAGTTAAGTTTTCGTGAAATGGCGCTGAGTACAATCGGAATCTGAGGATTCTTTCTTGAAAGAACAACAGGACAGGTCTGTTTGTCTGAGCAAAACAACATCCAAATTCTAAAAAACAGCTCCACAAGTGGCCGACAGCATTCTGCCGGTCAACTTGTGGGGCTGTTTGTTTGAAATTCATTTCTCGAGGCATGCCCTTTCCTGTTTTGGCCTATGATCGAGCGCCAATTTGGGAGCAGATTTGGAGTGCCGCTGCGCAATTCTAGGGAAATTGGTTCCCCCCTGCCGCTGTAGAAGTCAGGCAATGGATCCAATTAAAAAATGGCGTACAGCATTGTTCATGTACACCATTTTGGGAAAAATATTGTTTTTATCGTTCACTCTCAAAATACTCCTGCATGGAAAAAATAAAGTCGTCCACATCTCCTGGCACGCTGCGCCAAGAATCAATTTTATCCTCGAGTATATGATCATCCGGGCAGCTGACCGGGTGGTCAGGCGCGTTCCGGCTGATTGGTTGAAGCTGTTTCATCGTCCCGCCTCCTTCCAAAAACAAAGGTACCACTACAGTATATGCGAGAGTTTGGAAATGATGCGACAAAATCAGGTGGGAACTGTTGGCGATTCCGCTAAGGGATTCTGAAAATGCGAAACGAGATTTAGTTATTGAAACGAAAAACAATTTATTCATCTTTTTCTGCTTGATTTTTCACAAATAATCGGTACAATAGTAGATAGTTAGCACTTAGGTAGTTTGAGTGCTAAAACAAAAGATACATTTTAAGGAGGAGTTTTAAGATGACTATGAAACCTCTTGCTGATAGGGTAGTTATCAAAATGGTAGAGGCTGAGGAAACAACAAAGAGCGGCATTATCCTGACAGGTTCCGCCAAGGAGAAACCGCAGGTAGCGGAAGTTGTCGCAGTAGGACCCGGCGGTGTGGTTGACGGCAAGGAAGTCACCATGGAACTCAAAGTGGGCGACAAGGTCCTCATCAGCAAATACGCCGGCACCGAAGTCAAGATCGACGGGGTCGAGTACACCATCCTCCGCCAGTCGGATGTTCTCGCAATTGTTGAATAGTTCCCCTGTAAATAGAAAATTCAGTTTGATATGGAGGTAAACACCCATGGCAAAGAAAATCGTTTATGGCGAAGAAGCTAGAAAATCCCTTCAGACCGGTATTGATAAACTCGCTGACACTGTAAAGATCACCCTCGGACCGAAGGGCAGAAACGTCGTGCTCGACAAGAAGTTCGGTTCCCCCCTCATCACCAACGACGGCGTAACCATCGCCAAAGAGATCGAACTTGAGGATGAGTTTGAGAACATGGGCGCCCAGCTTGTCAAAGAAGTTGCTGTAAAGACCAACGACGCAGCCGGAGATGGAACCACCACTGCAACTCTGCTCGCACAGGCGCTTGTCCGCGAGGGAATGAAAAACGTTGCGGCGGGTGCAAACCCGATGATCGTCAAACGCGGCATTCAAAAAGCAGTTGACGCTGCAGTTGAGGCGATTCGCGAAAATTCCAAGCAGGTCAACGGCAGCGACGACATCGCCCGAGTCGCGACAGTTTCTTCGGATAACGAGGTTGTCGGCCAGCTCATTGCCGAGGCAATGGAAAAGGTCACCGCAGACGGGGTCATCACCATTGAGGAATCCAAAACCGCTGAGACCTACAGCGAGGTCGTGGAAGGCATGCAGTTTGACCGCGGCTACATCACCCCCTATATGTGCACTGATACCGATAAAATGGAAGCAGTTCTCGACGACGCCTACATCCTCATCACCGACAAGAAGATCAGCGTCATCCAGGATATTCTCCCTCTGCTTGAACAGATCGTACAGTCCGGTAAAAAGCTCATGATCGTTGCAGAGGATGTGGAAGGCGAAGCCCTCTCCACCCTGATTGTCAACCGCCTCAGAGGCACCTTTACCGTTGTTGCAGTCAAAGCGCCTGGCTTCGGGGACAGAAGAAAAGAGATGCTGCAGGATATCGCTATCCTCACCGGCGGTACTGTAATCAGTGAAGAAGTTGGCCTCGAGCTCAAGGATGCCAGCATGGAGATGCTCGGCCGTGCACGCCAGGTCAAAGTTGATAAAGAGAACACCACCATCGTCGATGGTGCGGGCGATAAAGAGGCGATCAAATCCAGAGTTGCTCAGATCCGCGCACAGATTGAAAATACCACCTCCGAGTTTGACAAGGAAAAACTCCAGGAACGCCTTGCAAAACTCGCGGGCGGCGTAGCGGTCATCAAAGTCGGCGCAGCGACTGAAATTGAGATGAAGGAAAAGAAGCTCCGCATTGAGGACGCTCTTTCCGCAACTAAAGCAGCTGTTGAGGAAGGCATTGTCGCAGGCGGCGGAACCGCTCTGCTCAACGTCATTCCGGCAGTCAAGAAGCTACTTGACACCGCTGAGAGCGACGAAAAGACCGGCATTCAGATTGTTGTCAAAGCGCTTGAGGAGCCTGTCCGCCAGATTGCAGCAAACGCTGGGGTAGAGGGTTCGGTCATCGTTGACAAGATCCTCACCGAGGGCACGGTCGGCTATGGTTACGATGCGGCAAAAGAAACCTATGGCGATATGATCAAAGCAGGCATCGTTGACCCAGCTAAGGTCACCAGAAGCGCACTGCAGAACGCCGCTTCGGTTGCGGCAATGGTGCTTACCACCGAAAGCCTTGTCACCGATATCAAAGAAGAACCCCCTGTTGCACCGCCAGCACCCGGCATGGGCGGCATGTATTAATCTGATTTTAAAACAAAACAATACCCGCAGCAAACCTGCTACGGGTATTGTTTTGTTTTGCTGGGGATGACCAGAATTTTAAATGATCAGAATAAGACTCTCTTTCTCCTCTGTCAAACAAACAACCGCAGGATGATCGGTCCTGCGGTTGTTTGTATATTAAAGAAAGGAAAAAGAGTATGGTATATCTGATACATTTTAAAAGGAATCCGATAGTTGTTTTATCGAATTTGTATCATGTATTTATCATAATACAGATTGCTCCATCTTTCAATAGAATATATTGCCCAGTTTATGCAAAAAAATTGCTATTCCATCTAAAAAATCTGTTTTTCGGTAAAATTTCAGTTCAATTGTAAAAAGTTGAACAGCAATTTTGTTGTATCAAAATTTTTTTACTTTACCAATCAGGACAATTTTTCAGTAATTTATCCAAGTCTCATCGTTGGTATCACAAAGCGGTTATGAGATTTCCATTGATCTTATTTATGCACAGGCGCAAGGGCTCGCCTTGGTTGTTTGATTGGTTAGCAGAATGCTCTCGGTTATCTGCCTGACCATCTGAGCAAAATGAATGGTATAAACTACTTTGTATAAGCCCCTCTATTGGGGATGTCTAGGGGGTGCAGGTCATCCCTAGTGATCGAAATCGGAGTTACAGCGTGATACGCACAAAAAACAAAGAAAATTTAATAAATCCGGCGCGAGTTAAGCACCGGATTCTTTGTTTTCCTATCAACTTCCTATTTCAACATCTATGCAGTTTTCTTGATCTGTTTTGACAGGATCAGCTACGAACCGGTAATATTTATAATCTGCAGCTGATTGCCACCCAGCCGTTTTCCCGCTTGATCTCAAGAACGGTCAGCCCTGCGCCATTCAGGGCGAGCAGCACATCGTCCTCCCGCTGGTCGATAATGCCCGAGCAGAGCAAAACCGAGTCCTTGTGCATGAATTGGGGCACTGTTTCACACAGCTTGATGATCACATCTGCCACAATGTTTGCGCAGATGACGTCGTACTGGCCACTCACCCGATCGGTGAGATCGCCGCAGAGAAACTCCGCCTGCTCCGCAGTGACCTGGTTGAGCGCGGCGTTCTCCCCCGCCACCTTGACGGCGAGCTCATCGATGTCCACCCCGACAGCGTGGCGCGCGCCGAGCAGCAGCCCGGTGATCGAGAGAATGCCGCTCCCACAGCCGACGTCCAGGATGGACGACGAGGGGGTGACATATTCCTCTAAAAATTGCATGCAAAGACGGGTTGTCTCGTGAGTGCCAGTGCCGAACGCCATGCCGGGATTGAGGGTGACTTTTACCTCATCCGGCTGGATGGAGCACTCTTCCCACTCGGGACAGATCACAATACGCTTGCCCACCTTGATGGGGTGGTAATATTTCTGCCAGGCGGTCGCCCACTCTTCCTGATCCACGCTGTCGGTTTCAATTTGATAAGGAATTTCTTCCATGGAAAGCCTATTTTCCAAAAAGCTCACTGCCTCGAGCGGATTCTGGTCGGGCTCGATGTAGATGTGAATGACCGCCCTGCTGCGGTCTTTTTGAAGAAGCTCCTCGTCAATCAAATCGATGTGAGCGATCTGCTCCACCTGTTCCTCAAGGCCGGAGTAATCCTCAATGTAAATTCCATAAGGCACCACCATCTGTGCAATGGCTGAAGCCTCGTCCACCTGCCCGCAGGAAATGGAAACCTTAATTTCAGTCCAGTCCATCTCCGCCTCCTAAACGTTGAAGCGGAACAGCACAATGTCGCCGTCCTGCATCACATAGTCCTTGCCTTCGAGCCGCACCAAGCCCTTTTCCTTAGCTGCAGCCATGGTCCCGCACTCCATCAGGGTGTCAAAACCGATCACCTCGGCACGGATAAAACCCCGCTCAAAATCGGTGTGAATCTTACCCGCTGCCTGGGGCGCCTTGGTGCCCCGCTTGATGGTCCAGGCGCGCACTTCCGGTTTGCCTGCGGTGAGAAAAGAAATCAAGCCGAGCAGCGCATAGCCCTCCTGAATGATGCGGTCAAGTCCCGATTTTTGGAGGCCGAGCTCGCCGAGAAACATCTGCTTATCCTCATCCGACATGTCGGCGATCTCCTCTTCAATTTTCGCGCAGATCGGGAGAACGGCAGAGTGCTCTCGTTTCGCAATCTCCCGCACCTCCTGGTAAAAGGAGTTGGAATCGATGTTGTTGATGAAATCATCCTCACACATGTTTGCGGCGTAAATCACCGGCTTGTTGGAGAGCAGGTCAATCTGGCTGATGATCTCCTGCTCGTCCTCGCTGCCCCCAAAGCTGCGCGCCGAGTTGCCTGCCTCAAGGTGTTCCTTGAGCCTGACGAGCAGGTCATATTCCGCCTGGAACTTTTTATCTCCTTTGATCGCCTTTCGCGTCTTGTCAATGCGGCGGTCAAGCATCTCGATGTCGGAGAAAATCAGTTCCAGGTTAATTGTTTCAATATCCCGCGCCGGGCCGATTTCCCCGTCCACATGCACGATGTTTTCATCCTGAAAGCAGCGCACAACGTGCACAATGGCGTCTACCTCGCGGATGTTGGAGAGAAATTTATTGCCCAGGCCCTCCCCTTTGGATGCGCCTTTGACCAAGCCTGCGATGTCCACAAATTCGAGGACTGCCGGGGTGAATTTATCCGGGTCATACATCTTGGCGAGTTGATCCAGCCGCTCGTCGGGGACTGACACCACCCCCACATTGGGTTCAATGGTGCAGAACGGGTAGTTGGCCGACTCTGCGCCCGCATTTGTAATCGCATTAAACAGGGTGCTTTTGCCCACGTTTGGCAGGCCTACCATTCCGAGTTTCATATGTTGATTTTCCCTTCTATTCTGAACTTTATCATTGTAAAAATACCTCCCTTAATGGTATCACAATCCGCCCTTTTCGTCAATCGGCGCGGCCCGTGACAGTTTTTTTACCGATTGGTCGGCGAGAACCATGTGATTTGTTCATATCCTCTAAAAAAAGAGAATTCGAGGGAAGGATTCTTTTTTTGCGATCCCTTGCATTGAACCTGCAAAAAATGCTACAATAGATGCAACAATCTCTGAAAGTAAGGATGTGCAGTATGCTCGAGACCACTTTTGAAAACAAATTCGTCAAAGAAGGGCTCACATTTGACGATGTGCTCCTCATTCCGGCAAAGTCCTCGGTACTCCCCTCTGATGTCAGCACCAAAACACGGCTTGCCAAAAATATTATTTTAAATACCCCTGTCATGACTGCTGCGATGGACACAGTCACCCAGTCGGATATGGCGATTGCCATCGCGCGGGAAGGCGGCATCGGTGTCATTCACAAAAACATGCCGATTGAACAGCAGGCGCAGGAGGTTGACCGAGTCAAACGGTCGGAAAACGGGGTCATTGACAATCCCTTCTCCCTCACTCCGGACCGCCTTGTCGTGGATGCGGACAAGCTTATGGGCAACTTTAAAATCTCAGGCGTGCCGATCGTGGAAGAAGGCGGAAAGCTCGTTGGCATCATCACCAACCGCGACCTGCGTTTCCTCACCGATTACAATGTGCCGATTCGCGAAGTGATGACCTGCAACCCGCTTGTCACCGCGCCGGTGGGAACCACGCTGGAGCAGGCACAGCAGATTCTCAGCAAGCACAAAATTGAAAAACTCCCTCTGGTGGATGACGAGGGTTATCTCAAAGGACTCATCACCATCAAGGACATTGAAAAGGCAGTGCAGTACCCTCATTCGGCGCGGGACGAGAGCGGAAGGCTTCTCTGCGCGGCGGCAATTGGTGCGACCTCGGACGTGCTGGCGCGCGCGAAAGCGCTCGTCGGCGCAGGGGTGGATGTGCTCACCCTCGATTCGGCGCACGGGCACAGCCAGAATATTTTAAACTGTGTGGCAAAGGTCAAGGAGGCATTCCCCCAGATTGCACTCATTGCGGGCAATATTGCGACCGGAGCGGCTGCTGAGGACCTCATCAAGGCGGGCGCGGACGCAGTCAAGGTCGGCATTGGACCAGGTTCAATCTGCACCACCCGCATTGTCGCGGGCATCGGCGTGCCGCAGATCACAGCGGTGTCTGACGTCGCCTGCGTCGCGGCGAAATACGATGTTCCCGTCATTGCAGATGGTGGAATTAAGTATTCGGGCGACATTGTCAAGGCAATCGCAGCGGGCGGAAATGTCGTCATGCTCGGTTCCCTTCTCGCAGGCTGTGAGGAGGCTCCGGGTGAGAGCGAGACCTACCAGGGCAGGCGTTTCAAGGTCTACCGCGGCATGGGAAGCCTCGGCGCCATGGCCAACGGCAGCAAGGACCGCTATTTTCAGGAGGACAACAAAAAAC
>CBCSOX010000004.1:0-38152 GCA_965141735.1 uncultured Oscillospiraceae bacterium | reverse complement strand
CCTGACCCTGATACAGACGGATCTTTTCTAGGTCCTCATCAAATCCGATTACCCGGTAATACTTTGAAAATGCCTTTGCCAAAGGCAATCCGACATATCCCAATCCGACGACCGCAACCTGTTCCTCTTTTGTCCAAAGTTGTTCCACTGTTATCATTACTTGATCCTCCTAGCCGGCACGCCGACCATCACCGCACCCTCCGGAACATCGGTGAGCACGACGGCGTTCGCCCCAATTTTTGCGTTGTCCCCCACCCGGATTTCACCCAAAAGGCAGGCTCCAGCACCCACAAACACGCCGCTGCCGAGCACTGGTCCTCCCTGTCCATTGCGTCCTCCCAACGTGACGTTTTGATAAATCTTGCATCCGCTCCCCACAACAGCCTCCCCGTGCACGACGAGTCCCAAACCGTTGTGTCCTAAATAAACATCTTCTGCCAGATTGCAGGACATCGGAAGCTCACAGGAATAGATCACCCGAATCAAGTGGTGAATCAACCGCGGCAGCAGTGGAACACCGCGCAGAAAGAGCCGGCGCATGAGGTTGTATAGGGTCATCACCCTGCATTTTTTACGTTTCATCGCGTCCTCCTACCTTGATAATTTCGAGTTCTTTCAGCGCCTCAAATACCCAGCGCCAATTGTTGTAACACAGCTGTACACATCCCCCGGCGCACACCGCCAAAAACAGTCCCGCACCGCACTGGGAGAGGAGCAGCCATTGGATCATTAAGGCGGCTCCCCCGCTCACTAGATAGGCGCGGCACATGGGAATCCGGTTACCAGTCATCACATAGGAACCACACAGCAGGTGGTTGTTGAGCATAAAAGAGGTGAGTAGATAAGCAAAGGTGATTCCCGTCGCCGGAAGCCGACCCGACGCCCCGAGCAGAGAAAGCGCCGGATTTCCGAACAATAGAACTCCCGCACCGCCGCAAAGCAGGATTCCCCACTGCACCCCGACTGCGCGGAGAAAAAGCCTGCGGGAACGCGGGACATCCCCTCGCAGGCGGCATTCCCCAAACAGCGGAAGATAGGCGTTGAACAGCGCGTTGGCAGCCGTTGTAACAAGCCCGGTCACTTGTTGGAGCAGGCCGAAGGCAGAGGAGGCCTCCAGCCCGAGAGAGCCTGACACCAGCAGGATCAAGGCCCGGCTGTTGAGAAAATCCGCGGCTGAGATCGCCCCCTGGCGCCACAGGTTGGGTAGAAGATCTGCAAATAGCTCCCTTTGTCGGGCATGTCCAAACGCTGCCACTCTGCATTTCTGAAAGATTTCCCTGACTCCATCGTACTTTCGCAGCATCCCACGGGACAAAATCCCGGACAGCAGCGCGCTGGTCAAATACCCAGCTGCCATTCCAACAAGACCTGCGCCGCAGAGTAACAGGGCCATGGAGAGGAGAAATTGCACTGCCTTGGTCACTACCTGCACCTGCTGACACTGCTTGACTGCTCCGATTCCTTTGAGCACAGGGGAAAACCGCAGCGCGTACAGGTTGACTGTCACAGCACAGAGATAAAGAAACCAGGCCGGCATCCCGCCGGTTACACCGTCTGCAACCGCCCGGATGTAACCAGTTCCAGCCGCCGCGAGCAGCAGAAACAGCACGGCAGCCAGCAGCAGATAGAGAATCCTGGACAGCCTGTACAGCTGGAGAAACAGCTCCCCGTTGACCTCACCGCACCCCTCTCCGATTCCCTGTTTTTGCAGCGTGTCGGCACCCGCCCAGGCATAGGTGAAGTTGCGTCCCAAAGTTGTCGAAAACCCAAAATCGAGCAGAACGGCGATTCCCTGAAACGAGCTGAAGGTATACCACAGCCCAAGCTGAGCTATGGTTAAAAAGCGCAGGGCAAACGGGAGAAGCAGCAGATTGACCCCGCTGCACAGCACAAGCCCGAGGTAATTCCACACAATGTCGGAACGGCTGATCCGGATCATGACACTCCTCCTTTGGGAAAGATGGTTAACCGGTCGTTGCACCAGCGGAGCAAGAGAATGGGGAGAAACAGATTGGTCAGCTCTGCGGTGAGAATTGACGCGTTGACCATCAGAAATAGGCCGAACCGGACGGACAGATAACCGTATAGATAGATCGAAAAGACGTCGCCGGACCGCTTGCGGAGCGCGTCAAACCGCACTGCAAGCAGAGCGGAGAGAGCGGAAAACACCGGGGCGAGAACAAATCCAAAAAAGCAGTATCCCTGACCAATCATCGGAACAATCTGGTCGCGCGCAGCCCGCTCCCCGTAAAACACAAGGTTAAACAGTTCTGTGGTGCCTGTGTTGCCCGCAAAGATCCCCGAAACTCCCATCACCGATTTGCAGAGGTCGCTGAACAGAATGCCGGGTGAAAAGCACCCTGCATATACTGTTTTCATTCGAACCGAAAGCGCGACGTTGGTGATCCCGCTGAAATAGCTCTGCAGCGTCTGCGACGCATTTCGTGCCAAGTCAAACGCAGCTTTGGAGAGCCCGCTGTCCGAACCTCCCTCTTTCTTCAGGGTGGAGAACAGAAGCAACCCTGCAAGCAGCAGGGGCAGCAGTCTGCTTAACAGTCTGCGAAATGGGGGAAAGCATTCGCGCAGGACGAGCCATCCGGCCAGGAATGGAAGGAGTATCCCGAATCGGCTGCTGTACGGCACAAAGCTGCCCGCCGCCGTGACCAGCCCCGCTGCGCAGAAAAAACGCCAGCAGCAAGCGGGGTGACGGGAGAGGCGCTCGACCAGCTTGAGCATCCCAAACAACACTCCGAATTGAAACAAAAGCTCCGCTGCCCCCGGAATCTCCAGACGTTCCCGCACAAACTCCTGTGAAGAAAATAGAAAACTGTATTTCTCGAGAATCTGCGGAAAGACTGCCGCAGCTGTGGTCCCTGCGACAACAAGCACGACCGGTCCGCCCGGATTTGTTTTGCGCACTTCGCAGCACCCCTCCCGCTCTAGGCGTCCGCCAAAGAGATGGAGCACTACAAAAACTGCGGCGAGTTCATAAAGCATCAGTGCGGTTGCAACCGCAACCTCTCCTGCATTTGGGACAGCCCCGCGGGAGGGCAAGAATCCCTGCAAACCAAGCAACAGGGGAGAAACCAAGTACCGCAGGACAACAACAATATTCAGACAACTGGCGCCTGCGTTTCCAGGGATGCGCAGCAGGACGGAGGGGAACAGAAAATAGAGGATTCCGCAGCCCAGGGGGAGAAGGGGAATCGCCCAGTACTCCCAAGCATTCATCCGGAGAAAAAGAAATAGGCTGATGGCTGTCCCAACAGCTAAAATTACAATTCTTTGCTTTATCTGCAAGCCTAGTCTTTCTTCTGCGGGGGAACAGTCCCCCTGTTTTACATGGAACGATGTCACTAAAAAGCCCCCGATTCAATCAATTTAGCGGTGAATAAGGCAATTTGGTTGCCCATCCCCCTCTGTGCTGCCAGCACCGAGCGGGTTGCAAGACAGCTTTTTGTTCCCAACAGGTAAGGCATCTGTTTTGCAGCAAGCGATCCCGATTTTCAGATAGGTTCACTGTAGTTTCAAGATTTTTTGCTCAACCACAGTTTTTCCCCTCTTATGTCTGCGGGTTGATTGGATCTGTGCTGCCTGTAGAGGCGTCACGCTATCGGGATTTGATCTGTGAGGTAAAAAACGCCTGCATTTGCCTGGCGGCAGCCGATGCCTCGTAGCCCCGCTCCGTCAGGATCTGCCCGGTGCTCTCCCGACTCACCCGATGCCCGGCGAGGAATGTCGCCTTACTCAGCCAGTCCTCCCAGTCTCCCAAACGGGCGAACTCCACAAGCCCGGCGCCAAAATCCACCTCTCGGGTTACCTGGTCGGAGAGCAGCGTGGGCGTTCCGGCCGCCTGCGCCTGTACCGCCACGTTTGGAAACCCCTCCGAGACAGAGGGGAGAAGAAAAAGGTCAAACAGCTGCATGAGAGCGGGGACATCGCCTCGATTTCCTAAAAAACGACAGGAATCGATTATATTAAGGCGCGCAGCTTGCTCCTTGCAGGAGGCAAACAGCTCCCCGTCGCCCGCCAAAATCAGGCAGGTGTCGGGATGCCGCACGAGCTGCATCCGAAACAGCTGGAGCAGGAACAGGTGGTTTTTCTCCCGGCTGAAACGTCCCACATGGCCCCAGACCACTGCGCGGGGTGGAATGCGGAGTTCTTTGCGCAGATGATCGAGCTGATCGGCGGACACCTGGCGATAGGGACGCAGATCAATCGGCTCGGGGATGACTGTAAAGCTCTTGTCCGGGTAATAGAACCGGCCCGTCTCACTGCTGCACGCCCAGCGGTGGGTGGCAAAGAGCGAAATCAGCTGGCGAAACAGCCACAAGTGCTTTTTGAGGCTGTCGGGGTAGATGTAGCTGCCGTGCACATGGCAGACCCGTACTGGAATGCCCGCAAGTTTTGCGCAAAAAGCAATCAACCCGGCCTGGTAGTTGGTGTGAATCACCACCGCGTCATAGAATTCGCTGCCCAGCAGATGCAGCCATTGCCGGATATAACCCACTATGCCAATTTTCCCGATGGGATTGCCGTAGTGAATACGGCTGCCGCCGTCACACAGCTGCTGGTGATAGTCCTCCCGCCCAAAATGGGTAAAGTAATCAAACCGGACGCAAGAGGGGTCGATCCGCTCGGCAAAGGCGCGCAGTGAGAGCGCCACCCCGCCGTACCCCAAGCTGGAAACCACCTGCAGCACCCGGACAGGGCCGGAAGACGCGCGCTGCATTCTGCGGCGCAGCAAAGATTTGGGGAGCAGTCCAGCTGCGAGCGGTTTGAACACATAGGGCAGCCCGCGTAGCAGCATCCGGTTTTGCCGGTATCCCTTGATGCGAATCACTGATTCTGCGACCCGATAACAATACTGCTTGCGGGAGAACGCGCTGCGGTCCTGCAAATAGGAGTAGAGGCAGACGGGCAGGTTCGCGCCCCGGTATCCCGCAGCGTACAGTCTGAAAAACAGGTCGTAGTCCTGACCACGACGGGTCTCCCAGGCGACGCGGTAACCCCCCACTGCTTCGAGCGCTGCCCTGCGAAACAGCGTAGCCGCATGCGCAAAGGGAGGGCCGGAAAGAAGATCCCACCGCAGCGGGACGGAGCGCGGCGGGCTGTACCAGCTCCACTCCCCCGCTTCGTCAAACCGCACCATCCCCGCGCTGACAAACGCAAATTCGGGGTGATGGTCCAAAAAATCCACCTCTTTTTTGAGCCGGTCGGGCGAGGAATAATCATCTGCATCCTGGATGGCGATGTACGCCCCGCGCGCAGAGGCGAGACAAAGGTTGCGGGCAGAGGCCGCGCCCCGGTTGACTGGAGAGCGCAGCGGAATAATCCGGCTGTCCCTTTTGGCAAACTCTCGGAGCAGGTCAAACGTTCCGTCGGATGACCCGTCGTCACAGGCAATGATCTCAAGGTACGGATAGGTTTGGTTGAGGATGCTCTCAATGCAGCGCTGAATCGTATGCTCAGAGTTCCAACAGGCGATGAGTACAGAAACCTTTGGATTCATGGGAATCCCCTCCAAATTCGACAAAATTCGTCGCTTATAAGTCAAACGAAAGGGCAGGCAAATCGAATCGATCTGCCTGCCCGGATTCACATGGGCAAGCACCCACGTGTTACGCTCTTCGGTAGATTTCAGTGAGCTCCCGGATACTCCGGGTGAGCTCGGGGGAAATCGCCCCTCTTTTCATCCGCCACTGCCAGTTCCCGCCGAGGACTGACGGGGTATTCATTCTCGCCTCACTGCCGAGGGCGAGAAAATCCTGCATCGGCGCAATTGCGAGTTGAGCGACGCTCCCCCACACCGCCCGCAGAAACGCCCAAGGATAGGAGGCGCGATCATAAATGTGCAGGTATTTTGCCGCATACTCAACCTCCTCTGGCGGTGTGGACTCTGTCCAGCCCAGGGTGGTGTCGTTGTCGTGCGTCCCGGTGTAGGCCACGCAGTTGGGCACAAAATTGTGCGGCAGGTAGTCGTTGTCATCCCACGGATTAAACGCAAACTGCAGCACCTTCATGCCAGGGTAGCCGCACTGCTCAAGCAGTGTGTGCACCTCGGGAGTGAGAAAGCCCAAATCCTCCGCAATAATCGAGATCTCCCCCAGCTCCTGTTTGATGGTCTCAAACAGAGCATAGCCCGGGCCCTGGAACCACTCGCCGTGCTCTGCGGTCTCATCGCCGAAGGGGATTGCGTAATAGGACTCAAAGCCGCGGAAATGGTCGATCCGGGTCACATCGTAAAGTTTGGAGGCGGCGCGCACCCGGCGCACCCACCAGCCGTAGCCGTCCCGGCGGATTGCCTCCCAGTTGTAAAGCGGATTTCCCCACAGCTGTCCGGTCGGGGAAAACCCATCGGGCGGGCAGCCCGCCACCCGCAGCGGCCGGTTGTCCTGATCGAGCTGGAACATTCTGCTGTTGCCCCACACGTCGGCGCTGTCGAGCGCGACGTAAATCGGCATATCCCCGATGATGCGGACGCCGTTTTGATTGGCATAGGCCTTGAGGGCGCTCCACTGGCTGAAAAAGAGGAACTGCACAAATTTCTGGAATGCAATCTGCTCTGCAAACAGATCGCGGTACATCGCGACCGCCCAAGGCTTGCGCAGTCGGATTCCCTCCCCCCATTCAAGCCAGGAGCAGTGGCAGTAGCACTCCTTGACCGTCAGGAACAAGGCGTAATCCTCCAGCCAAAACGCGTTGTCCACGACAAACGACTGGTAGGCGGAGTTTGGTTCAAACCGGGAAAACGCTTTTTTCAGCAGGCTGGCCCGATTTTGAAACAGCTTTTCATAGTCAACCCGCTCTTCCTCCGAACCAAAGTCGCAGGTATCGATCTCATCCTGTCGGAGCAGTCCCTGCTCTTTGAGGAGATCCAGGTCGATGAAATAGGGGTTGCCCGCAAACACCGAAAAGCTCTGGTAGGGGGAATCCCCATAGCTCGTCGGCCCGAGGGGCAGGACCTGCCAGTTTTTCTGTCCCGCCTCTTTGAGAAAGTCCACAAATTTGTAGGCCTCCTCCCCCATCGTACCGATCCCGTGCGGGGACGGCAGGCTGCTGATGTGCATGAGTATTCCACTTTCCCTCATGATGTCCTCTCGCTTTCCCTCTAGAGTTGCGCCGGGCCCTGCCTGAGCAGGAACAAACGCCTTGTTCGGCATTCCCGCTTGGGCTCTTCAATCACAAGGATTGGGCCTGCCGCATTGCTAAAAATTGAGTGCTATTCATATTATATACAATTACACATTAAAAATCAATCTTTTTTTGTCTTTTTTTGCATTTTATCCAATTTATTGGGGTCGTTTTTCGTCGATTTTCTTTGCAATTCCTGTCTATTTCACCGGCCACGCCCAATCCGTATTTCCACTGAATCAATGCGAATAAGACCAAACGTCAGCCAAATTTGGCTGGTCATGTACTTCTCTTTAAGTAGAAAAGGGACCTAGATTCATCCGGAAGACGCCTTCTCTGGTGACTGTAATGCTGCAAAAGAGCCGTGAAGGGGAATTTCACAGCTCTTTACATCCGGTATATTTTGTGATTTCTATAATAAATATTAAAACAGAAATGATTCCGCAAATGCAGGCCCGCACGGGTCAGACAAAAGGCGTTCCTTTGTTGTACAAGAAAGTACGGCTTGAGCAATTTTCTGCCAGCTCGACCCTACCCGAATCAAAACCAAAAGATGAACTGTTGGGATGCAGCAGTTTAAAACGGACACCGCACAGCCCAATCTCTGAAATAGCGGTGAGAAGACGTCGTCTCCCCGACCGCCTGTATCCCTTTCGCTTTCTTGTCCTGCAGCCAGTAAAACAATCTCAATTCCCTCACTCCAACAAAATGATTTGCTCGCAGCATTTTATTTTGAATGGCAAAACCGGTGGTATTTCTCCGTTCAAGCAATCAGCAGCCCTGTTTCAATGCCGCGCAGAAACCCCTGTGCTGTCCTGGGTGAATCTTTTCAACAGACTTTGCTTTTTTAGTGGAAAGTCTGCGGAGGTTCACCCAATTCAACTAAACGCAGCAAGTACTAACGGAAAATAGACTGCGCGAGTTCGACGCTTTCCCGCCCGTCCTTGACGTAAAAGTCCGCGCCGACAAACTCGGCGTATTCCTCGTTGAGCACCGCGCCGCCCACCATGATTTTGCAGGTAAGCCCTGCGTCGCGGATGGCGGAAATCGTATCTTTCATGTTTTTGACCGTAGTGGTCATGAGGGCACTCAGGCCGATGAGCTGGATGTGCTGTTCCTTTGCCGTTTGCACAACCGCCTCAATTGGCACGTCTTTTCCCAGGTCAATGACATCATAGCCGTAGTTTTCGAGCAGCATCTTGGCAATGTTTTTTCCGATGTCGTGGATGTCGCCGAGCACTGTCGCGACGATCACCCTGCCCTTGCTCTGGGATTTCTCCCCCGCTTCCATCGACGCTTTGATCACCTCAAACGATGCCTTAACCGCCTCGGCGGACTGCATCAGCTGGGGCAAGAAGATCTCCCCCTTCTCATACCGCTGCCCGACGATGTCCAGGGCGGGGACAAAGTGGCTGTCAATGATCTCGAGCGCCGGGGTGGTCTGCAGCAGCTCCCGCACCTTGGCTGGAGCCTCCTCCCTGCGCCCCTGGACAATCATCTCCTGGAGGGAAATTTCTCCCACTGCTACTGCTGCCTGCTGTGCGGGCTGGGCGTTTGCATACCGATTAATGTAGCCGACCGCGTCCTTGTCCTGATTGTTGATGACCCGGAAAGTGTGAACCGCGTCCATCATCTCTTTAGACAGGGGGTTGAGGATCGGCGCGTCGAGTCCCGCGCCAAACGCGGCCGCGAGAAAGACGCTGTTGAGAAGAGGACGGCTGGGCAGGCCGAACGAGACGTTGCTCACCCCAAGCACTGTTTTAACCCCCAGCCGCTCCTTGACAAGCTGAATCGCCTCGAGGGTCGCAAGCACCTGCTCCTGCTGCGCCGAGGCGGTGAGGGTGAGGCAGTCAATGAGGATGTCCTCTTTGGGAATCCCGTATTCCGCCGCCGTATCGACAATCTTTTTGGCGACGGCGAACCTTTCCTCCGCAGTCGCGGGAATCCCGCCTTCGTCCAGGGTGAGCCCGACAACGACCGCGCCGTACTTTTTGACAATGGGAAGCACTGCCGCCAGGTTGTCCGCCTTGCCATTGACCGAGTTGATGATGGGGCGGCCGTTGCAGGCGCGCACCCCGCTCTCAATCGCCGCGGCATCCGAGCTGTCGACCTGAACCGGGAGGTTGGTCACCCCCTGCACCTCTTTGACCGCCCGGGCGATCATGGTGGGCTCATCGATTTCGGGCAGTCCGACGTTGACGTCGAGCACGTCCGCCCCGGCGTTTGCCTGGTTGATCGCCTCGCCGACGATGTAGTCCATCCGGTTTTCCCGCAACGCCTCTTTGAGCCGCTTTTTGCCCGTCGGGTTGATCCTCTCCCCAATTACGGTGACACAGTGGTCGAGAATGACTGTCTTGGTGCCAGAGGTGACCGCGGTCACCCGTTTCGGGGATGTCACAACCGGCTTCATCCCGTCCGCTTTTTGGCGCAGCAGCCGGATGTAGTCCGGATCGGTGCCGCAGCAGCCGCCCACGATCCGGACGCCCCTGTCCATCATCCTGGAAACCGCCTCGGCAAACGCCTCGGCGTGCACGTCGTATACTGTTTTTCCGTCCTGAATTTTGGGCAGTCCCGCGTTGGCCTGCATGATCACCGGCACCTGGGCATAGGTGAGGATCTGCTCCACAATCGGGATGAGGTCATCCGGGCCGATGGAACAGTTGACCCCGACCGCGTCCGCGCCAAGGCTTTGGAGGGTGATGGTGCCGGTGACTGGGTCGGTTCCAGTAAAGGTGCGGCCGTCTCCCTGATAAGTCAGGCTGACGATGACCGGAAGGCTGGTGTTTTCCTTGGCCGCGAGCAAAGCTGCCTTGGTTTCATAGAGGTCGGACATCGTCTCGATAAGAATCAGGTCAGCTCCCGCCTGTTCGCCGGCGACCACCTGCTGGCGAAACAGCTCGTAGGCCGTCTCGAACTTCACCGTGCCCATCGGCTCGACGAGCTGCCCGAGCGGGCCGACATCGAGCGCGACGAACCTCGCGCCCGACTGTTTGCCGAGCTTCACCGCCTGGGTGATCACCTGCTCCACTGTGTAGCCGCAGCCGTGGAGCTTGAACTCGTTCGCCTGGAAGGTGTTGGCGCTCACTACATCGCTTCCCGCCTCAACGTACTCCCTATGGATCTCGGTGACAAGCTCAGGGTGGGTGAAGTTGAGGGTCTCAGGCAGGTCGCCGACCTGCATCCCCTTGTTTTGGAGCATGGTGCCCATCGCCCCGTCAAATACCAAAATATGATCCTTCCAATACTCCCTAACGTCCACAGAATTTTCCCTCTTTCCTCAAAGTGCAGTTTGGCGCGAACTGGCAGTCCGCACAGGCGGGCTTGCGCTGCCCGGGTGGCGGGTCGCTCACAAACCCAATGATCGCAGTCACCGACTTGCGCGGCAGCATAATCAGGCTGGGGGTGCAGGTGAGCCCGATCTTGCGGGAGGTGTCGAGCAGAGCGGTCACCTGGGGCTGCTGTTCAAGCGGCAGATCCCCATAGCCCGGACTGAACCGAAAGTTGGTAAACAGCCCCTCCTGTGCGGCCCGCTGCTTGATTTCGGACTCCACCGTATCGCACACCTTTTCAATGTAGTCGGTGCCGCAGGCGTCGAGAATCAGCGCCTTGGTCATCGACTGGTTCTGCTGCACCCGGATGGTGCTGTCGTACGGCGCACCGAGCGTCGCCGCGAGTATCGCGCAGCGGCGGGCGTCCTTGAGATGCTCATAGATCGATTTGCCGCGCAGAACAAGGCTTGTTCCGCATACGGCAATCCCCCCCTCTGTTGGCTCAATGTCAAACAACTGGTAACAAGTGCGCGGGATCGCCGTGCGCTCGCACTCCGCAATGCAGCTGTCAATCAAGCTGTCGAGGTCTGCATCCACCGCCTGACCCTGATAGCCGAGGTAGCGCAGCACCTCCTGTTTGTCAATTCTCCTATATTTCAATCCGGCACCGCCTTACTTGAGCAGGAAATCAATCCTGCTTTTGCAGGCTGCCGCAACCTGGGGCTTGTTCATGGTGTAGATGTGGACGCCGTCCACATCGTTTTTAATCAGGTCGGTCACCTGCTCACAGGCGTATTCAATCCCCGCCTGCTCAAGGCTCTGGGGATCGTTTTCGTATTTGTGCAGGATGCGGATGATGCGGGAGGGCAGGCTGACGCCGCAGGTGAAGATCATCCGCTGCACCTGGGTCTTGCTCATCATCGGCATGATTCCCGGCACGATTGGGATGGTCACCCCTGCGCGGCGGGCGCGCTCGAGAAAGTAGTAGAACTGAGCGTTGTCGAAAAAGAGCTGGGAGATGAGGAAATCCGCCCCCGCCTCCTGCTTTTGCAGCAGGTGGGCGTAGTTGTTGGGGAGGCTGTCACAGTCGATGTGCCCCTCGGGGTAACAGGCCGCACCCACGCAGAAACCGCCCACCTGCTGGATTTCCCGAATCAGGTCCGCCGCATAGACAAAGTCCCCGTTTGGGTCCCCTTCAAATCCGGCTGGAACATCCCCGCGCAACGCCATGATGTTCTGGACACCCTTTGCCTTGAGATCAGCGAGGGTGTTGCGGATCACCTCCCGCTTTGCGGTGATGGCTGTCAGGTGCGCGAGCGGCTCCACCCCGAAATCGTTCTTGATCATGGAAGCGATTTCGGTGGTCTTGCCGCTGTTTCCGCTGCCGCCCGCACCGTAGGTGACGCTGATGAAGTCGGGGTGCAGCGCGGTGAGCTGCCCGAGCGTGTCGGTGATGGTTTCGAGCGCGCTCTGCTGCTTGGGCGGGAAGGTCTCAAACGAAAGTACAGGACGTTTGATTCGATAGAGTTCTTTAATATACATGCTTTGTCCTTTCTGAAAAGACCTTTCTATTTTCTAAAATAGAAAGGTCTTGATCCTATCAATTCTATTGTCAAAATAGAGATTTCCTTGTTAGTAATTATAACAAACTGGAAAAATGATGTCAACTACGAGGAAAACACGGATAAAATTCGGTGTGTGCAGTGTCAGAAAAATCTTTTGCGCGCAGAGATACTCCCAAATCCTATTTCAAGCAAAACAGCAAGTGTTCCGGCAGCACGCGCACCGGATTGCTCAAAGGAAAACACCGGGAAACCGGCAGTTGCCTGGACAAGATTGGGGCTGAGAGTGTCCCCCGTCCCCCATTTCGCATTCGGAGAATCGGTCTCGCAGTCAGACAAAAATATTTACCGGCAAGGGGTGTTCTTTCATTCAATCAAAGTTACCAGCTGAACCGGTGGCATACACCAAGAAGAGCATTGACCGGCCCGCTCCGCAAAAGGCGCTGAAAAACCGTCCTTTGCATCACACACTGCAAATAGCTCTTTTTACGCTGAAGATACCATTTTTGTCATTCGCTTCGCTCTATGCGCAAAACAAATGCTTTTGTTCTCACCTTAGCAGGGCCGGTGGCTTGATTTTGCTAAAGCTACAATCAGGTCCTAAGAGACAATCCAGTCCCCAAGAACCTGCTGGGCAAGCTGCTGCATCTTTTCGAGGGAAAAGCTGCTGTCTGAACGCAGGATGCCGTGCTTTGCGGCGAGGTCCTGGTTGTAGTCCCCGATTTTGTAGACGCCGTAATTCCAGTTGGCCTTGGATTCAAAATGGGTGACGAGCGGGGTGATCCCCGCCTCGGGGTGGGTGATGGTTCCGTCCGGGTCTTTCTGGATCGTCACCCGCGCCATGCCGCCGAGCATGCGAGGCGCCTTGTCCTGGCAGGAGACGTAATTGCCCAGGGAATAGTACACCAGCATTTCATGTCCGCTGCTGCTCGTCACCCGCTCCACCGGCTGGACGACGTGGGGGTGGGTGCCGATGACCAGGTCTACCCCCTGCTCGGCAAAGAATTTGGTCAGATCCTGCTGGTTGCTGTCCGGCTCATAGGTGTATTCGGTGCCCCAGTGGGGGAACACCACCACCAGATCCGCAATGTCCTTGGCGCGCTCAATGTCAGAGGCCATCCGGTCCTTGTCGATCAGGTCGACAAGCCACGGCTTGTCCTCGGGCAGTTTGAGCCCATTGAGGCCGTAGGTGTAGTTGAGCATTGCAATCGCAATCCCGTTTTTTTCGATCACCGGGATTTTCGCCTGGTCCGCGGCGCTCTCGTGAATGCCGAGCACCTCAATGTCAGGATACTTTTTCCAAAAGTCCAGGGTATTCTGCACTCCCTTGTACTTTTTGTCCATCGTGTGATTGGTCGCGTGCAGCACCACGTCAAAACCCGCCTTGGCAATCGCGTCCCCCACTTCCTGGGGGGAGTTGAACATCGGGTAGCCAGTATAGCCAAACTCCGCACCGCCGAGAATCGTCTCCTGATTGATCACCGCGATGTCCGCCGCATCGATATCCTCTTGGATGTGGGCAAACAAATGGTCATAATTGTAGCTTCCGTCCGCTTGAAGGCCGCTGTCCATCACCGCCTCGTGCAGCAGGTCGTCCCCAATCATGAGGAGGGAAACTTCCTTGGGCTGTTCCGGCTCGGCAGAACTCACCGGCGCCTGGGAAGAACTCGCCTGGGTCGCTTCGGACAGATCCTGGGAACTCGTCTGCCGCGTGCTGCCAGTACTGCACGCGGAGAGGGAAAACAGCATGGCCGCTGACACGACCAGGCTTGCAATGCGTTTATAAAATTTCATCCTACTCCACAACTCCTTTGATATCTCTAAGTATAGCAAACTCCGCCCCCATGCGCAACCAGAAAATGTTGCTTTGTACTCAAAAATGTCGTATACTGTAGAAAAAGGAATTGTCAATTATACAGTACAATAGAAAGCCTTTTTCAGGCCCCTATGGACTCGGGGCTGATTTGAAAGGCAGCCTGTAAGGAGGGAAACAATGTTTGGATGGATCGAAGTCTATCTCTGTACCGAGCAAAAGACCTTTTTTGAAAAACAGGATGTCCTCGCACAGCACCGGATCCGCTTTAAGGCCAAAGGGACCGACAGCGGCGCCACACTTGGCCGCACCAATCTGGGCGGGGAGTTTCCTCTCCTCGGACGCAGCGGCCTGACCGGGGGAACCTACCGCATTTTTGTCAAACGCAAAGACGCCGAACAGGCTAAGCACCTGCTCGGCGTTTAGGGAACCGCTGTATCAATCGCGCCTGACGGCTCGATGCACAGCGTGCAATCCGTTTTGGCCGTTTCCGCGTCAAAAATCTTCCCAACACACAAGGATTTCGTCTACTTTTTTCTTGGAACTGTCTCAAAATCTGCCCCACAGGCTATAGGCCGGATTGAATCTGCGGTTGCCGAGGGGCGCTATTTCGCTTTTTTGGGAGCGTGGAAACAGTCTTTAAACCACAGAATATCCTTTTTGGTCACACAGCCCAGCAGGAAGAGAAGCAGGATGTAACACACAGAGGCAACGCCGACTCCAATCAGAATCGCGAGCCAGGCCGGGAATGCGGCGAACATCCAGTGATCGCACAGAAGCTTCACAAGCAGACCCACTGCCGCAGCCGCAATGCCCGGCTTTGCAATCCAGGAGAAAAACTCGAGCTTCACGCTTGTCACCTTGAGCAGACGGCGCAGATTGAGCAGCGAGGTGAGCAGGTTGCTCCCGATCATGATCCAGAGGAAGGCGTAAATGCCCCCCTTGGGGACAAAGAAAAAGATCATGCCGATGCGCAGCACCGAGTCGATGATGTTGTAGCGCAGGGGGCTCACCTGCTCCCCCACCGCGTTGAGGATGCCAACGGTGACCATCTCAAGGTACATGAACGGGCAGATGAAGCAGAGCAGCTTGAGCATCTCCCCCACTTCTCGTTCCCCGTAAAACATTGTGCCGAGCTGTTCGGGGAAAAGCATAAAGACGCTGACGATAAACACACTCATGAGCAAGGTGAGCTGGAGCACCCGCCGCACCGCGCGGGCAACGGTCTGGTCCTTTCCCCCTGCGTTCGCGCCCGCAACCTCAGGGACCAGTGTGGTGACCAGGGCGGAAATCAGCGAGGTCGGAAAGGAGAGCAGCGGCAGCACCATGCCCTTGAGAATACCGTAGGAACCGATCGCAGCCGAGCTGTTTCCGTGGGTAAAGATGGTCAGCCCCGAGATGATGAGAAGGTTTTCGATCAGCCGCAGCGCGGAGTGCAGGGTGGAGCTCGTTTGAATCGGCACCGAAATGCCGAGAATGGTCTTGAGGGTCTTCCACCGCTTGGTGACAACCCCCCGCTCCTTTTTGCGGCCCGCGTAATAGGTGAACACCACATAGGCGCAGGAGATGATCTCCCCCACCGTCATGCCGAGCACCGTCGCCGCGCAGGCAAATGCGTCGCCGTAGGGTAGCCACCAGCCGATGACCACGACGATAAACGCCATCTTTGCCACCTGCTCGATCACCTGGGCGCTCGACGGTTTGAAGGAATCCCGCCGCGCGAAGTAATACCCCCGGATGCAGGCGGATACCGCCATAAACGGCAGACTCGGCGCAAGACAGCGCAGCGAGAGGATGGTCCGCCCATCCTTGAGAATGTGATTGCCCAGCGGCACCGCAAAGGCAAAGAGGAGAATGCCCGCCGCGATGCTGATAAGCAGTGAATACGCCACTGACATCCGCAGCACCGTTTTGGTCGAGCCGTATTTGTTGACCTCGAGCTGCTCGGCAACCATGCGGGAGACCGCGACGCTGATGCCTGACGTCGCAAAGGTGACAACCAGCATGTAGAGGGAGAGCACAAGTTGGTAAAGGCCCATCCCCTCTGCGCCGAGTTGGTTGGAAATATAGACGCGGAACACAAAGCCGAGAATCCGCGTGATCAGAGACGCTGCCAAAACGATCAGCGCGCCGTGTACAATCGTTCGCTTGCTCATGTATCACCCTGCCCATCCAAGTATTTCACTAGTAATCTATGAGCAAAACGGACAACAAAGTACCCTTTTTTATAAAAAGCTGATCCTGAAAAAGAGAGAAAAACCTGTATTTTCATCTGGAAAGGAAGACGTTCTCGTGAATTTCGAGAAAAAGCCCCTGTCATGGCCCCTGCTCTGTGTCCTGTCCGCTGTTTTTTGGCCAGCCGGCATCTATTTGATGTGGAAAAAAGTCCAGCTTGAACCAGTTAATTTTTCTAAACCGATCCGTTCAGGGCTGTTGGGGGGAAACGCGGAAATCCTGTGCAGTGTTTTCCTGCTGTCAGCCAGCAGCGTTGCCATCGTATCCGGCTGGATGAGGATCCTGTCACAGGGATTCCCGGATACCGCCCTGCGGTTAGTTGTCAGCTGGGGGTGCATCACACTCTCCCTGATGCTGCCCGGCTGGTTGCTCTGCAGACACGCATGCGCCTTGTCCGCCGCAGGCGCCACAGCGAACAGAAGCGGGCCAATGTATTGAGAGACAAATAAGGGCCATGTATCTGGGAATCCCTGAGAGAAAACGCAGACGGTGTTGCAAACGGCAAGTCCACAAGCTGCGACCTCCGCCTTTTATAGGACAGTCGGCTCTTCCCCCATCCACTGCGGATTGGGGTTCCTGTCACCCGATTTTTGCAATAAGATCGTCAAAATTTCGGTTTCATCTATACTTTAAAATAGAAAGACAAGATAAACTATTTTTTTCAACAAAATTAGATTATTTCTATTGACATCTATTTTTATACATGGTAATATCTACTCAAACAATCTATTGGGAGGAATCGCTATGGATAACAATAGAAATTCTGCGATCGCATCTGTCCTTTACTGGATCGGGGTCATTGCAATTATCCTCAGTGTCATCAGCGGCCTAGTCATACTTACAACAGTCTCTGTTGTCACCGGTCTTACCACTGTGATCTCCGGCTTTGTATACGGATTCCTATTGCTCGGTTTTTCCGAAATCCTCAAGCTGCTCCTGACAGGCAACCTGGAGAAACAAAATTTAAACCAAAAACTCGACCAGCTGATTACATTACAGAAAGAGGTGTCGGCGGCGCAAACAGCTCAACAGCCGCCTGTGCTATCCCCCAAATCTAAAGTAGAATCCGCCCCTCCCGCGGAGGCTGAACCCCCGCGCAAACCAAAAAATCCACAGGAATTTCTTGAAACGCTTCGCCCATTGTCCAACGGAAAGGAAATCCGCGCTGCGCTTGAGTCCAACCGCTCCCTGTTTGATTCCAATACCTACCAGACGATTATAACCGAAGTGGACCGTCTGGTAGCAATGGGCAGATTGTACGGGGATATGAAGCAGGATATTCTCGTCTACCTTTCAAATGTATTGTCATAAGGTTCCCGTCAAATCAAAAGCATCCCAATCGTTTTGCGGGAGAGCTGCCAAATAATTGGGATGCCACTTGTTTAGTTTGATTTCGCCGGGATGGCTGTTGCTGTATTTGGAAAAACTCACAAGAAAAAATGTCTCCGCTGCATAGTCAAAAACTTCTCCGTGTTTTTGACTATGCAGATTGACTTGTTGAAAACTCGGGGGAAGAGCAAATTCTCTTTTCAATAATTCTTTGAGTTGCTGTACGACCCTGCTTTCGGTATAAAATTTTAAAATCTTTATTTTATTTATGTTTTTCAATAAATTTCGATTTTCCTTAACATCCATCTTGGTACAAATTATTACTATAAAACACAGATCAGTTAGGAGAAATTGACATGAACAACACTTCTACGATGGCCTCGGTTCTATACTGGATTGGAATCATTCAAATCATTCTCGGTATCATAGCCGGTCTGGTTGTACTCGTTATGGTCTCTGCAGCATTCGGCCTTGGGGTGATTGTGTCCGGTATTGTTAGTGCCTGCCTTTTCTTGGGGCTTTCCCAGTGCTTAAAACTCCTTGAAGAGGTGAGTCGGGAAAAACAAGGCATAAATTACAGGCTGGAGCAATTGATTGCGTGGCAACAGGAAGCAATGGCGCAGACAGCACCCCAGTCCCCCTCCAGCGAATCAGAATCCCCCGCTAAACCGTGGGATCCGCAGCGCAAGCCCACTCATCCCCGGGAATGCTATGAGATGCTCAAAACACTCCCCAGCGGCAGGGAAATCCGAGCGGCACTTGAAGATAACCGTTCCCTCTTCGACCCGAACTTCTACCAGGAAATGATAACCGAGGTGGACCGGCTGATCGACATGAGCCGACTGTACGGCGATATGAAACGGGATATCCTTCTGTATCTGTCTAAAACATTACTGGAAGAATAGAGTAACTGAAAAAAGCACCCCAATCGTTCGGCAGGAGAACTGCCAAGCGATTGGGGTGCTTCTTGTTTAGTTTGATTCGGTTTCGTCGGGATGGTTCTTGCGGTATTCGAGATAGCTCTCGAGGATGATCGTCGCCGCGACTTCGTCGACAACCTCCTTGCGCTTCTGCCCACGCACATTGACCTCGTTGAGGAACTGGTGGGCAGAAATCGTGGTCTGCCGCTCGTCCCACAACTTAACTGGAAGGGGGATCATTTCGCCCAGCTTTTTGGCGAACTCCTCACATTTCTGCGCACGGCTCCCACAGCTTCCGTCCATATTCTTCGGGTGTCCGACGATGACCATTTTCACATCGTACTCTTTGGCCGCCGCCGCAGTTTTGCAGATGGCCATATCAAAGTCGCGCTCTTGAATCGTGCCAATTGGGGACGCGAGAAACTCGGTGCGGTCGCACACCGCAAGCCCGGTGCGCGCGTCGCCGAAATCCACTGCCATAATCTTCATGAAAAATCCCCTTTCTACCAGGGTTTGACGCTGCCGACAATGTCGGAGACGTTTTTGATGTTGTTCTCATCCAAAAAGCGATTGAGGCCGTCGATGATCTCCACCGGGGCCAGCGGGTCGCTGAAGAGCGCCGCGCCTACCTGAAACGCCGACGCGCCCGCCATCATCATTTCGACCGCGTCCTGCCAGCGGGTAATGCCGCCCATCCCGACCACTGGGATGGACACGGCACTTGCCACCTGCCACACCATCCGCACCGCGACGGGGAATACCGCCGGACCGGAGAGGCCGCCGACATTTTGTTTGAGAATCGGCCGCCCGGTGCGAATGTCGATGCGCATTCCAAGCAGGGTGTTGATGAGGGAAAGGGCGTCCGCCCCCGCGTCCTCGACCGCCTTGGCGATGTCGGTAATGCTCGTCACATTCGGGGAGAGCTTGACCATGAGCGGCTTCTTGGTCGCCGCACGCACCGCCTTGGTTACCTGCGCCGCGCAGTCACAGGAGGTGCCGAACGCGGCTCCCCCGTGCTTGACGTTGGGGCAGGAGATGTTGAGCTCGATCATGTGGACGTCGGTTTCGTCGAGGCGGCGGGCCACCTCGGCGCAGTCCTCCGCCGTGCTGCCCGCGATGTTCGCGACGATTGTCGTGCCCCGGGTCATCAGATAGGGCAGACCCTCCTCGATGAATCTGTCGAGACCGGGGTTTTCGAGCCCGACCGAGTTGAGCATCCCGGCAGGGGTTTCCGCCACACGGGGCGCCGGGTTGCCCATCCGGGGTTCCAGTGTTGTCCCTTTTGTAGAAATTCCGCCTAAAATACTCAGCGGATAAAACTGTTCGTACTCCTTGCCGTATCCATACGCGCCCGAAGCGGTGATCAGCGGGTTTTTAAACTCAACCCCTGCCACCTTGACTGCTAAATTCGCCATTACAGCACCACCTCTTCCGCTTTAAAGACCGGCCCGTCCTTGCAGACGTGCGCGCTGAATGTTTCCCCGTTTTTGACTGTCTTGCAGGCGCACACCAGGCAGGCGCCCACGCCGCACGCCATCCGCTCCTCGAGCGACACCTCACATGGAATGCCGTTTTGCTTCGCCAGGTCAACAATTCCCTGGAGCATCGGCTTGGGGCCGCAGGCGCAGATCAAGGCGGGCTTGTGTTCCTCCAAATAGCGTTGCAAAGCGTCGGTGACGAAGCCGTGCAGTCCTTTGCTGCCGTCGTCGGTACAGGTGATCACGTCCGCCCCGCAGGCCGCAAAATCCTCCTCAAGAATGGCCGCCGAAGCGGTGCGGAAGCCGAGAATCGCGGTGGGACGGTCATAGTGCTTCGCCGTCTCGAGCATGGGGGGAACCCCGATGCCGCCGCCGATCACCACGACCTCCTGCTCGGGCTCAAGCAGGGTGAACCCGTTGCCGAGTGGGGCGATCATATCGATACTATCCCCCTGGTTGAGCCGGGTCATCGCCTCGGTTCCATCCCCGCGCACATCGAACACAATGCGGATGGTCCTCTCCCCGATCTCGCAAATCGAAATCGGGCGGCGTAGGGTGAAGCCGTCGACTTTAATGTGCACAAACTGGCCCGCCACCGCCTGCGCGGCCGCCTCGGGGCAGTCGATAAGCAGGCTGTAGGTGTTTTTCGCCAGGTTCTTTTTCTCTAATATCAAGTATTTGCCTACTGTCATAGTATCCTCCGTTCCGGCGGGGCGCTGCCCCGGACCCCGGTTAAGGGGCTTCTTGAAAGAAGCCCTTAACAATCCCCAAGAACATTCGATTACGCCCACCTTCAGGTGAGCGTAATCGAATGTTTTCGGGGGTTCTTAGGGGGCCTTTTTCAAAAGGCCCCCTAAGCAGAGTCTGAGGCAAAGCCTCAGCACCTTTAGATCTTGGTGATGTCGACGAGTTCTACGTCCTCAATGGTACGGTCCATGGCCAGGCAGTCCGCCAGGGCGTTGGCTGTGTCGAGCGAGGTCAGGCAGGGGATGGACAGCTCGACTGTCTTGCGGCGGATTTTGACGCTGTCGCGCGCCGGGATGCGCCCCTTGGCAGAAGTGGAGACAACGTAGTTGATCTTGCCGCTCTCGATGAGCTGGAGGGTGTTGTTCTCCCCCTCATGGATTTTCTTGACAGTGTTGGCGGGAATCATATTTTTGTTGAGCTTGCTCGCGGTGCCGGAGGTGGAGTAAATCTCAAAGCCGAGGTCGAGGAATTTCTCCGCCACATCGACCACCTCCTGTTTATCGCTGTCGCGCACCGTGATGAGCACGCCGCCCTTTTTCACTTTTTCGTGATCCATCTTGTAGCCCGCGCCGATGAGGCCCTTGAGCAGCGCCTCCTCAAACGTCTTGGCGATACCGAGCACCTCGCCGGTCGATTTCATCTCCGGTCCGAGCTGGGTGTCGACGTCGTGCAGCTTCTCAAAGCTGAATACCGGTACCTTGACCGCGACGTAGTCTCCTACTGGGAAAAGGCCGGTGCCAAAACCGAGATCTTTGAGCTTGGCCCCGAACATAATCTTGGTCGCGAGGTCGACCATTGGAACGCCGGTGACCTTGCTGATATACGGAACCGTTCTCGAGGAACGGGGATTCACTTCGATGACATACACCTCGTCGTTGTAGACGACGTACTGAATGTTGAGCAGGCCGCGCACATCGAGGGCCAGGGCGAGCTTGGCGGTGTAGTCAATGATAGTCTCACAGATGGTTTTGGAGAGGTTCTGGCAGGGGTAAACCGAAATCGAGTCGCCCGAGTGCACGCCTGCGCGCTCGATGTGCTCCATGATGCCGGGGATGAGGTAGTCCTCTCCGTCGCAGATCGCGTCGACTTCGACCTCAACGCCCATCATGTATTTGTCAACGAGCACCGGGTTTTCGATGTTGTGGGAGGTGATGATCGTCATGTACTCCTCAATGTCCTTATCCGAGTGAGCGATAATCATGTTCTGGCCGCCGAGCACGTAGGAGGGGCGGAGTAGCACCGGATATTCGAGCTCGTTCGCCGCTTTGACCGCCTCCTCAGTGGTAAAGACGGTGGTTCCCGCCGGGCGCGGAATGCCGCATTTCTCAAGCAGCTCGTCGAATCGCTCGCGGTCCTCTGCGGCGTCAATGCTGTCGGCAGAGGTGCCGAGGATGCGCACCCCCATCTCCTGGAGCTTTTTGGTCAGCTTGATCGCGGTCTGGCCACCGAACTGGACGACCACGCCGTAGGGTTTTTCGGTCGCAATGATGCTCGCCACATCCTCGATATAAACCGGGTCAAAGTAGAGACGGTCGCCGGTGTTAAAGTCGGTGGAGACGGTCTCGGGGTTGTTGTTACAGATAATCGCCTCATAGCCGAGCTCCTTGAGGGTCCAGACACAGTGAACCGAGCAGTAGTCAAACTCAATGCCCTGACCGATGCGGATCGGGCCGGAGCCAAAGACGATGACCCGCTCCTTGCCGGTGTTGGTTCTCTCAATGAACTGCTCCGCCTCGTTTTCCTCGTCGAACGTGGAATAGAAGTAAGGGGTCTGCGCCTTGAACTCGGCGGCGCAGGTGTCAACCATTTTGTAGACCGCCTGCTTTTTGTTGCGGATTTTCTGGCCGGACATTCTCTCAATCGTGCTGTCGAGATAGCCGTAGTCCTTGGCCTGCTGGTAGAGCTCGTCGGTCAGCTCCTGAGTCTTGAGCATGGTTTCCAGATCAACCAGATTTTTAAGCTTTGCGAGGAACCACTCGTCGATCATGGTGATCTCGTGAATCCGCTCAAACGAAATGCCCCGCTTGATCGCCTCAAAGACGACAAAAAGGCGCTCATCGTCGACTTGGGAGAGCAGCGCTTCGATCTCGGCGTCGCTCTTGTCCTCGTACTGCTTGAGGTTCATGGTGTCAAGGCCGAGCTCAATGCCGCGCACCGATTTCATCAGCGCCTGCTCAAACGAGGTGCCGATACTCATGACCTCGCCCGTCGCCTTCATCTGGGTGCCGAGCTTTCTCTTGGCGTAGACAAATTTGTCAAACGGCCATTTAGGGAATTTGACGACGAGGTAGTCGATGGTCGGCTCAAAGCAGGCGTAGGTGTTGCCGGTGACCTGGTTGACGATCTCGTCGAGGGAGTAGCCGATGGCAATTTTGGTCGCGATCTTTGCAATTGGGTAGCCGGTCGCCTTGGAGGCGAGTGCGGAGGAACGGGAGACGCGGGGGTTGACCTCGATAACCGCGTATTCAAAGCTCTCGGGGTGCAGCGCGAACTGGCAGTTGCAGCCGCCCTCCACCTCGAGCTCGCTGATGATGTCGAGCGCAGCGGTGCGCAGCATCTGGTATTCCTTGTCAGTCAACGTGACAGCCGGAGCGACGACGATTGAGTCGCCGGTGTGCACCCCGACCGGGTCGACGTTTTCCATCGAGCAGACGGTGATGACATTGCCCTTGGAGTCCCGGATGACCTCAAATTCGATCTCCTTCCAGCCGCTGATGCACTTTTCGACAAGAATCTGGGTAATCGGGGAAAGGCGCAGGCCGTTCGTCGCGATCTCGACAAACTCCTCCATCGTCTCGGCGATGCCGCCGCCGGTGCCGCCGAGGGTGAAGGCGGGGCGGATAATGAGCGGCAGGCCGATTTCATTCGCAAACGCGACCGCGTCGTCGATGTTCTCCACAACTTTAGAGGGGATGCAGGGCTGGCCGATCTTTTCCATGGTGTCCTTAAATTCCTGGCGGTCCTCCGCCTTGTCGATTGTCTCGGGGCGGGCGCCGAGGAGCTTGACCCCGTGCTCGGCGAGGAAGCCGTCCTTGGCGAGCTGCATCGAGAGGGTGAGACCAGTCTGCCCGCCGAGGGTGGAGAGCAGGCTGTCGGGTTTTTCGATTTCAATGATGCGCTTGACCGTCTCCAGTGTGAGCGGCTCGATGTAGATGTGGTCGGCCATCGCCTTGTCGGTCATGATGGTCGCGGGGTTGGAGTTGACGAGGACAACTTCGAGTCCCTCCTCTTTCAGAGCGCGGCAGGCCTGGGTGCCCGCGTAGTCAAATTCCGCTGCCTGTCCGATGACAATCGGGCCGGAGCCGATGACCATTACTTTTTTTAGATCTTTTCTAAGCGGCATAGTATTGAACCTCCATCAATGGTAGCAATTTTAACGATTCAAACCGACAAGCGAACCCTGTTATTTCATTTGAACCAGCCCGCTGGGGCTGCGTGTCCAAATGCCGGGCGAGTGACCTCCGCCCCAGGGAAACGGCTTGTCAGCTGGCACTTTCAATTTTGTGCGTCCGGCTATTTTTTGTGCTGGCTGACCAGCGCCATGAAGCGGTCGAACAGATAGTCGGTGTCGAGCGGCCCCGCCCACGCCTCGGGGTGAAACTGCACGGTAAACGCCGGGTAGCTGGTGTAGACAACCCCTTCGCAGGTGCCGTCGTTTGCGTTGATGTGGCTCACTTTGCCGATCTCCTCGGGGATGCTGTCCCCCACAACCGCGTAGCCGTGGTTCTGGCTGGTGACAAAGGTGCGGTCGAGCTCGAGGTCAATGACCGGCTGGTTGGCGCCGCGGTGGCCGTATTTGAGCTTTTCGGTGCGCCCGCCCGCAGCGAGGGCGAGCAGCTGGTGGCCAAGGCAGATGCCGAAAATCGGGATGCCGAGCTGAAGGATTTCCTTGAGGTTTTCAATGACCTCGGTGTTTTCCGCCGGGTCCCCGGGGCCGTTGGAGAGCATGATGCCGTCGACCTTCATCTCCTTGAGCTGCTCCGCCGTGGTGTGCGGGGCGACGAGGGTCACCTGGCAGTTGCGGCGAACAAGGCCGCGGGCGATGTTCGCCTTGTAGCCAAAGTCAAACAGGGCGATGTGAAACTCGTGGTTGTCCTTGATTTTATTTTTGGGCAGCGCGTCGGTGAGGTTGGGGCAGAGCTCGATGTCGAGCTTGTGGCTCTGCTTGCAGGCAACCGCGCTGACTGCTCCGGTGATTTTATATTCCCTGATCTGCTTGAGCACCGCGTCCTTGTCGGTGATCGGCTCGGTGGTGAGCATGCCGTTCATGACGCCGTGTTCCCGGATTTTGCGGGTGAGACTGCGGGTGTCGATGCCGTAAATCGCAACGACGCCCTGCTCCTTTAAGTAGCTATTCAAGTCCCCTTCGCAGCGGAAGTTGGAGGGGGTTTCGCACCATTCGCGGACAATGTAGCCCTTGAGGTGGGTTTTATCGCTCTCGGTGTCCACGCTGTTGACCCCGTAGTTGCCGATGAGCGGGAAAGTCTGGGTGACGATCTGGCCGTAATAGCTCGGGTCGGTCAAGGTTTCCTGATACCCGGTCATGCCGGTGGTAAAGACGACCTCGCCGATCGTCGTGCCGCTCGCGCCGAAATTCCAGCCTTCAAACACCGTGCCGTCGCTGAGGAGCAGGGTTGCCTTGGTTTTGTGGTCTAACATAAGATTCCTCCCAATTCTTCTCGTACAAAATCCTGATTATTTCACAACGCTCATGATGTCGTCCCGCATGCGGACCGCCTCTGCGCGCGCCGCTTCGGCAAACGCCCGCTCGTCGAGCCCCTGCTTTTTGTAAGCGCACATGATGCCGCGCGAGCTGTTGACCACCGCGCCGATGCCGTTTTTGAACCCGCCCGCGACGTCCTGTGCCCCGCCGCCCTGTGCGCCGTAACCCGGCACGAGGAAAAAGGTGTGGGGGAGCTTTTCCCGCAGTTCGGTGAGCTGCTCGGGATAGGTCGCCCCAACCACTGCGCCGACTGCGCTGTAGCCGAACTCGCCGCGCTGGTCTTCGCCCCAGCCCTCACACATTTCGCCCATGATTTCATAGACCGGCCTGCCGTCGATCAGGCGGTCCTGGAGCTCGCCGGAGGAGGGGTTGGAGGTTTTGACGAGGACAAAAATTCCCTTGTCCTGCTGCTTGCAGGTTTCGAGCAGCGGCTGGATGCCGTCGCTGCCGAGGTAGCCGTTGACGGTGAGGGCGTCGCCGCCGAACGGCTCGACAAAGCTTCCGTCGATGAGCTGGGTCTGCCCCAGATGGCCCTTGGCATAGGCCTCCATAGTGGTGCCGATATCGTTTCGCTTGCCGTCGGTGATGACGTACATCCCCTTTGCCTTTGCGTAACGGATGGTGCGCGCGAGACAGTCGATCCCCTCCGCGCCGTACATCTCATAGTAAGCGCACTGCGGCTTGACCGCCGGCACGACGTCGCACAGCGCGTCGATGAGCCCCACATTGAACTCATACAGCGCTTCCGCCGCCGCCTTGAGGGTGTTGCCGTAGCCCGCAACCGCTTTTTCCTTGATGTAGCCTGGGATAAAGTCGAGCTTGGGGTCGAGTCCCGCCACGGTGGGGTTGTTCATCGCAACAATCTTTTGAATTAGTTTGTCCATTGACATCGTCATTTCTCCTTTTTACTGGTTGAGTTCATTGTATACGATCTCACCGCGGCAGATGGTCAGGACTGGTTTCCCAGTGAAGGTCATCCCTTTGAACACGGTGTTTTTGGATTTGGAGTGGAGCTTGTCCGGATCCACCGTCCACTTGTGGTGGAGGTTGACCACCGCAATGTCAGCGTCCCGCCCCGGGGCAATCTGCCCGCCCGGGATGCCGAGGATCCGCGCCGGATTGCCCGACATGAGCTGGGCGATCCGCTCGAGGGTGAGCCGGCCGGTGTGGTAAAGGGAGGTGAGCGTCGCGGCCATCGAGGTTTCGAGGCCAAGTACCCCGTTGGGCGCTGTCTCAAAGTCGAGCTTTTCCTTGGGCGCGTGGGGGGCGTGGTCGGTGACGATGCAGTCGATCGTGCCGTCAATGATCCCCTCGACAATTGCCTGGCGGTCTTTTTCCTCCCGCAGGGGCGGGTTCATGCGGTAATCCGCATCTTTTTTGAGCAGCTCCTGCTCGGTGAGAATGAAGTAGTGAGGGCAGGTTTCCGCCGTCACCCGCACCCCCCGGCGCTTGGCGTCGCGGATGAGCGCGACCGAGCCGCGGGTGCTCACGTGGGCGATGTGGATCGGGGTGTGTGTCGCCGCCGCGATCGCGATCTCACGGGCGGTGATGCTGTCCTCTGAGGTGCGGTCCATTCCCTTGACGCCGAGCTGCTCCGACACCTGGCCCTTGTTGATGATGCCGCCGTCGATGATCGCGAGGTCCTCGCAGTGGGAGATCACCCGGGTGCCGAGTTTGTCCGCCGCTTCCATCGCGCGCTGCAGGTAGGCCGCGTTTTCGACTGGGCGGCCGTCGTCGGAAAAGGCGACTGCGCCCGCTTCCTTGAGCGCCTCAAAATCGACGAGTTCATTTCCCTCGAGCCCTTTGGTCACGCTGGCGATGGGATAGACCCGCGCTTTGGCAGTCGACGCCTTATCCACGATATATTGGATGGTTTCGGGGCTGTCAATGGCCGGCTTGGTGTTGGGCATACAGGCGACAGAGGTCACCCCGCCCGCCGCGGCCGCGCAGCAGCCGGTGTAGATGTCTGATTTATAGGTGAGGCCGGGGTCGCGCAGATGCACATGCATGTCGACGAGCCCGGGGAACACGGCGAGCCCGTGCAGGTCAATCACCTTGTCCGCCGGATCCGAGAGGCCCTTGCCGACCTTGACGATCTCCTGGTCCTCAATGAGAATATCCTTTTGTTCCACGCTGTGATCCGCTACGATCATTCCGTTGGTGAGTAAGAGTTTCAACACATCACTTCCTTATTATAAGATCGATACCTTGTCGATGCCGTCACGCTCGGTGACAAACACCTGGATCTGTTCGTTTTTCGAGGTCGGCACATTTTTGCCGATGTAGTCGGGGCGGATGGGCAGCTCCCGGTGCCCCCGGTCGATGAGCACCGCGAGCTGGATGCTGCGGGGGCGCCCCCGGTCCATCAGCCCGTCGATTGCCGCGCGCACGCTGCGCCCGGTGTACATCACATCGTCCACGAGCACTACGGTCTTGTCGCTGAAATCAAACGGGATATTGGACTTGTCCTGGTAATCCGCGCCGGGGTGCAGGTCGTCGCGGTGGGCGGTGATGTCGAGCAGCCCGACTTCCACCTCTCTGCCCTCGACGTCCTGAATCCGGCGGGCAATCCGCTCGGCGATCTGAGCTCCGCGCGAGAGAATCCCAATGATGACGAGGTTGTCCACACCCTTGTTGCGCTCGATAATCTGATAGGACATCCGGGCGATCGCGCGGGCCATCGCCTTGTCATCCAGAATAATTGCTTTTTCCGTCATGAATACCTCCCGGCAAAACAAAAGCGGCCAAACTGAAGTTAACAGTTTGGCCGCTCGCATGCGCACAATACACCCCACTTCTGGTGGGATGAACCTTACAATATAAGCTACCGCCTTGTTAGCCTCTCTGAACTAACTTAAAGGAGTTTGATTTTCAATTTATTATACCCTATTTCGTCACGATTGTCCAGACCGTTACAGAATTTTAAGATTTGTTGCAAGGGGCGGCTGCTTCATGGTATACTAGAGCGTGTTTGATCAGGAGCAATGTACCGAAAAAGAGAGGAAAACAGATGGATAACAAGGAAAAAAGCGCACGAATCCTTTCGGATCCGGAGCATTTTTGACACAGCTAGACGCTGTTTTCATGATTTTGCAGTACATGAGGGAGTTTTCAAACACGTTTCTAGGCTCACACTGCACACCGCCGGCACTCCCGGTCTCGAATTGAAACCTCCCGCAGGCCGTGTGTCCCAATAGATCCAGATACGAAAGGAAGGGTTCCCATGAAACTCGCTTTTTGGCTGTACACCGCAGCCATTCTCATTGCAAACACCGCGCTGCTCCTCTGCGGAGTGGACACGGCGGTGCCTGCGGCCGCGCTGCTGGTCCTTCTCGTGCTCGCGCTGCTGGTCAAGGTCAACATGATCTCCCCGCCCACGCCGGACGAGCGCACCCGGGACAACGAGACCTTTTCCATGGACTATGTCTCGAACAAACCGAACAACGAAAAGAACCGGGCGTTTGTCAAACGCTACATCTGGCTTTTACTCCCCGCCGCGGTCTGCCTGGTGGAGAGCCTGGTCTTCCGCGCCCTTTAACCGCACAGTAAAGAGGCCGGACGTTTTTTTCAAATCCTGCTTGTGCTCACGCCGCTGGTCAGAGGCAACATGATCTCTCCGCCCACGCCGAATGAGCGCACCTGGAACAACGAAACCTTTTTCATAGGCTATATCTCGTACAAACCGAACAGCGAAAAATAGGCGTTTGTCAAACACGACATCGGACTTTTACTCCCCGCTGCGGTCTGCCTGGCCGAAAACCTAGTGTTGCACCTTTTCACCGTAAGGAACAGCTTCTTTGAACTCACCTCGATCAGGCTGTGCCAGGGGCATACTGCATCCGGGAACCTCTGCTTGAGTTCCCGGTTTCCTCTGTGTTGCCCGCGGCTGCACTTTTATCGAGCTGGCCTGCCCATCCTCACGCAAACGGCAAGCAGAGCCTGTGCACTGGGCCCAAATCCAGTCAGATCCAATTGGCTCTGACTGACCAATTCGGCCGAATCGCTACACAGCTGCTTTGGACGGCTCGCGTTCCAGCAGGCTGAGCACCTCGCGGGGATGCTCAAACTGGTACTCCGCGTCAATCCCCTCGGGATGCAGGCAACCCCAGCCCGCAAGGCCGAACGCAATGCCCGCCCCGTGCGCGCATTCGCAGTCGTGGACTGTGTCGCCGATGTACACCGCGCCCTGTTTGGACAGGCCGGTCAGCTCGAAGAATTTTTCAATTGGGTCAGGGTAGGGCTTGTGTTTTTTGGTCAAATCGGCGCAGATAACCTGGACAAAAGCGTCGTCAAACCCAAGTTTCTGAAAGGTGCGGGCATACTGCTCCTTCGTCTTGGAGCTCACCAGCCCCAGCTTGACGTCACGGTTCTTCAGCTCTTGCAGCAGAGGGGCGATCCCCTCAAACAGCCGCACCTCCCGCTCACACAGCTCACAGAACGCATCGCTCCACCGCTTGACAACACGGGCAACATCCGGCACGCCGATCCTCTCGATCGTCTCCACCGCCGGGATGCCAAAATACGATCGCAGTTCCTCCCGGCCGTAGTCGCGTCCCGTCTCCTCCAGCAATACTCTGTGCAGCGTCTCGGTGCTCGCATACTCGGTGTCGGTCAATGTCCCGTCTATATCAAAAATAATGGTATCCATAAGATTCCTCCGCTCCTTTAGAATACCTCTATTATACCATTTCCGCGGTACGGCCTCAATTGCAGGACGGGTTTTCCGGCAGAGAAATAAACCCGTGCTTCTTTTGGTTTTTTATTAAAATCCCCCTGCCAGATAGACTGGCAGGGGGATTTTGTATTTCAGCTGTCAGACGCACTCCGCATTGGAGAACCCAGGCCCAGGGGGACTTGACGGCGGGCCTGATATTACGAAACAACCGAATTGATTTTGCGGCCGCAGCAGTGAGCCACGGCAACCGGCCATTGCTTGCATTTCTTTGCAGCGCATCCTGAAGCGGCCTTTCCCTTCCAACACATGCGGCCCACTAGGTTTTCCACAAACGCAGCGAACCGGAATCATTGAGGCTGACGATGATCTGCACAAAAATCGGGAACAGAATCATGCCGGCCACCCCGATGAGCTTAAAGCCGATGTAGATCGACACCAGGGTGACAATCGGGTGCAGGCCGAGCTGCTGGCCAATCACTTTGGGCTCAATAAAGTTGCGCACCACCGTGACGATGATGTAAACGACCGTGAGGCCGATCACCAGCTGATAATTTCCCTTGAGCAGCTCGAGCAGGATCCAGGGGATTACGATTCCCCCAGTCCCGAGCACAGGCAGCGCATCGCAAAGCGCGATGATTGCGGCGACCCCGATCGGATTTCCGATGCCGATGACCCCGAATCCAATCGAGAGCTCAACAAAGGTGATGATCATCAAAATCAGATAGGCCCGCAGATAGCGCAGGATGGTCCCGACAAAATAGCCCTTAACTTCAAATGCCATGTCCCGCCAACGCTTCGGGAGCTGGCGCAGCAAAAAGCTGGTGAATTGGCTGTAGTCCATACTGATAAAAATGGATGACATAATTGTAAACGCAAAGGCTACAAGGAAACCCGGGATCTTTGCCCCAATGTTGGCGAGGCTCCCCACCACGTTTCCGGACAAAGAGACAATTCCCGACTGCAGGCTTTGAATAACGCCTTGAAACAAGTCATTCGCCTGCGGCGCGAGGTCAGGAGATAGAACCGAAATTGTTTCAACGGTAAACGAGTTGAGCTTCTCAAGCAGCGGAGCGATGTAGATGTCAAAATACTGCTCGGCGTTGCCGAACAGATCGGTGAGCGCGCTGATGAGCCGCGCGCCGAGAAACCACAGCGCCAGCGCTAGCAACGAGTAGGCCAACAGAATGACGACCGCTCCGCAAAAACGCTGGTTGAGCCTCAGCTTTGTGCTCAAAAAGCGCACAATGGGTTTGAGCATAAACGCGATGGCAAACCCGATGATAAACGGCAGGATATACGGCACCGCGTATTTAAAAAGCAAAAAACCGATCCCAAAGATCAATATAAAATACACTGCGTTGATAATAAACGACCGCCTGCGTTCGGTTCGTCCATCCATGGCAATCCCCCTTCCTATTACTCCAAAGAATACTACAGATTCGTGAACAAATCAGGACAAGGGATTGAATAGAAATATTGAATTGTAAACAAATTTGGGATTGACGGCGGTTTGCGTCAATCCCTGTCTATTTGTGGTATTTGGTATTCGCGTTGATGGAGAATGCCCGGTAAATCTGTTCCAGGAGCATAACCCGGGCGAGCTGGTGGGGAAAGGTCATCTCAGACATCGACAGGCGCAGATCCGCCCGTGCCTTGACCTCGTCTGAAAGCCCGTAGGACCCCCCGATGACAAAAGCGATGCTGCTGCGTCCGCTCAACGCGATCTGTTGAAGTTTGCCGGCAAGGCCTGCGGAGGGGGTTTGTTTGCCTTCAATGCACATCGCCACTACAAACTGGTTGCCTATCTTTGAGAGGATACTCTTTCCCTCCGCCTCGACGACTCGGTTGATCTCCGCTTCTTTTGGGTTGTCACCAATCCGGTTCTCACTGAGTTCAACGATGTTGAATCGACAGAAAGGCCGCAGGCGCTTGCTGTACTCCGCACAGGCATCCCGCCAATACGCCTCTTTGCATTTTCCAATACAGATGAGATCGACTGTCAGCATAGCTCAATCACCTTGCCGATGTTGCGGCGGGGCGCAATGTCGAGGGTGTAGTCAGAACTGATCTGAAGCCCCTGCATGGTCAGGTGGGCAACCGAGTGCTGGAGCGCCAGGTCGGGCATGTTGTTCTCCTCACTCAGGTGGCCGAGCAAAAAGTGCTCCACCCCGCTCTCGATCAGTCGCACAAGTTGGCGGGAGCAGGCCTCGTTGGAGAGGTGACCGCTGTTCGATGCAATCCGCTCTTTGAGAAAGTAGGGGTATTTCCCCATAAACAACATTTTTTCATCGTAATTCGATTCGAGCAGGACAAAGCTGCTGCCGAGCAGATGCTGATGTACTTCTTCGGTTACATGTCCCAAATCGGTGCAGACAGACACTTTTTTCTTACCGTCAGTCACTGAAAACCCAAGGCTTTCGACGCTGTCGTGCGGTGTATGAAACGCGGTTACTTCCAAACCCCCAATCACTGCGCTCTTCTTGTTGATCTCATAGAGGACGGTGTCCTCCCCGACAGCGTCTTTTTTGAGGATTTCGAGCAGGGTACCTCGCGACCCGTACACCGGCAGGGAAAACCGCTCAGAAATCTTGCGAAGTCCACTGATGTGGTCGCTGTGTTCGTGGGTGACAAAAATCGCCTGCACTCCGCGCGGATCAATTCCCGCGAGGGCGAGCGAATTGGTGTAGTTGCGGATACCGATTCCCGCATCCACCAAAATTCCCTGTTTTCCATCTCCAATATATGTACAATTGCCTTTGCTCGAACTGCAAAGCGAATAGAGCTTCATCCACATCCTCCAGAATTTTAAAACGGGATAACCCGGATGGGCTATCCCGCAAAGATTACAACGCTTTTTTCAAAACTGTGCCGGGAATCGAAATTTTTTTAATATCCGCTCCTAAGCTGCGAAGCTTGTTGACAATTTCCTCATAACCGCGCTCGATGTGATAGATGTCCTCAATCTCCGTGGTGCCCTGTGCGGCGAGCGCTGCAATCACCATCGCCGCACCTGCGCGCAGGTCGGTTGCCCGGACCGGTGCAGCAGTGAGCGAACCGCAGCCTTCGATGACAGCGACTTTGCCGTCCACCGAAATATCCGCTCCCATGCGGCGCAGCTCGTCAACGTATTTAAAGCGGTTGTCCCAAACGCCCTCGGTGACAATACTCGTGCCCTCAGCCAGGGTGAGCAACGTCGTGATCTGAGGCTGCATATCGGTTGGGAAACCGGGATGGGGCAGCGTTTTGACACTCGTTTTTTGTAATTTTCCGTCGGAAACCACACGCACGCTGTCGTCGTATTCGGTGACCTCAACACCCATTTTCTCGAGTTTTGCAGTAATTGACTCGAGGTGCTTTGGGATGACGTTTTTCACCAGCACATCCCCTTTGGTTGCGGCAGCCATCACCATGTAAGTGCCCGCCTCAATCTGGTCGGGAATAATTGAATAGGAGGTGGAACGCAGGTGATCGACCCCGCGGATTTTAATGACATCCGTTCCCGCGCCCATGATCTCCGCGCCCATCGAGTTGAGGAAGTTGGCAAGATCGACGATGTGAGGCTCCTTCGCCGCGTTTTCGATGATCGTCAGGCCTTTTGCGCGCACGGCAGCGAGCAGCACGTTGATCGTCGCGCCAACCGACACCACGTCAAAATAAACCTGGGAGCCGATGAGCTGATCTGCGGTGACATCAATCATGCCGTAGTCGATCGAATACTCGGCTCCAAGGGATTTAAATCCTTTTAAATGCTGATCGATCGGGCGCACGCCGAAATCGCAGCCGCCCGGCATCGCTACGCTCGCGCGCTTAAAGCGGCCGAGTAGGGCGCCGAGAAAATAATAGGATGCGCGCATGTGTTTTGCCATCTCATAGGGGACAACGGGGTTGCTGACATGGGTGGTGTCAATTTCCACCGTGTTCTTGTTGATGGTCTTTACTGTTGCGCCCATCTCTCTAAGTATATCAAAGCTTATGGAAACATCGCTTATGTTCGGCAGATTTTCTATTCTACAAGGGCCCTCTGCCAAAATGGTTGCCGGAATAATCGCAACTGCTGCATTTTTCGCTCCACTGATCTCTACTTCTCCAACCAGGCGGTTTCCGCCGTTTATCACAAATTTATCCACTCTATTTCGCCCTCCGGTAATCGTTTGTTCGTTTCAGCGGGCGTTCTCACCCGCCGCCGGGTTTGCTACGACGCCGTTTCAAACCACTATTAGTTTGCGCGTTCGCGTGTGATTTATTTCAAAAATATCGTAAAATCGGTAGTTTCGTAATTGTTAAATTTTAAGTTCAAAATCATGTATAAAATACAAAATCCTCTTAACCTTATAAATTATAGCAAACTGCATCTGAAAAGTCCAGTAAATTCTTCACAAAATCGAATTCGTGCTGGTTTTGCCCGCAGGATTGTTCAAAAGTTTATCAAATAAAAACGTCAAATTTATGAACGAAGCGTATGAATTTCAATAATTTTGTTGCCTATTTTTTACATGTCGGGTTTCTGTCAGAAATATTTTGCCCCGATCCGGCCACAATAAAACTGTAAATAAACCGTTGGAGGCTGCTATGCTCATACGCATTGATTCTGTTTTTAAAATTTATAATCCGGGGCTCAATGAGGTTCACGCCCTTGACGGCGTCTCGCTTGCAATTAGCCGGGGAGAGTTTGTCGCGATTGTCGGAAGCTCGGGCTCGGGAAAATCAACCCTCATGAATATACTCGGCTGTCTGGACACCCCCACCGAGGGGGTCTATCTGCTCGACGGGCAGGATGTATCCAAATTCGATGACGACCGTCTCAGTGAAATCCGCAACAAGGAAATCGGATTTATCTTCCAGGGGTTCAACCTGATCCCCAGCCTAAACGCAGTCGAAAACGTTGAACTCCCCCTCGCTTATCGCGGGATCGGGCGGGCTGAGCGTCGCCGGCTCGCCGAGGAGGCGCTGACACAAGTCGGTCTTAAAAACCGGATGCACCATCGGCCCTCCCAGATGTCTGGCGGCCAGCAGCAGCGTGTTGCCATTGCGCGGGCAATTGCCGCTCAGCCGCCCATTATTCTCGCCGACGAACCGACCGGCAACCTGGACAGCTGCGCGGGAACCGAGGTCATGTCCATTCTCGGGGAACTGCACGCGCAGAACCGCACGATCATCCTCATCACCCACGACTCTGCCATCGCCTCCCATGCCGAACGGGTCATCCGGCTGTCAGATGGAAAAATTGAGTCAGATCAGCGGAAAATCCCGGAATGATTGTTATTTTTTTTAAAACACTCTTGTTTCACGGACAAATTTGCAGTATAATAGAATCGTTCCCACAATAGAAACAACTTTGATTGGAAGAGGAGGTTGTATTATGCACGACAAAACAGTAACATTCTCCGTTTATGACGATAAAGAACAGGAAATGAAACAAATTCTGACTGTTGTCTACGATGCGCTTAAGGAAAAGGGCTATAACCCGGCAAACCAGATCGTCGGCTACATTTTATCAGAAGACCCCACCTACATTACAACCTACAACAACGCCAGAAGCCTGATCCGCAAAATCGACCGGGATGAACTGCTCCAGTCGATGGTCAAAACCTATCTGGCTGACTAATTGTTGTACAAAGACTTTCTGCGCAGCAGCCGGGTGCCGGGTGCGGCAGAGTGAGTCGTATCAGTAACCAAAAGCGGATGACGTACTGTCATCCGCTTTTTTGTATGGCTGTCTCTTTTTCGTTCATAATAAGTTTAAATCATTGCAATTAAAATTCCATGATTTTGCGCTATTCTGAACCTAGACCCCCCAGGGGAGGGGTGATCGGAGGGATACTATGAAAACAACCATACAAATAACCGGCATGACCTGTGCCAATTGCTCGTCCTTCATCGAACGGCAGCTCAGCAAAACGCCGGGGGTTGGGTCGGCAAACGTCAACCTTGCAACCGAACGGGCTACAGTCGACTACGACCCGGATAAAATAGATGAAGTGCAGCTGCACAAGCTGATCAAACAGTGGGGCTATGGATCCATTCAGGAACAAGCTCATGCTGTAACCCTAAATATTACGGGTATGACCTGCGCCAACTGCTCCGCCTTTGTCGAACGCACACTTAACAAGCTCGACGGTGTGATCAAGGCAAATGTCAATCTGGCGACCGAACGGGCAACTGTGGAGTATGCACAGGGACTCACTGTAACAGATTTAATAACAGCAGTCCAAAAGGCGGGTTACGGCGCATCGGTCGCAGAACAGGAGCAGCAGGATGACGAGCTCGGAAAGCGCAAGGCAAAGGAACTCTCCACCCTGCGCACCCAGCTCATCCTTTCCGCCATTCTCACCTTTCCCATGCTGCTCGGAATGGTTTTGTCCATGGTCGGGGTGGAGAACTCGTTTACCGCGGTGCTGCACAACGAGTGGTTCCAGCTCATTGTCGCGACACCTGTGCAGTTCTTCATCGGCGCGCGGTTTTACAAAAACGCCTTTAAGGCGGTGCGGGCGGGCAGCGCAAACATGGACGTGCTCGTGGCCCTCGGCACAACCTCCGCTTACCTGCTGAGCATTTACAACGGCTTTTTCACCGCCGGCGCCCACATGCACGGACAGATGAAGCCGATTTACTTTGAATCGTCCGCCACCATCATCACCCTCATCCTGCTCGGAAAATATTTTGAAGCCAATGCAAAGGGAAAGACCTCCGACGCGATCAAAAAACTCATCGGGCTCCAGCCCAAGACCGCTCGGGTTGTTCGCGGCGGGGAACAGCTCGACATCCCAATTGAACAGGTGGTGCCCGGCGACCTCATCGTTGTGCGCCCGGGTGAAAAAATCCCGGTGGATGCGACGATCACCGAGGGCAGCTCCACGGTGGACGAGTCGATGATCACCGGCGAGAGCATTCCAGTCGAAAAGCACACCGGCGACCAGGTCATCGGCGCGACCGTCAATAAATTCGGCAGCTTCCAGTGCCGGGTTGACAAGGTGGGCAAGGACACCACCCTCTCCCAGATCATCAACCTGGTGGAAAACGCCCAGGGACAAAAAGCCCCGATTCAAAAAATTGCCGACAAGGTGTCCGGCATCTTTGTCCCCGTCATCATTCTCATCGCAGTTGTAGCCTTCATCGGCTGGCTCATCGCCACCCGCAGCCCAGAGCACGCGATTCTCAACGCAGTGTCCGTCCTCGTCATCGCTTGTCCCTGTGCCCTCGGTCTCGCGACGCCCACCGCGATCATGGTGGGGACTGGAAAGGGCGCGGAAAATGGAATCCTCCTTAAGGGGGGCGAATACCTCCAGACCGCCGGGACCATCAACGCGGTTGTGCTCGACAAGACCGGCACCATCACCCTTGGCCAGCCGACTGTAACCGACATCCTCACATCCGGGCTCTCGGAAGAGGATGCCCTGTGCATCGCGGCCAGCGCGGAGAAAAACTCCGAACACCCCCTCGGCGCGGCGATCTACCAGTACGGCAAGGAGCGGTTTGAGTCAATCGGCGACCCAGAGGAATTCGAGTCCCTCACCGGCCGGGGTATCTCGGCCGCAGTGGATGGGAAACAGGTGCTCATCGGCAACCGCAAGCTGATGCAGGAACACAGCATTGACCTCGCCTGGGCAGACCAGTCGATCCGCTCCCTCGAGGAACAAGGCAAGACCGCCATGCTCCTCGCCCTAGAGAGCCAAGCGGTCGCTGTCATCGCTGTGGCTGACACCGTCAAGCCGAGTTCCCGCAGCGCCATTGCAGAGCTGCACAGCATGGGGATTGAAACCTATATGATCACCGGCGACAACCAGCTCACCGCAAACGCAATCGCCCAGCAGGTCGGCATTTCCCACGTCCTCGCCGAAGTGCTTCCCGAGCACAAGGCGGAGGAGGTGGAAAAATTACGCGCCCAGGGCAAAGTGGTCGCCATGGTCGGCGACGGCATCAACGACGCCCCCGCCCTCGCAACCGCTGACATCGGCATTGCCATCGGCACCGGCACCGACATCGCCATCGAAGCCTCCGACATCACCCTCATGCGGGGCGACCTGACCACCATTCCCACCGCCATCCGGCTCTCCCGCCGCACCATGCGCAAAATTCGCCAGAACCTCTTCTGGGCATTCATCTACAATTCCATTGGCGTCCCCTTTGCCGCATTCGGCCTCCTCTCCCCCATCATCGCAGGCGCCGCCATGGCCTTTAGCTCCGTCTCCGTCGTCCTCAACTCCCTCAGTCTCAAACGCTTCCGGGTGTGATGGTTGCGGTGGGACTCTGTCCCACACCCTGCTTAG
>CBCSOX010000003.1:0-39498 GCA_965141735.1 uncultured Oscillospiraceae bacterium | reverse complement strand
TACTGAGATAATTAATTCGGTTCGCCGGCGCTCTCCCATTGCCGCTCCTGAAGCTGAAACCGGGTCAGCAGCTCTTCCCTTTTGGGGAAGAGCTCTCCCTCGTCCAGCGGGACGAGAATCTGACAGTCGCACATCCCCAGCTCGTTGATCTCGATCTCCCGGTGGATGCAGCGGCCCTTGGAAAAAGAACAGCAAAGCCGATTTTTATAGTTCATTTTTTCCCATCCGTTTCCTCGAGGCAGCTTTCGATCATCGAGACCACGACGTTGTTAAAGCTGGTGTTGTATTCCTTGGCGATTTGGTTGATTTGCTCCACCTGTTTTTGCCTCATATACAGCGATTTATAAACAGTCTCTTCTTTTTCTTTTTGCAGCCTGATTTTAAATTCCATGCGGCGGGCCCTCCTGTCGATTGATCCCCTTTATTGTATCGCTTATCAAATGAAAAAAGTATATGAAATTTTTCTCATGTATTTTTCTGGAGTAAATTTTGTAATCAGATATTCAGCAGGACAATTGACTTAAAATATGACAGTTGTAGCAAGTTGATTCAGGGGCTTTCCCTTTAAGGTGCTCGAAACTCCTTTTTCCGTTACAGAGATGCTCAAGTGGAAAATAGCGAAAAGGCGTGCATTGGTTCGTCCAATACACGCCTTTTCGCTGGTCGACTTGTTGCCCTTGCATCTTGACAGGAGTTGCCGATATCATTTGATGTCAAAAAACTCATTGTATCAAGACATAAAAAAGCAACCCGGTTGCACATCGGGTTGCCCAGCAAGTGAGAGGATATTTTTTGGGGACCGCCTTACGGCATCGAGATTTCAGACAGCGCCTTTGCCGTCTCCGCACCGCTGCGAATGCGGGCGATGTCGGACAGGCTGACAATGCCGGAGAGCTTGCCGTCCTCGGTGACCGCGAGCCGTTTCACCTGATGGTTGGACATCATCTGCAACGCCTCGGCGAGCGATTTGTTGGGATCAATCGAGAGGGTGGTCGAGGTCATGATCTCCCCCACCTTGCAGCTTTCCTGGTCCCGCTTGTCCGCCACACACCGCAGTACAATGTCCCGGTCGGTGAGCATCCCGACGAGCTTATTGCCGTTTTTCATTACAGGCAGCACCCCGATGTCGTGACGGCACATAATCTCCGCCGCATTGGAAACGGTGTCCTGCTCGTTGACCGTCGCAACGTGAGAGCTCATAACATCTTTTACAATCATTTTTCATTACCTCCGTTCGGGTTGTTTCCCTCTTAGTCTGCCCGAACGGGGGTTTTTTAATCATCGCCGTACAAAATGAGGTAATTGCGCTCCAGCACCCGCGGGCCGCGGAACCCGAACGCGCGGGTCTTGCAGAGCGGGCGGATCTGATCATACGCAATGCTTGAGACAATATTTTTTTGGAATGCCTGGATGTGGGTCTGCTTGACTCTGCGGTTGTGCGGGCAGACGAGCTGACACCGGTCACACCCCCACAGCAGGCCGCCTGCTCGGACGAGCTCTGTCTCACTGGGAGTGAGCTCTCCTTTGCGCTGGCTGATGTCCGAGAGGCAGCGGCTGATATCTACCGACCCGCCGCACAGCGCCCCGCCCGGGCAGGCCGCCTCACACCGGCCGCATCCAAGACAGCTCCCCTGTGCCGGGGCGGAATAGGCAAAGAGGTAGTCTGTGACGATCTCCCCGAGGAACACATAGGTTCCGTAATCCGGGGTGATCAGAAGGCCGTTTTTCCCCCGCACCCCGAGCCCCGCCTGTACAGCCGCGGAAACCTCGGAAATGGGGGAACTGTCCGCAAACCAAACAAACTCTGCGGCATACGCCTGCCTGAGCTCCTCGCAGGCAGGGGCAAGAATTTCCCTGACGACCTTGTGGTAATCCTCCACCATGGCGTAGCGGGAGATGTTCCCCGCAAGCCCTGGGGAATAATAGGGGAACAAACAGACAATCACCGATCGTGCAGACCCGGGCAGCCGGCTCTTGGCGCGGCAGTCGAGCAGCGCGTCCTCCGGCGGCATGGGACAGACGCCAAATTCTCGGATGCCCGCTCGGTTTAGAATTTGCTTGAGCATCGTCATCCCTGTCCCAATACAAAATGAAAGATCAGGTAAAGCACGCCGTAGACCACCGGCTGGTGGAGCAGGTAGATGATAAAGGTGTGCCGTCCGACAAACGAGAGAAACCGGACGTGATCCTTGTAAAAGAATTTCGGCAGCCGGTGTTTGACGAGCAGCACGCCAAAGTAAGAGCCGATGAGAAAGATGAAAAACCAGGGGATCAGCGGGAAATAGTCGGAGGAAAAGAAGGATTCACTGTGGAATCCGAGGGGGAACAGGAGGTCAGTTTGATAAAGAAAATCCGGAAGTTCCACCGAAAACAGCCCGCCGAGCGAGAGCACGCCCCCTTTGATGTTGCAGGAGAGCACAAACAGCAGCCCAAAGACCAGCATGCCGATGATCGGAAATTTGATCTTGTCAATGAGCTTTTGCAGCAGGGCAAACAGGATCATCGAAAGGCCGAGGAAATGCAGGATGCCAAAGAGGATCTTTTCCTCCGGCAGGAAGAAGTAGGTGACTGCGGTGAGGATGAGACCGCCGCACAGGCAGATGAACCCCCGCTTGAGGTTGCTGCGGGAGAGCCGGCAGGCTGCGCCCGAGATGAAGATAAACAACCCGGCAAAGAGGTCGCGGACAAAGTTCATCTGGGGGGTGAAGAGAAACGGCAGTTCGACGTGAAAGATGGTCGCTAAGTCAAACCAGGTGTGGTAGACCACCATGCAGAGGATGGCAAATCCCCGCACTTCGTCCACAAACCCGATGCGCTTTTTCGGCTTTTCCGCGGCTGTTTCTACAGCCGCCCCCTGTCTTTTGGTCATACTGTCTCCCCTTATTCGGGCAGGGTGATGCCCAGAACGAGCTGTCTGTCATCAAAGTTGGACACGTAGCGTTCCGCCGAGATCCCTGCCAGTTGAAAATAATCGTGCACCATGTAGTCCGCGTCCGCCAGCGCCTGGTTGTAGGCGGTGCGGTTGGTGAACTGCACCTCGCTGAGGATGTTGCCGTTTCTCGAGACTTCTTTGTAGTTGCGTGCGAGCGCCTCTGCCACTGCCGCGCGGTCGTAACTGTCAAAAGATAGGTTGTGATAGCGGTAATACTGGTATTTGGTCGCAGTGCAGGGGGGAAGGGCGACTTCGTTGTGTTCATTGAAGGTGACCCCTTCGGGGAAAACCGCCTTGTATTCTTCGGTGGTCAAGCCAAACCGAACGTAGGAAATCTGGTCCGCCGGGCGGATCTGAGTTTCCCCATTGGTGGTGGCGTTCCCGTCGTCGGTGGTCACGTCGACGTGGTAGTATTCCCCATCCATCTGCACGACGTTCCACACGTGGCCGTTGACTGGGTCCTCTCCGTCGTTGAGGTAGCCGTCAAACCAGGTCGCTGTGCTGTCCACCCCCACGAGGTTGCACAACATCATGAGCGCGTCGGTGTACCCCTCGCACATCGATTCCCCGAGCACAAACACCCCGTAGGCCTCGTTGTTGGTGTCCTTGGTCTCCACGCTGTAAAAGCAGTTCTGGGCGATGTAGTCGTGCAGGTATTTTACCTTATCGTAATCACTCCAGCTGGAGTCGACCTTTGCCGCGATTTCCTTTGCCCTGTCCAGCGCTTCACTCGCCCGCTGCATGTGCTGCTCATAGTCCTCAACCGATTGCTTGAGCGTCATGGTCAGCACGTTGTCGTTGACCGCGTATTCAATCGCTCCGGTCTGGGTCTGGGCAAACACCGGGTTGTCAATCCAGACGCAGTTCGCGATGTAGGTCATTTGTTCCTGGTCGAGCTCAGGGCTTGTCTCATAGGTTTTGGAAGTCGGCCGCTGGGGGTTGGAGAGGGCGAGCTTCATCTGGTCGTACACCTGCTGCTGCAGCCCGTCGAGGCTGTCGCGGTAGCGGGTGGAGGAGACCGCGTCGTAAGTGAGCACAATTTCGTTTGGCTGGTTGTCAAAACCGATGTTGCTCGGGACCGAGAGGCGCATCGCCTGCAGTTCCCCTTTGCAGCCGGAGAGCGCAGACGCCATCAGCACAGCTGCTGCAGCTGCCGCGAGAATCCGCATCAGAATAGAATGGTGTTTCATCTTGTCCTCCTACGCTTTGGTCAGCCTGCCCGCGTCGATGAGAAGTTTGAGCTTGAGCAGCGCAGCCTGGGTTTTGGCGTCCCGAATGGCGCCTTCCAGCACCATCTCCACCGCCTTGTCGAGTTTGATTTGATCCACCTCGAGAAATTCGTCGTCGTCGAGCGCCTGGCTCGCTTTGGTCAGCCCGGTGGCGGCGTAGAGGTGGATGATTTCATCACAGTATCCAGGGGAGGGATAGAGTTTGCCGAGGTCGTAATAGTTCTGTGCGATCAACCCCGTCTCTTCCCGCAACTCGCGTTTGCCCGCCTCAAGGGGGTCTTCATTTCCCTTGTCGAGCTTGCCGGCAGGCAGTTCGGGAAGAACCTCCTGGTAGGGATAGCGCAGCTGGCGCACGAGATAGGTGTTTCCCTCCTCGTCGAGCGCCGCGACGCAGACGCCGCCAGGGTGGCGCACCACCTCACGCGCCGCCGTCCTTCCGTTTTCAAGCTCTACCATATCTTTTTCGAGCGAGACAATGCGACCGCTGTAGATCGTCTCGCCCGAGAGTTTCTTTTCCGTCAGTTTCATCTGTATGCACAGCCTTTCCTAGGGTAGCCGCCTCTGATTTGGTTTCTCGAAGGCGTCTTTCTTTATTATCACATAAATCGGGTGAGATTTCAATATAATTTCATAGAGGAGCTTTGAACAAATCGCGAAGGAGAGTTTGGAATGGATCGATTTTATCAGACGCCGCCTGTGTACGAGGCGGTGGCAGACAAGTGCAGCGAGCTCAAACGACAGTACAGCGGGGTGCGGCTGTTCTCCATCGGCAAGTCGGTGCTCGGACGCAAAATCCAGGCGCTCGGGATTGGAAATCTCAAAAATGCGACGTTGTTTGTCGCAGCAGTGCACGCGCAGGAGTGGCTGACAACCCTGCTTGTGCTTCGATTTTTTGAGCAGTTGTGCCAGGAATACCATGCGGGACAGGAATGGATGGAGGTCAACCTCAAAAAGGTATTTGCCGAACGGGGCCTCGTCGTGGTGCCTATGGCAAACCCCGATGGGGTGGAGATCGCGCTCAACGGGGCAAAATCCGCCAAGCACCTGCGCCGGCAGGTCGAGGGGATGCTCGCCCGCAGCACCCGCTCGTGGCAGGCAAATGCACGCGGGGTGGATCTCAACCACAACTTTGACGCGGGATTCGGCATCCTGAGAAAAATGGAGATCGACAGCGGCATCACCGGCCCGTGTGAGCGACAGTTTGGTGGATATCAGCCGAATTCCGAACCCGAGACCAAGGCGCTGGTCAGCGTCTGCACCGGGCTCAATATCCAAAAGGTGCTTGCTTTCCACTCCCAGGGGGAGGAAATTTTTTATTCCTATGGCGAAAAGACCCCCAAAAATGCCCGCATCATGGCGGACGCGCTCGCCGCGTCGAGCGGATACCGGGTCATCTCCCCGACCGGCCTTGCCTCGCACGGCGGACTCAAGGATTGGTTCATCGACAAAACAGGCAGAAATGGGTTTACCATTGAGATCGGCAGGGGAGAAAATCCTCTGCCTGTAGAAAATCTCGAGCCTGTCTATGCAAAAATCTGCGAGATGATGCTGATGAGCATCCTCCTCTAACTGTTTTATTATACCACCTTTCCCCGTCGAAAAAGATGGACTTGTGCAGCTCTTTGCGCTACAATAAGAAGTAAGGGGGTGGCGCAATGGAATCGTTGCACGAGCTGCCGAACATCGGCGGCACACTCGAACGAAAGTTGATTCAGGCTGGAATCGGGACACCCCGGCAGCTACGTGAACTGGGGAGCAAAGAGGCGTTTTTGAGAATCCGGCTCATCGACCATACAGCCTGCCTGCACATGCTCACAGCGCTCGAGGGTGCGGTGCGGGGGGTGCGCAAGACGGAGCTTTCCAGCGAGATCAAAGCAGAGCTGCGCGTTTTTTACAACTCTCTTTGACAGAGCGTCCCATTCTGATGAAGATTTCGGGGCCAGTTTCAAACAGTCTGTATAAAAACAACGGTGGAGACATTTGTCTCCACCGTTGTTTTTATACACGTTTCGTCAATCGGTCAAGGGAACCCCTTTGGCGTCGGCGGGGATTGAGCCGGTCAGAATCATAATGCCTTCAACAAGGCCCCAAATCGCAGCACCGAGGATCATAAATCCGCCGATCACAATGCAGCACAGCGGAATCCCGACAATCGTCAAAATCAGCTGGATGACAGCCTTTTCGGTGAATCCGAGATAAAAATTGTGCACCCCGAAGCAGCCGAGAAAGATGCCGAGCAGCCCGGCAACCAGCTTGGATTTGGGCGGGTTGAGTGGATTGGCAGCAGCTGGGTTGAGGATGGAACCGCAGTTGGTGCACACTGCTCCCCCGTTGTTTGCAGGGCTGCCGCAGTTGGGACAGTAGTAGTTGCCCGCGCCCACCGGCGCGCCGCAGTTGGCACAGCTGGGCAATCCAGGGCTCAGCGGCTGGCCGCAGTGCTTGCAGAAGTGATATCCCGGCCCGGGCTGACCGTAGCCTGAATTTGGCCCGCCATTTGCATATCCCTGGCTGTAGCCCGTATTTGGATCGGTGCTTTGGCCGTAATTTGGGTTCTGATCAAAGGACGGGTCAGGTCCGCCGTTTGGATTTTGGGCAGAATAGGGGTTTTGCTGGCCGGCGTACTGATTGGATGACGCTCCATTTTGGGGGGCTGTGGCGGATGTATTCGGAAATTCAAGCTGCGCACCGCAACTCGGGCAGAATCTGGTGTTGTTTTCAACTTCGCAGTTGCATACTGGACAGATCATGAGTTATCATTCCCTTCGAATGTTGTCTTACGATTAGTATATTCCTATGATACAATACTTTATGTGATTCGTCCATCGTTCCCCGACATTTTTTAAGAAATTTTAACACATCCCCCACACAAGATACTTGTTGACAAATTAAATCACCGGGCATATAATAAAAAAGAACACCGTTAGGTGAGGTTACTTTACGGATATGGCTATTGCCCGGAAATGTCGAGAGACGCCAACGGGTCAGTTGACACTATCGAATCAAGGTTTTGTCTAATATAGCTGACAATTTTGTCTATGCCGTAAAGAGCCAAAGCTCGACGAACAGTGGTGTGGCTGTTTTGTCGAGCGCGCAAAACGGCCTTTTTTGGCGTTCAAACAAATACTCGCCAACATTTTGCACATCCTATTGACTGGATGAATTTTTAGAAAGAGAGGGAATACTCCGTATGGCAGACGATGTCGGTCGAAGTAGAAAAACAACATACCAGACAGCCATGCGGAAACTAGGTGGCTGTCGCTGAGGAGGAATCCAGCAATGATTGAATTTTACAAAACCATTGACAGCCGCATTACACCCATCGATAAAATAGAGGAGTACACCTGGATCAACATGGTTGCTCCAAATGAAAAGGAAAAGCAGCTGATTATCGATCAGATCGGTGTGGAGCCGACGTTTTTCAACGCCGCGCTCGACGAAGAGGAGACCTCGCACATCGACACCGAGGACGACCAGACTGCAATCATCATCGATATCCCCGACCGGACAAGCGACGACAAGGGAAATATCGTCTTTTACACCATCCCTCTTGCGATCATTATGAAGGGAAAGACGATGATCACCGTCTGTATCAAGGATTCCCCGATTATCCGAGATTTTACCAACGGGCTGGTGCGCCACGTCAATACCCAGTACCGCACCCGGACGATTTTTCAGATCTTTTACCGCATTTCCCAGACCTATCTTACTTATCTGAAACAGATTGACAAAATCAACGACTACGCGGAGCAGCAGCTGCACAAGTCGATGAAAAACAAAGAGCTGTTTCGCATGATGGAGATTGAAAAGAGCCTGGTTTATTTCTCCACCTCTCTCAAGGCAAACGAGGTGACTCTCCAAAAGATTTTTCGCGGCCGGCTGCTCAAGCTCTACGATGAGGATAAGGATCTGCTTGAAGATGTTCTCATTGAAGTTAAGCAGGCAATTGAGATGTGTACCATCTACCGGGACATTCTCAGCGGAACAATGGACGCCTATGCGTCGATCATTTCCAACAATCTCAACATTGTCATGAAGGTACTCACCTCAATCACCATCTTGATGGCAATCCCCACCATGATCAGCGGTTTTTATGGGATGAACGTCGAAGGCCTTCCAGTGCCCCTTTTTTGGTTCCCCTCCGCTGTTTCGATTGGTCTGGTGCTCATCTGTGCGCTGATTCTGAAAAAGAAAAACATGCTTTAAGCAAAGGGCTGGATCGTTCACAAGGGCTTTGTGCACAGGTTTGGTTGGCTGATCCCCTGGCCCTTTTTAATACGGCGTAAACCTTGTTAAAGAGAATGCAACGAAATTTACTGTTCAGAATAGATCATAATTCTATTTAGCAACGCTTTGGAGTAGCGAAAAAAGTGCTCAACCAGCGCAGATCATTGAAAATACGAGAAAATTTAAAAACCACCAGGAACTCCTGGTGGTTTTTCTTTTGTGTTGAGAACCACCGGCCCTGTGGATGGAGATTCTACCTCCTGTCGCTGCCACAAGCGTGAAGAGAATATCAAGGTAATAAGGTCGCAGTGGCTCGAAGGAGCTTAATCAAACAAAGTTTTCACAGGAGCAGTGGGCGGTGATGAAGCTGATGGATTGCGCTGTGTTACTACGTAGGGGCTGGTAAGGCTGTTGCATAACTAGTAATACTGATTCATTGGAGGAAAATTCAAAGCATTAACTGTGATTGTTTGAATGCTTTTAAGTGAGGTGCTTGACCAAGCAAACCTGAAAAGAGATTGTCACGCTATAGACTCTGTAACAACTATGAATGGGTGCGCCAACAGTAATTGGGTTATTACAAAACTCAATTACGCCGCGTTGTTTCAGACATTGCCTTGCGGTTACAGCGCAAACGGTTCCGTAGGTTAGTCTGGCGGGAGGGCGTAGCCAATGAGGTCGGAGAGGATGGTGTTGGAGAGAAGGAATCCTTCCGGAGTCAGTGCGATCCGGTTGTCATCGGCCGAGAGGAGACCAAGTGTTTTATAGGTTTCCACTCGACGCAGAAACCCCGCTGAGTCGTGCAGGGCATCCAGGCTGTCAAGCGCTACCCCTCGTGTCAAGCGCAGTCCCAGCATGAGGCGTTCGTCCAAGCCGCCCGCTGTTTCGTCGATGAATTGCTGATCCCGCAGGCCAAGTTTGAGGTAGCGTTGGAGCTCCCGGCTGTGCCCGTACCGCCTGCCGTACAAAAAGGAGTGCGCCGCCGCTCCAACGCCGAGGTATTCCCCGCACTGCCAGTATTTCAGATTGTGTCTGCTCTCAAGGCCCGGCACAGAGAAATTTGAAATTTCGTATTGTTTAAAGCCCATCTGGGTGAGGGAACCCACTGCTTGAAGGTAAAGTTCTGCACAGGTATCGTCGTTGGGGCAGAGTTTCAACAGATCACTCCCAAAATACGGAGTTGACGGCTCAACTTTCAACAGATAAGCGGAAACATGTTGAATGTTTTGGCGATTGACCCAGTCCAGGCTTTGAGCGAGGCTTTGAGGCGTCTGGCTGGGGATGCCGAGCATCAAGTCGCAGGAGATGTTGTCAAACCCCGCCTGTTTGGCTAAGGCGATTGCCTCCCCTGCCTGGGCCGCGGTGTGTTTGCGGCCGAGCAGCCCCAACTCCCCGTCCACCGCTGACTGGACCCCGAATGAAATTCGGTTGATCCCACTTTGGCGCAGCATAGCAAGCTGATTTCCAGTCACCGAGTTGGGGTTTGCTTCGGTTGTGATCTCGGCGTTTTCCAATCCATAAAGCCGCCGCGCCTGCGCAGTGATCCGCCCGAGCTGCTCCGGGGTGAGCAGCGTCGGGGTGCCCCCGCCGAAATAAAGGGTGTCCGCTCGCATTCCGTCTCGGTGCGCCTCTTCGAGTTCCCGCAGCACCGCTTCCACATACCGCTCTTTGATCTTCTCATCCCCGGCCAGGGAGTAAAAATCGCAGTAAGGGCATTTCCCGTTGCAGAACGGGATGTGCACATAAATACCGAGCATCAGTCGTCGAGTTTGAGGACCGCCATAAATGCCTCCTGCGGCACCTCGACAGAGCCGAGCTGGCGCATCCTCTTCTTCCCCTCCTTCTGTTTTTCAAGAAGCTTTTTCTTTCGGGTGATGTCGCCGCCGTAGCACTTGGCGAGGACGTCTTTGCGCATTGCTTTGACCGTTTCGCGGGCGATGATCTTGCCGCCCACGGCTGCCTGAATCGGCACCTCAAAGAGCTGGCGGGGAATTTGCTCTTTGAGCTTTTCAGCAATCCTGCGTGCGCGGGGATACGCCTTGTCGGTGTGCACAATGAAGGAGAGCGCGTCGACGATCTCCCCGTTGAGCAGGATGTCGAGTTTGACGAGCTTGGAGGGGGCAAAGCCCATCATCTCGTAGTCAAACGAGGCGTAGCCCTTGGTGCGGGATTTAAGAGCGTCAAAAAAGTCGTAGACAATCTCGTTGAGGGGGAGTTCGTAGTGCAGCTCCACCCTGCTCTCGTCGAGGTACTGCATGTCCTTAAATACACCGCGGCGGTCCTGACAGAGCTCCATGATGTTGCCAACAAAGTCGGCGGGGGAAAAGATCGACGCTTTGACCATCGGCTCCTCCGCCAGCTCGATGAGTTCCGGTTTGGGGTAGTTGGTCGGGTTGTCGATGTAGATCGTCTCCCCGCCAGTCATGGTGAGCCGGTAGATAACCGACGGCGCGGTGGTGATGATGTCGAGGTTGTACTCCCGTTCGATGCGTTCCTGGATGATTTCCATGTGCAGCAGCCCCAAAAAGCCGCAGCGGAAGCCAAAGCCGAGCGCAATTGAGGTTTCTGGCTCAAAGCTCAGTGATGCGTCGTTGAGCTTAAGCTTGTCGAGCGCGTCGCGTAGGTCGCCGTATTTCGCCCCGTCCACCGGATAGATACCCGAGAAGACCATAGGATTGACCTCGCGGTAACCGGGCAGCGGTTCGTCCGCCGGGTTTTGCGCATCGGTGACTGTGTCGCCCACTGTGGTGTCACCAATACTTTTGATTGAGGCGGCGATGTAGCCCACCTCTCCGGCGCGCAGTCCGTCACAGGGAACAAGGCTGGTTGCCCCCATGTAACCGGTTTCCACAACAGTGAACTCCGCCCCGGTCGCCATCATTTTGATTTGATTGCCCGGCCGCACTGTCCCCTCTTTGATCCGCACGTAGACGATAACACCCTTGTAGGAATCGTAATAGGAGTCAAAGATGAGCGCTTTGAGCGGTTTGTCGTCCTCTCCCTGCGGAGCGGGAATATCCCGGACAATCCGTTCGAGCACTTCCTCAATGCCGATGCCCGCCTTGGCTGAGATCTGCGGCGCGTCGAGCGCCGGAATGCCGATGACATCCTCGATCTCTTTACAGACGCGCTCCGGCTCGGCGGCCGGCAGGTCAATTTTGTTGACGACCGGGATGACCTCAAGATCGTGGTCGATCGCGAGGTAGGTGTTGGCAAGGGTCTGTGCCTCGATTCCCTGGGAGGCGTCCACAACGAGGACCGCCCCTTCGCACGCAGCGAGGGAACGGGAAACCTCATAGTTAAAGTCGACGTGGCCCGGCGTGTCGATCAGGTTGAATTCGTAGGTTTCGCCGTCATTTGCTGTGTAGTTGAGCTTGACAGCGCGCGCCTTGATGGTGATGCCGCGTTCCCGCTCAATGTCCATGTTGTCGAGCAGCTGTGCCTCCATGTCGCGCAAGGCGACGGTGCTCGTTTTTTCGAGAATGCGGTCCGCCAGGGTGGATTTTCCGTGGTCTATGTGAGCGATGATCGAAAAGTTCCGAATGTTTTCGCGTTTTGTGGCCAAACTAACACTTCCTACAATAAAATAATGTGAGGTTATTATACCACAAAATTTGTTCCAATGACAACTGAATATTTTGCGCGGATTGCGTCCATACTAATGACTGTTCAACGTGAAAACTCAGATGAAAACGAAAAATGAAGTTTTTTGAAAAAAACTGTTGACAACTAGTTTGCGGTTTGCTATAATAAATAAGCACTCTTTCGGGAAAAACTTCCTTGAAAAGTGCTTTTAATAAGTGTGAGAGCCACTAGCTCAGTTGGCAGAGCATTTGACTTTTAATCAAAGGGTCCGGAGTTCGAGCCTCCGGTGGCTCACCAAAAAAATAGACCGTTGAGTTCATATTTTAAATTGTGTCCGTTGCGATGACGCGTATGCTCGGAGTGGCGAATGGTATTTAAAATGTCAATTCAGCGGTTTGTTTTGTTTTAGGCCCCGAAGGATGGATCCTCCGGGGCCCTTTTGTTGTTTTATAACTATCATTCTCCAGTTTTATTGGAGCAAATGGGTTTTTCAGTCAGATTCCCCGAAAGAAAGCCAGGCATAGAGTCTTTTTAACAGCAATGACTGGGAACAGTGTGCATGGAACTGTTGCCTGATTGATTTATGGCATCTGCTTTATTTTTGAAGAGATTTAGGTAAAAAACAAAGTACAGACCCTTTTGCGCTAAAACCGTACAGGGTCGTTTTTTTAGCAGAAAAGGTAGACACATTACGCTTTTGATTGGGGTGCAATCCTCAGTCCCCGTATGATCAATCCGTTCTGGGCCGAGTACACCTCTTTCAGAAAATTGAGGTCCATTTGACTGTCTGCGATGGATTTACTCCCCCATTTGCGGGTTGAAAGAAGCGCAATAGGTGTATTCGATCCTTAAAAAAACAAGGTGCAGACGGATGGAACCGTCTGCACCGCACAAATTGTGGATTGAGCGTTGTTCTTCTGACAATAAGAGAGACGACAAGGTGTGGAACAAGCTATTTCACTCTTACACTTCTCTTCTTCGTTTGATGAGGGCCATCCTTAAACCAATCCGAGGAGCCGGACAGCGTTTGCAAAGACAAAACACACGATCAAACCGATCACAGTGGGGATTGCAAACGAGAGGGCGGTCCACTTGGCGCTCTGCGTCTCCTTGTGGATGGTGAGACAGGTGGTGGAACAGGGCCAGTGCATGAGAGAGAAGAGCAGGACGCACACAGCTGTGAGCCAGGTCCAGCCATTGTTGACCAGCAGTTCCTTGAGCTGAAGCAGGCTGTCAAACTCCATGATGCTGCCCGATGCCATGTAGGCCATAATCATAATCGGCACGACAATTTCGTTTGCCGGAAAACCGAGAATAAACGCGATGAGGATGACCCCGTCAAGCCCAAAGAGTTTGGCGAACGGGTCGAGGAAGGTGGAACAGTGTGCGAGGATGCTCATATCTCCCACCGAGATGTTTGCCATCAGCCAGATAATCAGCCCAGCGGGTGCTGCGACCGCCACCGCGCGGCCCAGGACAAAGAGGGTGCGGTCAAAGATGGAGCGCACGATTACTTTTCCGATCTGAGGCCTCCGGTAAGGTGGAAGCTCCAGGGTAAAGGAGGAGGGTACTCCTTTGAGAATTGTCCGTGACAGAGCCTTGGACACGGCAAACGTCATCAGAACCCCCAGCACGATCACAACAGTGAGCAGCAGAGTCGCAAACAACGATTGCAGGGGGCCGACCAAACCGCCGACAAAAAACATGGTGATAATTGCAATCATTGTTGGAAAAGCCCCCTCTTTAAAAGGGCAACTGTGGGGATGGGAGGCCTGACAGTGCAATGCTGGAGGAAAGGATGCAGCAGGCTAATTAGATACTGTCTTTTGGTCTTAGGGTTTGATACAGCTGCTCTATTCGCTCAAGGACTCTAATTTTTGCGTCTAAAGAATAATCGGAACGATCCAAATAGGTTTTTATTATGTACAAATGCATCCGGATAACTGTGTCTGACCATGCTTTCCGGTCAATGGGTGATGAAATTTGAATCTGGTTAATTTGTTCCTTCATCGAAAAGCCACCTCTCTATAGAAATTTTATGCGCCATACAGTGGATGGAGTACGTGTTTTTTTGTATTTTTTATACAGCAGTTACTAAGCTAACCCGAAACTCATTACATGTGGTATTTTGTTTGTACCATTTTGACCCTTTAAATAAAAAAATCCGCTGCATACAATTCAGCGGATTTTTTTATTTAAACGCAGCGATGGGCATATTTCCTGGAAACCGCGGGAATAACTAGGTGGAAATTCTGTTGAGGCTCTCTGTTTACTTGGGCACTTTTGCAAGATACCCTGCGCTGTTGGAATAAATAACATCCAACGATTGTAGGAAATCGGTTTGTTCTCGAATGACCTCACAATCATTCATAATTATAACATAATCGTTGTTTTTTAGAACCTCTTCGCACCACGCGGCAGCATTGTAAGGCCAAATATAGTGGATAAGTCTTTGATTCGTGAGAGCCTGATACCATAATGTCGTATCGGTTTGACTGGCCATCGGAATTTGTTCAGATTGATCAAAATGATTCATCACGTACAAAAAGAGATCATATTCAGGTTCTGTTATAGATGGGGCGACTGCTTCAAGTTGCTGCTTATTAAATGAATAGATGTTGAATTGAGCATCAGAATGAATTTCGGGGTTAAACAATTCATTGTGTTCTTTGATTCTTTCATCTGCCCCACTAAAGTACATGGTACCAACAAAACCCCATACTAAAAAGTACGAGATTACCATTTCTTTGGATTTTTCAGAGAAATAGGAAACTCCAATATAGAAGAGGGCTAACGTAATCATCCACATGACATAATAGGTTTTGAAATAATAATAGGAGGATGCTTTTCCCATTAAACCAAACACAAACAGTCCTATCATGAAACAGGTCCACAAAATACACATTGGCTGCAAAACAGTCCAATGTTTTTTCTTAAGACTATGGAGTAACCCATACAAAGCCACAGGTAGCCAGATGATAAAATTGGAGTAAAGATCACGGTAGATATAGCCTTCTGTAGCAATCGCGCTTCCCACAGCATCAGCTGAACCAAACCAGCCGAAAAAGCAGTAGACAAGGCCAATGATCACAGGCAGTAAAAAGATTTCAAACTGTGTGCGAACCATTTCCCAGGTAATCAGTTTCTTTTGCTGGGAATAATCCCAGGCTACGAATAAAAAGAGCACGACATAGGCCAATGGCATAAACAGCATATAGCACAAAAAGATTCCTAAGCAGGTCAGCATTAGAGAAGGGATCGCAATGCGGCGGTCCACCTCTTTTTTGTAAAAAACGTCGGCTAAAAACAGCAGAAAAGCGAGTATCGTCACGCCGGTACCCAGATAATTGAATCCAAAAATCATGTTATTGAGAGGGTAGCCGAGCATATAGAGGATCGTTACAATAATTGAGACGATTTTTGTAAACAGATTTTTGCTAAAGCGGTTGATCAGAATGTAAAAGACCCAGCCGTGCAAGGCGAACATACCGAATTCGGACAAAACAAAAAGCTTTACGGCATCCAATATGTGAATAAACGGCATGCCAATTGACATAAAAAGTGCGTTGTTCAGCGGGCCAAAGAACATTTCCGACACCGATTGCTTGTTGATGATATCCATAGCCATTCTCATATGGACACTTGGATCTGTTGTAATGTAGTGGGGATCAAATGATAATCCAAATTGAATTATTCCGCAGGCAACTGCCACTCCAGCAATTACAGCGACACTCACCCAATCAAATAGATCCAGAGTATAGCGCTGCCTCTGTTTTTTTACAAGGATCAACAGCCAAAGCCCTCCCCCTGCAATGCAGTTGAATATGCCCATGGAGAGCAGGTTGATCGGGATATGAACGAGATTGATAATCGAAGCGGCAAAGACGTTGCTGCACAAAAACAGCATCATTGACGCGATAAACCAGGTCGCGCTTTTCAACGGACGGTCTGATTTTTTAAACAAAAACAAACCACTGAAAAGGATGGCAACGGATATCAAATAAAAGACGGATAAACCCGGTGATAAGAACATGTGACTCTCCTAACGAAACAGTTTTTGTTTGAGTTTCAGGGCAAACCGATAAAGCCGGCTTAACTTCCAGTTTGACTGTAAAAAGGCCCTTTTCCATACCTCATCCGGTATGTGGAAGTCTATCTCAAACTTTGCCTTGACGGATTTGAGTTTTTTCGGTGATTTAAAATGAATTAAAATCTGCGGGTCGTCTTTGTAAAACAACACGCTGTTTTTTAGGAAGACGCCGTTGTGGGCGGATTTTTGGAACGTCCGGATCTCTTTGGTGCCATCGGTGAAAGTGAAGTGAATTTCAAACTTTGTCATCCAGAACATGCCCTGATCCATGGGGTCAAATCGGACAGCAGTCACTTCCGGCAGGGATTCCGCTATGGGAAAGCCAACGGTCCATTCCATTTCGGGGCGGTCTTGTCCGATTAAAATACAGTCTTGGTTAAACCCTTCTCCGTGATCCAGATATAAAACTGAGTCGGATGTGCGGTATTGACGTGATTGAAATTCAGACTTGTTTTTTGATTTGGATTCCTGGTTGAAAAAACCAGCTGGAAAAACAATCGGCATTTGGTTGAGCTGTTTTTTGATCATTTTTTCGTTCGTCAGCCACTCTTTGCGGTTGTGCAGAGTCTGCGAATTTTCATTGTTCTTCCAGAGACGGTAAATCGAGGTGACAACCGGTATATCTGCAACGCCGCAGACAAATGCTGTGCGCATCAGAAAATCCCAGTCTTCTGTAGTGGTTAAGTCCTCATTGAAACGAATGCCCAATGTCTGATAGGCATATCTGGGGCATGCATAGGTCATGGTGGGGCAGGTGTTTAAATTCAGCTGTTCCAGCAAATTGAAATCCCTGCAATAGATTCTGTCGGGGGACCCAATCGCCCGCAGTGCTGTTTCACCGTTCTTGTTTTGAATGGTCTGCCATTCCTGTGCGACGCCGTATGCGTGCAGGATAGATCCTGGGGATTTTAACGAAAGCTGGTAGAAGGAATCCACCCAATCATCCGTGACTAAATCATCATCATCCAGAATCACGACATAGTCCCCCCGCGCTTTTGAAAAACCGACATTGAGCGGCGTGGTGCGCGTGCCGCCGGTGACGTCAATGTACTGTATTTTTTTCTCAAGCCAGGCCGGCGTCTGTGAAACGAGATCCAGCACTGCAGCCCGGTCGCAGGGCTCTACGTTGTGGCCGAGCAAAAGCAGCTCAAAGTCGGTGTTTGTCTGCGCCGTCAGGCAGAGAAAGGTCTCCTCCAGCGCATCGATTCGTTTGCCCTGTGTCCGGGTGACGATGCTCAGAAATGGGCTCTCTGCCCCTGTTTGGACAGCGGTTGGTTGGGTATCTTCCACTTTTTCAAATGCGCGGAAAAAAAACGCAGTTTCCGCATTCGGGTCGGTGAACTGCTTGAGCCATTCGAGATAGGAGTGGGTGATACTGCCCGGTGCTGAAAAAATATCGTCAGCTTCGCAGGCAGTTAACTCCTGTTCAGACAGGGAAAGATCTGATTTTCCGACCGGCTCAAACCCGTGCTGTTTCATGAGCCCGAGAAGAACAGATTCTGTAAAGAACCTTGCCTGTCCCAACAGAGGAGAGGACTGGATTCGAGCACCTCTGACATCCAGCAGGTCAAAAATAAGCTTTTGGTTTGACAGGTTCGGGACACCGCACAAAAATGGGCAGTGAAACCGGTCCGCTAGTTCGGCGAACAGGGCAAGCCATGCGTCTGCATCGGCACAATGGTTGAGAAAGTCAACTGCTGCAATGGCGGCAACCGGTTGATCCTGGCTGCCGTTCATCTGCTTTTTAACCGTTTCAATTGCAGTGGAAGGCACAGGCAATTCGCCGTCAACAGCAACTATTTTATAACCGGAAATCGGGTTCGGCAAATCAGCCTGCATGGGGGAGAGATAACCGCCGAAATCGATCAGAATGCCCGGTTTCAGATTTAACTGAGCGAAAAGCGCCGCGCAGGAGCCTGTAAATCTCCCAGCGGACAGTCCTGTTTCTGGTTTATTCATCTTTTTAATCCTCTCCTATAAATCAAACCGGTGTTTGGAATAAGCAAACCCAAAAAACTGTGCGACGTGCTGCGCGTGTTTGATTTGCTTGGGCAAAAGATTTTTTTCCTGCTTTTGCTTAAAATCTCGGAGTCCCTGCTGCACGTACTCATTCTGATCGTGTTTATATGTGCTCAGCAGTTTTTTGAGGAGAGCGGGGTTGTCCCATTTATAAGCCATCAGCAGGGCGGATTCAACAGAACACCTGATTTCGGTGGGGGTGGGGTCCCAGGTGCCGCTCACAGACAGGTGCTTTGAGTGGAAAACAGGCGCTTTTGGCTGATAGATCATTTTTTTTCCCGTTAAACGAATGCGCCAGGATAAATCAACGTCTTCGCAGTACATAAAAAAGGTGTCACTGTCATAACCGCCTACCTGTTGGTAAAGGGCAGTCGGGAACAAGACACATGCTCCGGAGCACCAGAGGGTTTCCCCTGTGTTCATATCGTAATCCTTGGGATGTTCAATCGGCGTCTGCCGCGCTTCAACTGCACCGGCCTGAAGGGCGCTGTCCAAAAAGGGTTTGACCATTTCGGTAAAAAAGCGGGGTGTGACCAAAATATCCGGATTCATCACCAGTAAAAAGTCGGATGTTGCGTTTTCTGCCAGCAGATTATGTCCCTTCCCAAAACCCGAATTAAAGCCAAAAAATCGGTACTGTATCTCCAAATAATCCGGATAGGAGCCGTTTAATTCTTTGATTTCCTCCTGGGTGAAGATGGGGGTGGAGGAGGCGTCCCCAAAAATAAAAACAGCCTGCTGGATTGCTGCCTGTTGCTTCCGGCTGAGCAACAATGCTTGTGCTAAACTGTCGAGGGCGCGCAAAAGCGCCTTTTTTTCATTGTGGTAAATGACCGCTTGTATTTGCACTGTTTTTGAAAGCATTGTGAAATAACTCCTTTTATTGTTCAAAAATTCAAACACAAGACCAGGCTTTGCCTATTTGAACACTAATCAACTATTAATTGTACCTTTTTAAAATTGCAATGTCAATCATTTGATACTAAATTTCTACGGGATTATGATTGTATGATAGTTTTGTATTTTGATCAGCGCCTGTTTTATTTGTTCTAACAGCCCCAGGCGTACGGATTCCCAGAGCCTTTCACAGGTTGTGAGATACGCGGCAATTTCCAATGCAGTCGAGTTGCTTACCGGAGCAAAAGGAATGAGCGTCCGGCCTTTTCATATACATTTAGAAAAGAGGTGATCAACATGCGCTTTGCGGTTTACAGCCGGAAGTCAAAGTATACAGGAAAGGGGGAAAGCATCGGTAATCAGGTTGAAATGTGCACAGCTTATATCATTTCCCGTTTTCCTGAAACAGACAGCCGTGATATTTTGGTTTACGAGGATGAGGGCTTTTCCGCCAAAGACTTAAACCGGCCCCAATTTCAAAAAATGATGCGGGAGAGCCGGGAGGGGCGATTTTGCTTCATTGTTTGTTACCGCCTTGACCGGATCAGCAGGAATGTAAGCGACTTTTCAAGTCTTATGGAAGAGCTCAATGACAGGAGTATTTCGCTGGTGTGCATCAGAGAACAGTTCGATACCAGCACCCCCATGGGGAGGGCGATGATGTATATCGCATCGGTGTTTGCGCAGCTCGAACGTGAGACCTTGGCAGAGCGCGTGCGGGACAACATGCTGATGCTGGCGCGGACGGGTCGGTGGCTGGGAGGGACGCCCCCAACGGGGTTTGACTCTGAAAAAGTGACTGAACTGGTGGTTGATGGGAAGCTCAAAACATCCTATAAGCTCAAAAGCACCTGTGAACTGCGCACCGTGAAAGAAATTTTTCGCCTGTTTTTGAAGTATTATTCAATTTCGAGTGTGCGCAGGCAGTTGTCCTCCCAAAACATCAAAACCAAAAATGGAAAGGAATTTTCCAATCAAGGGATCCGGCAGATTTTGACCAACCCAGTGTACTGCTGTGCAGATGGGGATGCCTATCGCTATTTTGAGCAGCGCGGTTCGGATCTCTGTTTTGAGCCGGATCCAAGCAGGGCACACTGCGGACTGCTCGCTTATGGAAAGAGGGAGTACAAAAAGGGAAACGAGGCTTTTGCCGATGTTTCAAACTGGATTATCGCGAGGGGAAAGCACACCGGAGTAGTGTCGGGCAGAGATTGGGTGATGGTGCAGCAACGACTGGAGGACAACAAACCAATCCATAAGGCGGTAAAGGCGCACAATGGATACTCCCTGCTCTCCGGAATGCTGCGTTGCGCCAAGTGCGGTGGCAAAATGTTTGCAAAGCCCCGGTCCTATCAGCGCAGCCAGGGCGCCTTTGACTATATTTGCAGCGGGAAATTAAAAGGGACGTGCGCAGCCTGTGACTGCAAAAATTTAAACGGATTCGCGACAGACAGCTTGGTTTTTGATTTTATAAAACGTTACCTGAAAGAAGACACAAGCCTGTTGAGGCAGCTCGGTCTGCTCAGACAAACGTATCAGTCTGAACAGGGCGGAGCAACTGGGCATGCGTGCGCAAAGCAAATCAGGCAATGCGAGGCAGAGATGGAGACGCTGCTCACCACCCTGGGGCATTCTCCTGTCAGTGAAGAACTGCTGCAGCGAGTTGATCGCCGGATTGTGGAATTGAAAAAACAACAGGCGTATTGGAAAGAGAAGCAGCGGGAAACAGAAGAAAAGCTGGAAAAAACAACAGTGCAAATCGACCAAACTGCCCGAATTCTTTTGAATGTCAATCAATGTCTCGAGTTGTTGACAATTCCGGAACGCCGGGAATTGCTGCAAAGCCTGATCCACCGAATTGAATGGGATGGTGCGAATCTCTCAATTTATCCGCGCAGTCGGCGCTGAGCAGGCGGAGCCATGCGCAGTGTTGCCCTTTTGCAGAGGGGGCAAAACGCCCGTTGCAGGGAACAAAATTGTTTGTGACAATTGCGATGAGCCTTTCGCGCGGGGAGTCGATAATCCGAGCGCCCACAACCCCTGCCGCATTGCAGCCAAAGCCCATGCACATGGTGAGCGCCTGTTTACCGCAGGCGCAGCACTTTTTAAAATGTTTGTCAAGGTTGAACGCGACGCGGGGCAGATAGCCGAGGTCTTCGAGCAAGGTAAAGAGCGGAAAAAATATCGCCATCGGCGGGAGCATCACCGAGACCACCCAGGCGAGCACCCGGTAAACCCCGAGCACAAGCACTCCGTGCACCCACTCGGGGGTGCCGAGCCAGGTGAAAAAGTCGGTGAGCCGGTCCTGTACCCAGAACAGACCTTGGGAGAGAAGCTGGGAGGGATAGTTTGCCCCGGTAATCGTCAGCCAGAAGATCACCGCGAGCAACAACAGCATAATCGGGATTCCCGTCCACTTGCTGGTGAGCCATTTGTCGATTTTACGATCGCGGGCATTGTAGTTTTCGCTGTCGTAGGAAAGCACATTCTGGCAGGCTCCTTCGGCGATCATGACGATGCAGGAGACGATGAGATCTTTGAGTTTGCTTTCTGAGATGTCCTGCTGCTGTAAAAAGTCTCGCGCCTGCTGGATTGCCTGGGAAATCTCTTCGTCCTGCGCAACAGAGTACCCGAGATATTCATCCAAACTCTGGAGTAGGGTCTCATCTTCATCGATGAGTTTGAGGGAGATCCACCGGGTGTTGAGGCTGACGCTGATTTTTTGCGCGACAACCGGCTCGACCATCCCGATCGCCTGCTCAATCGCCTCGGTGTAGTGGATACGGATCGGTTCGCTGTGTTTTTGATATGTAGAGACCTCTGCGACCCTCTCCACCAGCTGGTCCAGCCCCTTGCGACTGCGCGCGCTCGTTCCGACCACCGGTACCCCCAGGTTTTCCTCCAGCTGGGCAAAATCGATGTGAATGTGTTTTTTCTCCGCCTCGTCCATGAGATTGACGCAGACGATCACACGGTCGGTGATTTCGATTGTCTGTAAAACGAGGTTGAGGTTGCGCTCCAGGCAGGTCGCGTCGCACACGACAACCACCGCGTCGGCATCGCCGAAGCAGATAAAATCCCGCGCCACCTGTTCCTCCGCAGAATGGGCCATCAGAGAATAAGTGCCCGGAATGTCGACGAGGATGTATTCCCTGCCCTCATGCGTGTATTTTCCCTGCGCGTTGGTCACTGTCTTTCCAGGCCAGTTCCCGGTGTGTTGGTTGAGCCCGGTCAATTCGTTGAACACGGTACTCTTTCCGACGTTGGGGTTCCCGGCGAGGGCAATGACCCGGTCTGTTTCGTTTTCACGGTTGATTTCAAGCCCTGTATCTGCCGCTTTTGTGCCTGTAGAGCCTGCTGTCAGCCCCATCTTCATCACTCTCCTGAATTCATATTAGAGCGCTGGGGCTGACGCATCGGCGAAAGCCCCAGTCTATGTTAGTTGCACTCAACGACAATGTTCGCCGAGTCCTCGGATCTGAGCGCGATTACCGCGCCGCGGATTAAGTAGGCAATCGGATCCCCGGCCGGACTCTTTTGCAGGCACTCCACCTTTGTTCCCTTAATCAGGCCGATATCCTGCAGCCGTCTGCGCATGCTGCCCGATGCGAGCAGATCGTGTACCTGCGCAGTCTGCCCTTCCTTCACTGTGTTGAGTGTTATCGTATTTGTATTCATAATCAGACTCACCTGTTCATAGTTATTTAGTGTTGAGAAAACTTGTTTCTTGATACCAACATATGATCGCGAGCCTGAGAGTGCTACAAAATTCTGGAGGTAGAGCTATGGAACAAGAGAGGGAACACGAGTTCCGTACACTGAAAGGCTACGATCTCAGCCAAAGCCGTCCGGTCACCTATGCCATGGAGGATTACCTTGAAATGATCTGCCGCTCCTGCGGGGAAAATGGGTATGTCCGCATCAGCAGTTTGTCCGAACAGCTGCACGTCAAGCCGTCGTCCACCTCAAAAATGATGGGACATCTCAAGGAATGTGGGCTGGTGGATTATGAAAAATACGGATTGGTGAGTCCAACCAAACAGGGCTGGGAGCTCGGCCAGTACCTTCTGCACCGCCACGAGGTGCTCAACCGGTTTTTCTGTCTGATCAACCACACTGAGGAGGAACTCGAACAGACCGAGCAGATCGAACACTTTATGAACCGGCGCACCGTTGACTCGATTGAGCGGCTCATTCTGCAGCTGGAGGGTCGGGAGAATGAAAAGAACGGCTTGTGAGGAATAACCAAACAGGCGTAGCAGTTTTTGTTTATTCAGAAAAGCTGGTTTTTGCACCCCCATTTTCCATCACAGTGGTCCCAGTCAACCGCAGAGACCGCCAAACTGAGGGAGGGGCGGCTCAATTAAATGCTGTATGCAAAAAAAGACAGCCCTTTGAATCGGACTGTCTGAAATAGATCTGTTTTACCACGGCCTGGTGGACTGCATTCCAGGAACCTGTGATGTCATTTCGGAATGACACGCCGCTGTCCAACAGGGAGTTTAAAGCTCAAGGATTTCAAACCCGTTGCGTCCCCTGTTTTTGACCTGGTACAGTGCTCGATCCGCCTGCTGATAGAGGGCGTTAAACGGTTGGTTGCGCCTGGCGATTGCAACCCCGATGCTGACCGATATCCGGTTGCTGCTGTTTGGGAGCTTGATGCTTCCTATTTTTTCACACAGCATGCTGCATCTTTCCCGCACCGTTTTTTCCCCGGTCTCCCCATCCATGTAGATGATGAATTCATCCCCGCCAAGGCGGCCGACGATATCCTGTTTGCGGAAGGTCGCGTTGATGGCAGCCGCCGTCTCGATGAGCATCTTGTCCCCGGTGAAATGACCGTAAAGGTCGTTGATGTTTTTGAAATAGTCCACATCGAGGATGATTAGGGCCCCTTGCCCATCACTCCCGAGCTGGGACAGCCTTTGCGAAATCAGGCTGCGGCAGGCCGCGGCGTTGAACAGGTGGGTGAGGCTGTCCTTGCGGGCCTGGTCAAGCAGCATAGCTTTTTCCTGTTTTTCTTGGTCAACATCCGAAATTTTTCCAATCAGATAGGCGGGCTTTCCCCCATCGTCTCGAATGGTCCGGTAGGAAATCCGAAACCATCGCAGCGAGCCGTCTGACACGGCGCAGTGGATATCCCGAATCCCATCTCCTTCAGACTCAATGATTTCAAGGAAGGGTTTTTGGGGCTTTGTGCTGCATTCTTTTCCGTCTTCCAGACCGTTTTCATAGGTGTAGGCGGTTACATTGAGCAGCTCATCGGGACTCATCTCCTGATCAAAAAACGCTTCAAACGAACCGGTGGCATAGTTGTATTCAAAAAAATGTTCGTTGGAGAGCTCGTAAAGCTGATAGTGTTTTTTGAGGTCCATTGTGTTTTTTTTGTTGACGCGGTTTCGAATGTGGAGAATCCACAATAGCACGCCAATGACGAACAGCGCCAGAGCACCGATGATCAGAATAAAGGCGGCAGGGTTATTTTCAACCAGATTGGAGAGGGTGTAATCCTGGGGCTGGATGGTGTTTTGGTAGATGATGGACTGGAGGTCCTCCTCCGAAAGACAGCCAATTACCTTGTTGAGGATGCTCAACAAGGCATTATCTTCGGTCTGCGCCACACCGAGGCTCACTTGATAAGGGCTGGAGGACTGCGGAATGGAGCGGAGGTTGCGGTATTTTGGGTTGTTGAGGTAGTATTGGACGGAATAGCCGTTTCCATAGGTGTAGTCTGCCTGTCCGGAATTGACCGCTTCAAGGCAAGCCTGGAGGCTGTCGTACCAGAGGATTCGTTCGGATGTGAATTCCTCGTATTCAATCTGTTTTGGAAGGGCGAGCCTTTGGTCTTTTATCGAGCCGATGTTGGCGTCTTTGTTCACCACCATAATGTACTGGGAGGATGCGTACGGACGGGTCAGAGAAATCCCCTGCTTGCGCGCCTGCAAATAATCGTAGGCAGTGCTGCTCACCAAATCGATTTCGTCTGAAAGAATTTTTTCTTTCAGCTGTTGCTGGCTGGTGACTGGTACCAACTCAAACTGTAAGCCTGTGGCCTGCGAGATGTTGTCAAGCAGTTTCAGCGAGATGCCGGTCAATTCCCCTGTCTCACCGTTTTTGGACTGAAATGGAGGATTGTCCAGTAGGATGCCCACTTTAAACGGGCCTGACTGCTGGATGAATTCCCGGTCGCTGTCCGAGAGGACCAGGGACTTCTCTTGGGAATTAAAGTAGGTTTCGTATAATCTGGTGGAGAAATAGGGATCCGCTTCTTCGATGCTGAGTATAGCAGAATTAATCTGCTGGACAATGTCGTCATTCCCGACAGTGGTTGCGAAATAGTAGGGACGGGGAGCAAATTTTGCAATGGTGCGCTGTTCCGGCACCGTATTGAGGTCAACTTCTAAGATCACTTCTGCCCGATTTTCCCGCAGAGCCGTTTCCTGTTCCTTTGATGATTCGCAGGGAACCAGTTCGTAGTCCATATTGTTCATGGCGCAGAACTGCTCCATTTCCTTGATGCGGGCGGTTGCGCCTTGGATCACCGCAATCCGGATCGGATTGAGAGAGAGGTAGTTGTTTTTGGTAATATGGGTGTCCTCGGACAGGACGTTAAACACGGTGTAGGCGCTTCCGTAACTCTGCCCTGCGTAGTCGTATTTTTCAGCGAGTGCATCGCTGTAGACCATTCCGCCTATAAGATCGAGTTCTCCGTTTTCAAGCATTTCGAGCATGGTGGAGAGGGTTTCGTTCAGGGTTCCGGGAAGCTGTACAAATTCATAATCCCAACCGGTGTATTGGGCGATCTCTTCTAGATACTCATAGGTATAGCCGGTGTAATTCCCGTTTGTGTCTACCTCAGTCAGACCGGACTGAATGGGGAACCCAATCCGAAGGGTGCGGGTGCTCACCTGCGAAGCGGTTGCAGTGGAGGTGCAAAGAAGCCCTGCGATGAGGAGCAGAGCCAAAAGCACAGGGATAATCCGTTTTATCATGTAGCACACCTCCTGGTTGTTTGTTCGCCAAAGCCACTGTATGGAACAATTGTTTCATATTCTCTTATTATAACCCACTCCCCTTAGGGTTGCAAGGAAAAACAGGACGAACAAGAGAATCGGTTTAAAAATTTTACAAAATACGACTGCGCTCTGTGCAAAAGAGTAGTATAATAAATAAAGATATCTTTAAGCAAAAGGGTGATACATATGAAGTTTTTTATTGACACGGCGAATATTGATCAAATCCGCGAAGCAAACGAGATGGGGATGATCTGCGGCGTGACGACCAACCCCTCGCTGATTGCGCGCGAAGGGAGGGATTTTCGTCAGGTGATCTCCGAGATCACCTCAATTGTGGACGGGCCAATCAGCGGTGAGGTCAGCGCGGCAACAGTTGACGCCCCCGGTATGATTGCCCAGGCGCGGGAAATTGCCGCCATCCATCCCAACATGGTGGTCAAGATCCCAATGACGGCCGAGGGGCTCAAGGCAGTCAAAGCTCTGGCTGCAGAGGGGATTCGAACAAATGTGACTCTTGTTTTTTCCGCAAATCAGGCGCTGCTCGCAGCGCGGGCGGGGGCAAGCTTTGTCTCCCCCTTTCTCGGGAGACTCGACGATATCTCGATGCCCGGCATTGAGCTTGTGCGCACGATTTCAGAAATTTTTGCAGTCCATGAGATTGAAACTGAAATCATTGCGGCAAGCATCCGAAATCCGATTCACGTCACCGAATGCGCGCTCGCCGGGGCGGACATTGCTACGGTTCCCTATCAGGTGCTCATGGCGATGACCAAGCACCCGCTGACGGATAAAGGAATTGAAATCTTCCGCAAAGATTATGAAGCGGTATTTGGAAGCTGATCTGGTCAATGGGCCCAAGTGCTTGATTGCATAAAGGAAGCCTCGGTGGTATCCCACCAGGCCTGCTGAATCAATCTTTGACGGTGATCAGCCTGAAATCACAGAACACGATTGGGCAGATATACTTGGGTTGTGGTTGAATAATTCATCTGCCTTCCCTTGCACAGTCTTTAAATCGCTGACAGAGTGTTCCTCCACCGATGTTTGATGCCAAAGCCCCGCCCCAGAAAACCTGGGGCGGGGCTTTGGTACTTTGGTCCACAGATGAAACACCGACGAGTGATCGGTCACAGACCTGAAAGACGGGGTTCCCGCTGTATCGCCTAAAGGTTGCAGGTGATACAGTACGTTTTGCCGTATCGGGTCTGCTTCGTTTATCTGCCTGTGTTTAGCGGAGTTTTTTCAGAGCAAGGACAGCTGCGCCTGCGAGCAGGAGGAGAGAGGCGGCGGACAAGGGCAGGGAATCCCCTGTTTTGGGCACGCTTCCCTTGACTGTGGCTGTCTTGTCCCCACCCACCGGAGCAGGCGCACCCAGCTGTGTCTCAGCTGCGACCAGGCTGCTGATGGCGTCTTGAAGGCTATTTGCCGCAGCGTCTACAGCGGGCTGGTCCTCTTCGGAGACTTCTGGATCGTTTAGAATCGCTGTGGCCTCTGCAAACGCGGTGCTGAACCGCTCAACCGATTCGGCAGTGTATGAGGTGGTGTCAATTTTGTTTGCCTCTGCGATTACCTGGGCAAGGTAGTCCTTGTTTGCCTTGAGCCGCAGGTTCATCATGGCTTGCAGCAAGGTGTCCTCCATTGTTCGCACTTCCGATTGAAGGGAGTTTTTGTCCTCGATCAACCGCTTCGCGTCGTTTATCGCCTGGAGTAGTTCCGCTTTCCCCTTGTCTACGTAGCGGTCGAGATCGTACCCCTCCGCCGTTGTGATGAGCTGCTGCAGGGAGGAGATATCCCCCTGGACAAACCCGAGCTTGTGGATTTCGGTCATCAGGGCCATCCACGCCGCATCGATTTCCTCTTGGGAGGCGAGCGGGGCGGCTTCGATCTCTTTTGCGTGGGTGAGCGCAGCGGCAAACGAATGCTGTACCATCTGAATCACCGTTTCAAAGAAAGGATCGTCGTACTGTTTTTGGGCGTATGCAATCACAGTGCGAAGGATGGATTTGTCCGAGGAGGGCGCCGAGACATAGCCTTGCCGCAGCGAAACGACCAGACCGGCGTCTGTGACGGCAAAGTCATAGCCGCCTGAATTGAGGTGGAACTGGGCCACAGCGCGCCCGTTTCTCTCCGTCATGCCGGCAAATAAAACGCCGTCAACTGGGGCAAATCCCTGCACCGCCTCTTCGCTCACCGGCAGGTAAAGAGTTGCGGTTGTGTTGGCGGGGATGACCGCGGAATAGCTGGCAAGCGCTCCATTTTCGGCCGTCCAGCTGCTCTGAATGGTTCCATAGTAGGAATCGTAGCTGCCGTTGACAAAGGTGATGCGGCCTGAGCTGTCAACAGATGGCTGAAGTATGGTCCCCTTGAACCCGGGAGCAGTCTCGGAGGAGACGATGCCGGCCATGTGCTCATACATCCACTCGCCGACTGCGCCATAGGCATAGTGGTTGAAAGAGGTCATGTCTTTTCGGGCAAAGCTGTTGTCGGATGTGTAGGCGTTCCACCGTTCCCAGATCGTGGTTGCGCCGTTTTTCACACAGTACAACCAGGAGGGCATTTCGTCTTGGAGCAGCAGTTTGTAGGCGACGTCCTCCGCGCCGATCTCAGTGAGCACCGGGAGGATGACGTTGACGCCGAGGAAACCGACTGCGAGGGTGTCCTCTGCATAGCCCTCCCGCATCGAGCCGTTTTCGTTGCGGATGTTTTTGATCAGGTTTGCGACCATGGTGTCACGCTGCTGCTGGGTGTCATAAAAACCGAGTTTGAGCGCCCAAAGCAGGCCGCTCTGTGCGTTGTCGACGACAGGGTACCGCTGGTTGCTCGTGACAACCTCGGTGACGCCGTCCGCAGTGGAGGTGAGCAGATCGCCGTCTTGCGTGAGGTATTTGTCGATGGCTGCCCGCCGAGTCTCGGTGAACAGGGCGTCGTATTTTTCCACACAATCCTCTTTGCCGAGAATTGTGGAGATTTTGCTCATAATCTGCGCGGTATAGGCGCGGTAGGACGCGTTGAGGAACTGCACCGAAGCGGCCTGGAAGGCGAGCCAGTCGCCATAGGTGCCGGTGTCGTAACCGCCTTTTTCCCCCACCTGGGTCATGTAGGCGTCCATCTCATCAAATTGGCTTTCCAAAACAGAGATGTCGCCCGTCTGAAGGTACATATTCCATGGGATGATGATGCCCGCGTCGCTCCAACCGGATTTGTTGCTCTCGTCATAACCGCTGCCGATTTTGTTCCAGCCAGTCGGCATGACAAGGCCGAAGCTGCCGTAGGCTTCGCGGTGTGCGTTCATGATGTCGGCGTATTCGAGCAGGAAGGGCATGGAGTTGAAGTTGTACACAGCGGTTCCTGAAAAGACCTGCGCGTCGCCCGTCCAGCCAGAGCGTTCGTCGCGCTGCGGGCAGTCGGTTGGCACGCTGAGGTAGTTGCCCCGCTGTCCCCAGAGGATATTGCTGAAGAGCTGGTTGACCGCTGCATCCGATGTCTCCACTCGGCCGGTCTGATCGGTGACCGAGGTGATCACCTTGCCGGTATACGCTTTTACTACAATGTCCCCCGTAGCGGAGATTTCAGTAAAGCGGTAGCCGTGGAATGTTTGGGAGGGCTGATAGGTTTCCACGCCGCCATAGAGAACATCGGTGTCAAGGCATTTCGCGTTGCGCAAGTTGGCGGTGTAAAGGGTGCCTTTGGGGCCGTCGCTTCCGCCTGCGCTGTCGGTCGGGTTGATCCTGCCGTCGTTGAGTACTTCGGCGTGGCGGAGGGTGAGAAGGGCGCCTTGGCTGCCCTCTACCGTGATGCAAGGGACGCCGACCATGTTTTGCCCGAGGTCGAGAATGAGCGTTTCTCCCGCCTTGAGCGGAATCTCCCCGCTGACGTCCACCGGAATTTCGACGACCTCGCCTTTGGGGAGCTCAGAAGTTCCGCCGTTTTCGACTGACTGGTTGATTTGACTGTACTTATAGCCGCTGACCGGCTTTTTGTCATTGGCCGGGTCAAAGAAGGATGCGCTCACGCTGGTGGCGCGCATGGCGCCGGTATAGGTTTCGTTTTTCACGGCGAACCAGTCGGAATCCTCTCCCTCATCAAAGAAAGGCTGGTAATTGGGCTTGTCCCAGCCCTCAATTTCGTGGGCGATGACCGAGCTATAGCTCTCGCCGCTGTAGGAATCGTTGCGGCCCTCGTTGGTAAACGGGGTCTTTCTGCTCGCTTTCCAACCACTTTCATCGGTGACCACTGTTGCTGTTGAGCCGTCCGCATAGGTGACCTCCAGTTTTGCGCACATTGCGGACTCAGATGCGGTCGGGTCGCCGATCACTTCGCGGAAGCGGTTCCCGCGGGCCACCTTGCCCTTGTACCAGCCGCGGCCGATAACAGCCCCGATTGCGATGTCGGTGGAATCAATGAGCCCGGTCACATCGTAGGTGGTACAGTTGACATAGGCATTGTAGTCGGTCCAGCCGGGATTGAAGATATCGTCTACCGTTTGGCCGTCAATCCCCCTGGCCATGGCCTCTTTTCCATTGATGTAAATGTCGCAGGTCCCGAGCGCTGTGACATACAGGCGTGCCGAATCGATCTCCCCTTCCGGTATGGTTGTTTCGGTGCGGAACAGGGGAATGTCCTTGTGCCCGTCGCTCATTTTGTCTTTGGGGATCATGATCCAGTTCGCGCCGCCCTGTTCCCAGTCACATCCGGTCTCAAACGATGCGGTCTCTGAGGTCAATTCCGCCCCAGTCGTATCGGTCACAGTTACAGACCAGAAATATTGTGTTTCCCATTCAAGCGCCTTTCCGCCGTAGTCAATTCCAACTGACCTGCTGTCGGTAATTTTGCCGCTGTCCCACACCGTTTCGCCATCTGGGGCATCTTTGGTGACAATGATTTGATAGGCGCACTGTCCCTGGCCGATCAGGTTGGATGTCATCTGCCAGCTGAACTGAATGCCGTCGACATCCACCCCGAGGGGGTTGGTTTGGTAATTGGTCGTCGGGCTCAGGATGGAACTGTGGACCGTTGTGCCAGTTGCGCTCGTCGTAAAGACCGATGAACAGGTGACGCTCACCAGCATCACCGCTGAGAGCAGAGCGGCAATTGTCCTGGATACTCGTTTGTTTTTAGACATACGAATTCTCTCCTTCTTCTCAACATCCGGTTGATCAGGCCGGAACGACGTGTCATTTTGAATAAAATAACACAAAATATGAATTCATATTTTGTGTTTATGATACTGCCTTTTTTATTTGCTGTCAATAGATTTTAGCAAAAATATTGTAAATAATTGTTTATATAAAAACAACCTAAAATGGAAAATACAGTATTTGTTTTTGGTTTATTAGCAAAATAAAGAAAATGTAAAGAACAGCTGATCTTGTTCCATAGGTTTTTAAAATAGCAATATTACTATATTTTTTAAAATCAGCATCACTTCTCAGATAAGTAGATGAAGGGATCTGGTCTTGCTACTGGAATTCATGTGATCAGATTGCGCAAAAATAAAAAGCTCAGGAGTTTTCTCCTGAGCTTAGGCTGTCAAAACACTTCATTTCGAGCGAAAAAGGGAAAATTCGGCAAAAGACGCGCTGGCTGTCTCTGCGCAAATCTGCAGGAAACCGGAATTGACGCGACAAGAAAGGAAGGGGGTTCCCCCTTCCTCAACACACCGGCTTTGCCGGTACATTTTTGCAGAAACCCCTTCTAGAGCAATATTCCAATTTTAAAAATACCGGATGGAAGCAGTGACTTTGCCGAGGATGGAAAGCTTGTCGGTGTAGATCGGATCCATAGTGGCATTCTCCGGCTGGAGGCGGTAGCCCCCATTTTCCTTGTAAAACCGCTTGATCGTCGCCGAGTCGTCGATCAGGGCTGCGACAATGTCCCCGTCGCGGGCAACCGGCGTTTGCTCCACAATGACCACATCCCCGTCGAAAATTCCGGCCTCAATCATGCTGTCGCCCTGTACGTTGAGGGCAAACAGCTGCTTGTCCGCGCTGTGGGGCGGGGTAAATGGGATATACCCCTCGATCTGCTCAATCGCTGTGATCGGCTGGCCTGCGGTAATCTTGCCGATCACCGGAACAAGTGCGGTGTTCATGTGTGGGATTTTGAGGGTTCGGGTGAGATTCGGGTCTTTTTCAATCGCCCCCATCTCCACGAGCTGGCCCACGTATTTGTGCGCGGTGGAAGTGGATTTAATCCCCAGCGCCCCGCAGATTTCACGAATCGTCGGAGGGATGCCTTCCTGACAACGCTGCTTGATATAGTTGTAGATCTGCTCGAGTTTTTGGTTTGTCATGGGTCTTTCCTCCTTTCATTTTATTATAACACATTTGTTCGCGCCGTGTAAATGGGTATCCCTTCCTTATTGGTGGCATCCACAGCAAGGGGCTGTCAAATCCTTATACATCAGGATATGCGCACAACCTTCATCCTCAAATACTTCCCCCTGTGCACGGTAACCTGCCTTTTCGTAAAAGCCTTTGGCTTGCATTTGCGCCTTGAGGTAGCTCTTCTCCGCTCCGATCTCGCGCAGTTTATCCTCACACAACAGCAGGGCGAGCGTCCCCATTCCGTCTTTGCGGCAGCGCTTGGCGACGCAGATGCGCCCAATCCACCAGCGGGACTCCTGCTCAAAAATGCGGGCGGTTGCAACCGGCTCCCCCTCCTGAGTGAGCAGCAGGTGCAGAGCAATGTCGTCGATGTCGTCAAACTCCTCCTGAAACTTTTGTTCCTCAATAAAAACTTGGGTACGCAGCCGGAAACAGTCGGTTTTGTCCTCCCCCGGCCCAAACCAGTGTCTGGTAATGTGCAGCATAAGGCGGCAGTCCTTTCCATAAGAATATCTTCTACTATACCACATTCGAGCCCGTTTTACAAATTTATGCAGGTTTTCCTTCAGAAAATGATGGACCAAGAGCAAAATCTTGCGAAAAAAATGTTTTTAGAACCAACAAATCCGCATAAAAGCAATTTTGGAGATGATTTCATGAATAATTTACAAAATGTAATTGCAAAAAATCCTTGATTTTTCGACCTGTGGTTATTATAATAGGAGTGTGTTCACAATCATCCATGAAAGGAAGAAAAAATATATGTCTATGAAAAATCAATACCTTGCACAGGTATACGACACCGTGTGCAAAAGAAACCCAGGGGAAAACGAATTTCTCCAAGCGGTCCGTGAAGTCCTTGAGTCCCTCGAACTCGTTGTTGAAAAAAACCCCAAGCTCGCTGAGTCGGGCGTCATTGACCGCATCGTCGAGCCGGAGCGCTTCATCCAGTTCCGCGTCTCCTGGGTCGATGACAACGGCAAGGTTCAGGTGAACCGCGGCTTCCGCGTTCAGTTCAATTCGGCGATCGGCCCCTACAAAGGCGGCCTGCGCTTCCATCCGACCGTCTGCGCGTCGGTCATCAAATTCCTCGGCTTTGAGCAGATCTTTAAAAACAGCCTCACCACCCTTCCGATGGGCGGCGGCAAAGGCGGCTCCGACTTTGATCCCAAGGGAAAATCCGACGGGGAGATCATGCGTTTCTGCCAGAGCTTTATGACAGAACTCAGCAAACACATCGGTGCGGACACCGACGTCCCAGCGGGCGACATCGGCGTCGGCGCGCGTGAGATCGGTTTTATGTATGGCCAGTACAAGCGCCTGCGCAACGAGTTCACCGGCGTGCTCACCGGCAAAGGCTTGACCTACGGCGGCTCGCTCGCGCGGACCGAGGCGACCGGTTACGGTTTGTGCTACTTTACCCAGGAAATGCTCAAAAACATGGCAAACACCTCGTTTGAGGGCAAGACCGTCGTCATCTCCGGCTCTGGCAACGTCGCGATCTACGCGACCCAAAAGGCAACTGAGCTCGGCGGCAAAGTGGTCGCGCTGTCCGATTCCAAAGGCTATGTGTACGATCCGAACGGTATCAAGCTCGACGTTGTGAAACAGATCAAAGAGGTGGAGCGCGGACGCATCTCCGAGTACGCAAAGAGGGTCGAAGGGGCCACTTACACCGAGGGCTGCAAAGGCATCTGGACCATCAAATGCGACATCGCCCTCCCCTGCGCAACCCAGAATGAGCTCGATGAAGAGTCTGCAAAAGCGCTCATCGCAAACGGCGTTATGGCGGTTGCAGAGGGTGCGAATATGCCTTCGACTCCCGAGGCAATCGAAGCCTTCCAGGCTGCTAAGGTTCTGTTTGGACCTGCCAAAGCAGCGAATGCGGGCGGTGTCGCCTGCTCCGGCCTCGAAATGGCGCAGAACTCGGCGCGCTACGGCTGGACCTTTGAAGAGGTTGACGGCAAGCTGCAGAGCATCATGAAGGACATCTTCCACAGTGCATACAGCGCCGCAAAGGACTACGGCGTGGACGGCAACCTCGTTGCCGGCGCAAACATCGCTGGCTTCCTCAAGGTCGCCGATGCGATGATCGCCCAGGGCGTTGCATATTAATCAAACCGTTTTCAGATAAAGGGCTGGACAGCCAACTGCTGTCCAGCCCTTTTTGTCGCTTTCGCAGAACAAAATCTCCGGTTCCACTGGGGGAGAACTGGATTGGGCAAACACAAAAGGGACGAGCGAAAAGCAGACCCCTAAAAGCAATTGAGAGCAGATAGGCCTCCAAGTGTAATAAGGATTGGCCGCCGCAGAACAAAATACAAGGAGACAAAAATAAAATACATGCTCAGCTCACTCGAAGTATTGGCAATGCTCGAAGCAGGAGCATCTGTAGATCAACAAGATAGTGCGTATTCCACCGCATAGAAGCAGAGCAATCCAAGGGGTATCTCAAGGGAAAACGTACCCAGATAATTTCTGACCGACATGCAGATTTGAAGTAATAAGTATGGAGCAAAAAGTTTTTAGCGGCGAAGGTACGATGCAGATACAATTGGTCGAAAGAAGAAACCGATTGCAGTATAGAGCAGGAATCAGCTTGAGGAAGATTGCACAGTGGATCAGAAAACATGGAAAGAGGTTCAGGGGGGCAGCAAGAGAAACCAGGCAAAAAGAACAGCCGCAGGTGAGCGTCTGCCCGTGCTTGCAATGCGGCGCGAAACGCTCAATACGGCGGTATTCACCCCTGATCGGGGTGGTGCAAGGTGGTATAAAAGAATAGCGGCGAAGTACTAAAAAACAGCTTTTAATTGAATAAAAGGACCTACTGCCAACTGCTGCGGGCAAAAAAATCAAAAGAAGGACATACAAAAATGAATCACACAAATAGTCTGGCACAGAGCCTGCAGGCCAAATGGATTGTTGAGGGGAATTGTTTTTGGTTATTCGATGTCCTGATATCGGTTCAACTGTTCCAATCTTGCCTGGTGCAAAATCTCTTCGTTGATTGTCACATAGATGCAGTCCTGGAAATTTCCTAAAATATCCAAGGAGATGGAATCCAAGCAGCAAATGTCTTCAGACCAATAGATACAAAAATAGTTTTCGCACCGTATTTGTCGCAACTCGCTTTCTTTTGTTGTTTGCTATGGGGAATATAATCCTCTTAACGATTCTTATTATACACCCCATAATAAAGAAAAGCAAGTATGAAGTGGGGTACAGCGATGATTGTGTTCGATAAACTTTGGGAGACGATGAAACAGCGCCAGATTTCTACCTATGTGCTGCGGGAAAAATACAATGTTGAGAGCCGGACAATCCGGAGACTCAAGGACAACCAGAATGTGACGACCGACACACTCAACCGACTGTGCCGTATTTTGAACTGCGATCTCAACGACATAGCCTCCTATCTGCCGGATCCAGAGGATGGAAATGGACCTGGTTGCAACACATAGATGCAGTCTGTGATGATGCGGAGTGCAGGCGGGGACATTATTTCCCCTGCTTTCACCGATGGCTTTGCAGGTAACGATTGATATGAATAACAACATAGATAAACAGTGAATTTGCAGCTGAACCATTGCGTACAAATGCCGGCTTGTTTTTCGGAGACCGGTGTTTGCTCAGCGGCAAAGAATACAGAGGACACAAAAACAGCCCGGCGAGTATCGCCGGGCTGTTTAAATTGCCTTTGGTTAAGCGGCTAAGGAAACCAGCCAGCTGTTCGCTTGTGCTGAGTTAACCATTTTCCTTGTCCTGCTCGTTTTCCTGATCATATGAAACCTCATTTTCTTGAGGTTCCTCGTCCTCTTGCTCCGCAACGGCCTCACCTTCAATTTCATACTCCTCTTCGGGGAGCTCGACAATGTTTTCGTTGTCGTTGGTGGCATTGAATTCCTCTTCAGTCTCCTCCGGCTCTTTTGGTTTTTTGAGCAGGCCGATGATGAGAAGTACAAACAGCACCATCTGCACCACGTTGAGCACCTGGAGCAGAGTTGGATTGGTGAACACGTAGGACAGCCAGGCAATCGGCACCCACACGAGTACAATAAACTTGTACATTTTGCGTTCTTTGATAAACTGTACGAGGAAATAAATCCACGCAAGTCCTGTCAGAACAAAAAAGGCGATTTTAATTAGGGTATTGGTATCCATAAGATGCTCCGTTCTGCCGCTGCGCCCCGGCCTTTTATTTGTCGCGCAGTAAGCTGATTTGGGGTCGATCGTTCTATTTCATAATCAAAAGGGCATGCCGCCCTTGCAAGCGTGAGGAATCTTATTGCTGGATGAAAACAAATCTTAGTTTAAGCTGCACCACCGGATTGTGCATTCGAGACACTCTCATAGTCCTTACCAAGAAATTTCTTGATTTTATTTTGATTCAATAGCCGGTCGACCATTTTCCCGCTGACCGGCAGAAAGAAATCGGCGACTGGACCTACCAGCACCACACAAACCAGGGTTCCCAGGCCGATGGAGGCATTCAAAAAGAAGCCAATGAACACGAACGCCGCATCTGTGACCAGCCTTACAATGCCAAATCGCTTATGAATTTTATCGCTGATGACGATGGAGACCAAATCGTTGGGGCCGGTTCCTGCATCTGACTTGATCACAATGGTCATTCCGAACGCCAGAATACAGCATGCGGCCGCTGTGATCAAAAGACGCAGCGCCAACGGAAGGCTCTCAGAAACCCAAGGTGAAAACAAAACATTGAACAGATCAATAAAAGGGCCGCCACAAAGCATACACACAATCGTTCCTACTTTTATATAGGAGCGATCAACCACCAGAAGCACCAGAATGATGAGCAAGCAGATGATCCGATGGACGCTACCGTGCGACAGGGTAAATCCCCAGTTTTGATTTGATAAAAATTGGGAAACCCCTTGCACCAGCACATTAAAAGGATCTGTACCCAACCCCACCAGCAAAAATAAAGCTACGCCCGCATGGGCGATCAGCAAACCCACCAGCAGGATACAACTTCTTACCAGAAGCTCTTTTTTCTTATTCATCATCTCTTCTGCCACCGCTTTCCTGCTATCGTCCGCTGCACAATCTTTTCCTTCCTATTCGCAGTTAGATTCTTCATCACTCGCTCCTCCTTATTTCCTCCGTAAACCTTACAGTTCTCTGGATGTCTGGCATCACGCAAGACAGCCCCGGCGTTCAAGAAAACCACGCAGCATTGTATGAGCGCTACTGAGTGATTACTAAAAGCCACTTAGAACTATCTTTTCAAAATGGTGTCATCTCATATTTTACCTCAAAAGAGAATAGCAGAAAAAGTACGAGAAAAACAGAGCATTTCAGAGAAAACATAGAACAGGTGGAGATTCGACCTTTATTCCCACTCGATGGTGGACGGCGGCTTGGTGGTGATGTCGTAGACGATGCGGTTGATGTTGCCCACTTCATTGACGATGCGGCTGCTGATTTTTGCAAGCAGGTCGTAGGGAATGCGGGCAAAATCCGCTGTCATAAAGTCAGTGGTGGTCACACCGCGCAGGGCGAGGGTGTAATCATAGGTTCTGCCGTCCCCCATGACGCCGACCGAGCGCATTGAGGTGAGCACCGCAAAGTACTGGTGGATTTCCCGGTCAAGGCCTGCTTTTGCGATTTCCTCGCGGAAGATAAAGTCCGCGTCGCGCAGGGTGTCGAGCTTGTCCTTGGTGATGTCGCCGATGACCCGGATGGCGAGACCCGGCCCTGGGAAGGGCTGCCGCCACACGAGATAGTCTGCAAGGCCGAGCTCCATGCCGAGCTGGCGCACTTCATCTTTAAACAGCAGACGCAGCGGCTCGACAATTTCTTTAAAATCGACATAGTCGGGCAGGCCGCCGACGTTGTGATGGCTCTTGATCACCGCCGCGTCCCCTGTCCCCGATTCGATGACGTCGGGATAAATGGTTCCCTGAGCAAGGAAATCGACAGCGCCAATTTTTTTTGCCTCTTCTTCAAAAACCCGGATGAATTCCTCGCCAATGAGCTTGCGTTTGGTCTCGGGATCCGAGACGCCCGCGAGCTTTGCGAGAAAACGGCCTTCGGCGTTGACCCGCACAAAATTGAGGTCCCAGTCGGCAAATGCCGCTTCGACCTCGTCGCCCTCGTTTTTGCGCATCAGCCCGTGGTCGACAAAGACACAGGTGAGCTGACTGCCGATCGCTTTGGAGAGGAGCGCTGCAAGCACTGAGGAGTCGACGCCGCCCGACAGCGCGAGCAGCACCTTGCCGTTCCCCACTTTTTCCCGAACATCCTGGATTGCAGTCTGCGCGTAGTCTCCCATTGTCCAGTCGCCGCGGCAGCCGCAGACGCGGAAGAGGAAGTTGTGCAGCATCTCGGTGCCGCGCTGCGTGTGCTGTACCTCGGGGTGGAATTGTACGGCGTACAGCCTTTTCTCCCGGTTTTCCATCGCGACCACCGGGCAGTTGTCCGAGTTTGCACAGACAGCGAACCCTTCGGGCAGCTTGGAGATATAGTCGGTATGGCTCATCCAGGTGACCATATTGGCGTCAAGACCCTCAAACAGGGGGCTCGAGAGCTCAAATTTTGTCTCGGTTTTGCCGTATTCCTTGCTCGGCGCGTGGGAAACCTCCCCGCCGAGCGCATGGGCCATCATCTGTGCACCATAGCAGATCCCGAGCACCGGGATGCCGAGCTCAAACAGTTCTTTGCCCACCTGCGGCGCGTTGTCCGCATAAACGCTATTGGGTCCGCCGGTGAACACAATTCCGAGCGGTTGGTGCTGCTCAATTGCTTCCTTCCACTTTTGATAGGGGTGAACCTCGCAGTAGCAGCCGCATTCGCGGATGCGGCGTGCAATCAGCTGGTTGTACTGACCGCCAAAATCCAAAACTAATATAAATTGATGCGCCATAAGCAACCCTTTCTCTTGTTCAAAATCAGTTGTTATCCTCTATTGTACAAAGATTTGGGCGAAATTTCAAGAGATAATTCAAACTTTGTGTATGAAATCTGTCAAGCGGCGAAAAATAAATGGGTACAACTGGATGGGAGGAATGTAGTATGAAAATAAAATGGATCGCGTTCAGCCTTGCGGCTGTTTTTACCCTTGGAGCGGCGACTGCGTCGGCCTATGTGGAATTCCCCACCGAGGCTCTTTTCGTGGAGAAAAAAGAGGTCAGCTTTTCGGCGGTGACCGGGCAGG
>CBCSOX010000002.1:0-44592 GCA_965141735.1 uncultured Oscillospiraceae bacterium | reverse complement strand
CTGTGATGGCGTGCATGTCGCCGGTAAAGTGCAGGTTGATGTCCTCCATCGGCACCACCTGGGCGTAGCCGCCGCCGGCAGCCCCGCCCTTGATGCCGAACACCGGGCCGAGAGAGGGCTCGCGCAGCGCGAGCACCGCGTTTTTGCCGAGTTTACACATCGCCTCACCAAGGCCCACGCTCGTCGTCGTCTTGCCCTCGCCCGCAGGGGTGGGGTTGATCGCGGTGACGAGGATGAGTTTTCCATCCGGCGCGCTGCTCAGACGCTGCTCGGCCCGGGCCGAAATCTTTGCCTTGTATCGGCCGTAGAGGTCGATGTCCTCTTCCCCGAGCCCCAGACGCGCCGCAACATCCGCAATTGGAAGCATTTTCGCACCCTGTGCAATTTCAATATCGCTAAGCATGTTCTGTCCTCCTACCGGGCTGTGCATACGCACAAAGCCCTGAAAGTATCGTGTTTTTTATTATATCACAATTTTGTGAATAGTACTACCAAAAGGTTGAAATTTAGGTGTATTAACTATATAATAGAGGGTACCAAACCATGCATTTTACGATCGAGGAGTTGTCATGAAAAAATTTTTTGCAATGGTGGGCGGCGCGGTCCGCTCCTATGTCAAGACCACCGACAAGCTTGTGATCCTGCTTGTCCTACTTTCCTCGACACTCAGCTGCCTGCTGCTGTATTCGCTGATTCCTGAAATGATCGGCTGGAAGACGCTGGTCACCCAGATCGGCGCAACCGTTGTCGGCATTGTGGCCATGATTATCATCTCCCTGTTTGACTACCACACCCTCGCCAACCTCTGGAAGCTGCACGCTCCGCTCACTGTGATCCTCACCCTGCTCTGCTTTACCCCACTGGGAAAGATGCGCGGCGGCGACGGCATGGGTTCGGACGACCGCAACTGGCTCAACATCGGCTTTATGGACATCCAGCCCTCTGAGTTCCTCAAGCTCAGCTTTATCCTGACCTTTTCGCTGCACTGCTTTACAGTGCGCAAAAATTTAAACAAACCCAAAAACATCCTGCTGCTCTGCCTGCACGCCGCGGTGCCGATCGGCCTGATCTTCAAACAGGGCGACTTCGGCACAATGCTCGTCTTTGTCTTTATCTTTCTCTGCATCTTTTTCGCGGCGGGCGTCAACTGGAAATACATGCTCGCGGGCGGTGCTCTGGCGGCGGTCGCCTTTCCCATCGCGTGGAAATACGTCGTCCCAACCTATCTGAAAACCCGCTTTTTTGTCGCCTGGCATCCTGAGGAATACCGGCTCAACGAAGGGATGCAGCAGTATCTGGGGCGGATTACCCTCGGCTCGGGCAAGCTGTTCGGCAAGGGGCTCAACTCGGATTCGCTGCTCACCAACACGCCGGAGCTTTACAACGACATGATGTTCGCCCACATTGGGCAGGTGTTTGGCTTTGTCGGGTGCATTGCAGTCGCCCTCATCATCACAGTGCTCTGCACCAAGCTGCTCATCAACGCGCGGGGCGCGGAGGATTCTCTGGGCAGCTACATCTGCGTGGGCTGCTTTGCGGTCATTTTTTTCCAGTCTGTGATCAACATCGGGATGGTGCTCTGTGCGCTTCCGGTCATCGGCATCACCCTGCCGTTTTACAGTGCGGGCGGCTCGTCGGTGCTCGCGATGTACATGCTCATGGGGGTTGCCCTGAGCGTGCACAACAACAGCCGTAAGAATTATATGTTTTAAATCGACAATCCTAATAGCATCAAATGTTCCCCGCACACTCAGCACGGGGAAATGGAGGTACACTTTATGAGAGTAATTACAGGTTCGGCTAGGGGAAGGAAGCTGCGCACCCTCGAGGGGCAGGACGTCCGACCGACCACCGACCGTGTCAAAGAAGGCATTTTCAGCATCGTCCAGTTCGATCTGCCGGGCGCAAACGTGCTCGATCTCTACGCGGGCTCGGGACAGCTCGGCATCGAGGCGCTCAGCCGGGGCGCTAAGTTCTGCGTCTTTGTGGACAACTCCCGCGCTTCCCACGAGGTGGAAAAGGAAAATCTCAAAACCGTCGGTCTGTTCAAGCAGTCGCGGGTGGTCCTCAGCGATGCGTCTGCATTCTTAGCCGGCACCAAAGAGATGTTCGACATCGTTTTGCTCGACCCGCCCTACAACCAAAATCTCATTCCTCCGGCGCTTGAGATGCTGCAGGAGCGACTCGCAGAGGGCGCCATCGTGCTGTGTGAGCACGAACTCAAGGAGGATCTGCCCGAACAGGTCGGCAAGCTCGTGAAACACAAAGACTACAAGTATGGAAAGATTAAGGTGACGGTTTATCATGTGGGACAGTAGAGGAGGAATTCAGCCGATGAGGGTTGCGATCTGCCCGGGCAGCTTTGACCCGATCACAATGGGGCACCTGGACATCATCACCCGCGCCTGCAAGCTGTTTGACAAGGTGATCGTGCTGGTGTCGGACAACCCCGACAAAAACGCCACCTTTACGGTGGAACAGAAACTTGATTTTATCGACCGGGCAACCGCGCATTTGCCCGAGGTGGAGTCGGACTACACCAGCGGCCTGCTCGCCGACTACATGCGGGACAAAAACGCCTGCGCCATTGTCAAGGGGCTGCGCGCAATTTCAGACTTTGAATACGAGTTCCAGATGGCGCTTGCCAACCGCAAACTCAACCCAGACGCGGAGACGGTGTTCCTCACCACCCAAGGGGAAAATATGTATCTGAGTTCCAGCCTGGTGCGGCAGATCGCAGGGCTCGGCGGGGACATCAGCGGGTTTGTCCCAGAGGTCATTCAAAAGGACATTGAACAAGCGTTGAAGAAATAAAGAGAGGATGATCGCAATGAAAATCAGCGAAATCTTGGATACGATGGACGACCTGCTCGAAAAGGCGTGGACACTCCCCCTGTCCGGCGGAAAATCGGCGGTTGACGTCGATCAGATGGCCGAGCTGATCGGCGAGATCCGTCTCAACCTGCCGCCTGAGATCAAACAGGCGAAGATGATTGTCGACGACCGCAAGGAGATCATCAGCGACGCAAAAAAGGAAGCCGAGCAGATCATTCGGGACGCCCAGACCAAGGCAAAACGCCTTGTCGGGGAAGAAGAGATCGTCAAACAGGCGCAGGTGCGCGCCAACCAAATGCTCGCCCAGGCGCACACCCAGTCCAACGAGATCAAAAAAATCACCAATGATTACGTCGAGCGGATCCTCTCCAAATCGGAGGAAGCGCTGCTCACCAACCTGCGCGAGCTCAAGGAAGCGCACACCGAAATTCGCAAAACATCCAAATAGCCCTTGTTGCGGGGCAATAGCGCCGCGTAAAAAATTGAATTCTTTTGGTTCGGGCAACGCGCTGGGAGCCCAGGTGCAGTTGGATTCCCAGCCAATTGACGCTGGAGGGGACCACGACTGTCTTGGAAACGACCCTGAAAAGAGTTCGCTTCCGGTTAGACTCTCAATACGTGCAGAATCCTATCAACGTATTCAACATCCCACGGCCTGCAAATGAGTATCTCCCATCGGCAGTTCTGCCCTCTTGTAGTTGTTCTTTCGTCGCGGCCTTCCCGCAGGAAGACTCAAGCAAATTCCTTTTCCCACTCGGGATAAAATAGGGAGGTCAGCTGCAAAAACAGCAGCTCAAACCACCTGTTCACTGGTGGCAGACATAGGTTTTGCAAGAGCCAAAACAGGCTTAGTCCCTATGACAAGACAATATAGTCGAATTTCTGACAGCCGCTTGAGCGCCTGTCTTTTTTAATCACTTGTTTTCGCAGCCCGTTACTGGATCTCTCTACTCCCACATGGTTGTTTGGTTCTCCGAGAAACCCCACGGTCAATTCTCGCTGAATTCTCTGATCACAGGTTTCTTTGGACCGACCGTACTCACAGAGCAGTCTCTGGTCCAGAAGCCTTGACTTCCCTCTTTGTATTTCAGGTTCGCATGCCGATTGCAGATCATGCGGCTGCTCGTCCCGTCGAAAAATCCATTGAATTGTGCGATACAAATGCGGTGGGATGCTGATGAATCTATCGACATAGTCGGCGCTGGAGTGTGCTTCGAGCCGTTTCAGATTCTTTCGCAGACACAGTTTCCCGTATCTTGTCCTTTAAAGGCAAACAGGATGTGATCTTCACCTCTCCATTTTGAATGTGTCAATTCATTTCCCATGCCCCAAAAGATTTTGCTGTTTTTGGAACTGAGTTGCCAAGCCATTTCCTGCTTCCTATCAGTCGTTTTTTCTGCCCATGGTAAAATCGAGTTTTTTTCTAAACGTACAACAAAATGGGCCGCCAGTGAATGTTGGCGGCTCATATTAAGTCCACTGGACCGCCGCAACGATCCGTCCTGTCTGCCCATTGTTGATTTTCAAGTTTTGCATGAAACAATCGATACATAATTAAAAAAATTGGTTGACGATCAAAAAACTGCAGAAACTAAAGTAGAATGATTTTGACCGGCTTGTCTCGTTCGAGCGCATAGGCAAGCGTCGAGCGGGTCCCGTTTGACTTGTAGTCCCAAAACGCGAGCACAAAGTCGCTGTGATCGACGATCAACCGGTTGCGCACAAGCGGCGCGGTCCTGCCGTGCGCCGCATAATCCGGCAAAAATTCGGTGTAGCGGTATCCGTATTTTTCCGCGCATTTTTTGGCGAGGGTGTCAACTCCATGCGCGCCCCCGCTGACAATCTCCGTACAATCCTCTGGAAGATTCTGTTTGATTTTAGATAAATCAAGATCTCCGCACTCCCTCGACCCAACTACAGCCACGCGCACCGCAATCCCTCCCTTTTTTCTTATTGTACCCTGTTTTTGATCAAATGTAAACTATTTCTGCATTTGGTTTTGTTTGAGAGAGCCACAGGATATTTCCTCTGATAAAACCCCGCCGCCTACACATAGTAGTATTGGGCGAAAAGCGCTCAGCTCCTTTCTCTCATTTAATAAAATTTGCAAAGGAGTTTTCCAATGAGAAAGTTTCTCCGTTTTATCAGCGGCGTGACAGCATCCGTAGTCATGGCAGCACTCGGCGTGACACTCTACTATCAACAGGAACTGCCCGACAACTTTTATCTCTACCGCGGGCAGAACCTCGACATCCAGTCCACCTTTGAGATTCAAACTTCCTCCCACACCCAGACCTCAAAATCGCTCCCGGCGATGAATGCCGGCGACGGCCAGGCGGTCGACTTAAAGCTGTTCGGCGTGCTCCCCATCAAGCAGGCAAATGTCCAGGTGCTGGAAGAAACCGAACTCATCCCCTGCGGCACCCCGTTTGGCATCAAAATGTTTACCGAAGGCGTGATGGTCGTCGGACTCAACAACATCGACAGTGAAGAGGGATTCAAGAACCCGGCCAAAGAGGCCGGCATTAAAATCGGAGACGTGATTGTTTCGGTTGACGGAAACGCCGTCACCTCAAACAAACAGATCTCCCAGGCAGTCGAATCCTGCCAAAGTGGTTCGATCACCGTCGAATACACCCGAGACGGGCAGCCGGGCAGCGTTTCGATCTGCCCGATCAAATCCCGGGTGGACGGCAAAAACAAAGTCGGCATTTGGGTGCGCGACTCCTCCGCAGGCATTGGCACGATCACCTTTTACAACCCCGCAACCGGGATGTTTGGGGGACTCGGCCACGCAGTCTGCGATGTGGACACGGGCCAAATCCTGCCGCTCTCCTCAGGAGAGATTGTCGGCGCGACAATTAACGGGGTTCACAAAGGCGTTGTCGGCAATCCCGGCGAGCTGATCGGCGCGTTCACCAGCAAAGAAGCAATCGGCAATCTGCTCGGCAACACCGACTCCGGCGTTTTCGGTGAAATGTATTCCTTCCAGCAAACCGCGAAACCCATGAAAATGGCGCTCAAGCAGGAGGTAACCACCGGCAAGGCGACGATTTATACCACCATCAACGGCACACAGCCGGAAGAGTTTGAAATTGAGATCGATAAAATTGATCTTAACGAACAGACCACGACCAAAAATATGGTCATCCGGGTGACCGACCAACGCCTGCTCGAAGCGGCGGGCGGCATTGTCCAGGGCATGAGCGGAAGCCCAATACTCCAAAACGGCAAGCTTGTCGGCGCAGTGACCCACGTCTTTGTCAACGACCCTACCAAGGGCTATGGCATCTTCGCGGAAAACATGCTCTCGGTCTCCAATGAGATGTGCCTTGACAAAGCTTCCTGACAACCAACAGGCGCTTCCGCTCAGCGGTCGCGCCTGTTTTTGTGTTGAGTTTTCCCCCAGAGCGTGCTATACTTTTTACAAAACAATGAAAAGAGGTCGAGCAGATGCACAAGGTCCAGTTTCCCCGCATCGGCATGCGAATACTAAAATCCTCCCTCGCTGTCTTTTTGTGTTTTGTGGTGTATCTCTTGCGGGGGGAGGGCATTCCATTTTATTCGGCAATTGCCGCAGTGCTCTGCATGCAGCCCTATGTCAAAAACAGCGTCAAAGTCGCGCTCAACCGCATTGTCGGGACGCTGATCGGAGGCGGATTCGGGATGCTGGTGCTGCTGTTTGAGCGCCGCTTTATCCCGACCGAACCGGCTGTTCTGCAGTACCTGCTCGTCTCGGTCGCCATCATCCCGCTCATCTACATCACAGTGGTGCTCAAAAAGAACTCCGCTTCCTACATCACCTGTGTGGTGTTCCTAAGTGTCACCGTTTCTCACGGGCTGGACGTCAGTCCCTATCTCTTTGCTATCAACCGTGTTTTTGATACATTAATCGGCATTTTTATCGCACTAGGGGTCAATGCGTTCCACCTTCCCCGGCGCAAAAACAACGACATTCTCTTTGTAACGGGCCTGGGCGGTACCCTGACCGGAGCGAACGGCAAGCTGAGCAACTACACGGAAGTCAAACTCAATCGGATGCTTGAGCAGGGCGCGCAGATCGTCATTGCGACCGCACAATCCTCTGCAACCGTCGCCCCACTGCTCGCAGAAGTCAACCTGCGCCTCCCCATTATTACGATGAACGGGGCGACTCTCTACGATCCCCAGCAAAAGACCTACCTCAACTGCAAGCCAATGAGCACCCAGGTTGCCCGGGAAATCCTGGATGTGTTTGAAAAACGAAACCTCAATTGCTTTGTGCACACCATTGTCAACGACGTCCTGCACGTCTATTACAGCAACCTGCTCAATGCCGCGGAGGAGGGTTACTACCACCGCACCAAGCTGCTCCCGCTGCGCAACTACATCTGCTCCGCCCTGCCAGACAAGCGAGACGTCGTCTACCTCATGGCAATCGACCGGCTGGAGGTGGTGCAGGAGCTGTACGGCAGGCTGTGCGCCCTTGGCTGCGCGGATCAGATCCATCCCTCCTACTACCCAGACGATGCATTTGAAGGGTACTACATCCTCGAGATATCGAGCGCCGAGGCATCCAAGGCGGAGGCAGTGCGCGACCTCAAGCAGCACCTGCTGCTCGACAAAGTCGTGTCATTTGGAGACGACGCGACCGACCTCGCCCTCGCTCAGCTCGCCGACCTGAGCTTTGCAGTACAGGGGGCCATTGGGCCGCTGCAAAAAGAAGCGGATGTCCTCATCGGCGGACCGGAGAGCGATGCTGTGGTGCGCACCATGGAAAAACTCTACCACTCCCGCAACCCATTTGGCCGATTGAATAAAAAATAAAAGCTTTACAGAAGATTTTTAGAATTCAGTTGCATTCTTCCGGACTTTTGCTATATAATGTAGTGCAAAGGGGGGATCGGATGAAATTCAAAACCAAAATAGACTGGTGGGTTCACCTCATTGTGTGGTGTTTTGCCTTTGAGACGGGCAATCTGACCTGGCAGGTGGCGCAGGAGGTATCGCCCGGCCTTCTTTTCTGCACCCTGATCTTTTGGGCGTTTCTTTTGTTCATGGTACTGCCGATCTACCTCGGAACCCACTACGATATCCGGGACGATTATCTCTGTATCAGCTGCGGGCTGTGCGTTAAGCTCCGTGTCCCGTACGGCTGCATGTGCAAACTCGCCCCTTGCCGCAATCCCGGGATTTCCTGCGCGCTGTCGCTCGACCGGCTGGTACTCGTCTTCCGGGATCCACAGGGCAACCTCCACAAAGTCCTGCTCTCCCCCAAGGAAAAGGAGGAGTTTATCAAGCAGATCAATCTCAAAAATCCGCATATCAAAACCAACTGCGGCGATTCAGAGGACGGTCCGCTCGCCGCCAAGAAAAAATGCAAGCAACAGACGTAAAACGATAAAAGGAAGGTGGGCCGCATGAAGCTCAACCGTGAAAAAATGACCAAAGGCGCCACCAGGCTGTTTCAAATCATGCCGATTGTGCTGTTAATCGCTGTCATCATCCTGTGCAGCACGCTGATCGGCCGGGTGAGTGTGAGCGACATCCTGAACTTTGCCCCGTCCAGCTACCCGCTCGCAGCTCTGGTTCTCGTTGGGATCTATGCGGTCAAGTCAATGTCTGTCTTTTTTCCACTGCTGGTGCTCTATGTCAGCGCAGGGACGCTCTTCACCCCCTGGTGGGCGGTGCTTGTCAACCTCGTGGGGCTGTTTGTCTGCGTGTCGATCCCCTATTGGCTCGGAAGACTATCCGGGCGGGGGCTCACCGAAAAGCTGTTTCAAAAATACAAAAAAGCGGAGGGAATCAAGCGGTTTAACCTGGAAAACCAGTGGTTTATCTGCTACATCCTCCGAGTGATCAACCTGCTGCCCGGGGATATCGTGAGCCTGCTCCTCGGCTCAATGGGTATCGGATACAAAAACTATCTGCTCGGCTCCTTAGCCGGGCTTCTTCCCACGATGCTCGTAGCGACCTTTCTCGGGGCGACCATCCTCACACCGACATCCCCCGGCTTTCTCTGCTCCGCCGCTGCAACTGTGGTGATCTCTGTCCTCTCGATCCTGCTCTACCGCAGGATGCAGAAAAAATGGAAAATCCAGCAGAATCCTCCAAAATAGCTCCTGTTCACTGACCTCCGCTGATTCTAAAAGCGGAGGCCTTTTTTTGCCTGAATTCACCCTCTAGGAAAACGGCTCACTTCTGCTTTGGCGCATATCGATGGCCTCGAAGGGAAAACAGAAGCCCGTTTGTATCCACTTTATTATGCTTGTGGGAAAATGCAGGGTTAAAAACCATTTCAGATTTTCCTAATTCCTCAACCCCTGCAGCGCAGATTATTTCGACAGAGTTTGCCCCGTCCGGCTTAGCCCGCAACTAGAAGGCAGTATTTTGCTCGCCGCGTTCAGTTCGCCCGGTTAAAAGCACAGAATCATATTCTTTTGGAATGTCAAAGAGACAACAGAACGTCATGATTTCCTTACCGGTAAACGAATAAAGGGGCGAACCCCAGAATTTATTTGGATGTGGGACGCAACACCTTGGAAAACGGACTTGCGGATCGTTCTCCGACCGATTTTCTGCCAACGAAACAACCTGTCTAAAAATACACCGCTGTATTTGGCTCATTTGCGCAGATGTTTTTTACCTCTGCTGGCACTGTGCCGAGCCGTCCATGCGCTTTCAACAATGCTTGTCTACAAGAAATTGTGGCCTATACCACGCGCCGCCAATATATTGTGGAAAACTCGGTTGAAACTGTTGAAACACCTGTTCCTGTGGAAAGTTTTCAACACTCGCCCGGGAAACCTGTCGCTTCCTGCTGAATCAAAACGGCAACAGCAGACTTTTTGCAGTTGATTCCCACTTGACAGCACGAGAGCATAGTAGTATTATAAGTTATACAAGTTATACTAATTATACATCAGTAAAAACAAAGGAGGACAGCATGAAAAAAAAGCCGAACCAGAACGAAAAATACATGGGCTCTGTCAAAGTTGGCCCCAAAGGTCAAATTGTCATTCCCAAGGAAGTCCGGGATATGTTCTACATCAATCCCGGTGATACGCTGCTGCTGCTCGCCGACATTGACAAGGGGATTGCAATCGAACGGTACGGCGTGTTTGCAAAAATTGCAGATGCAATCTTTGCGGGCAAGGCAAAGGAAATCTATCCCGAACAAACAGAAGAGGATTCCCGAACCTTCGCTGCTGCCATCCAGCAGCTTGGAGAGGAAGGCGATGAAAATGAACGCGATTGAAACAATCGGCCTCACCAAAGTGTACAAAACCAAAACTGCGGTTGACCACCTCAACCTCTCGGTGGAAGAGGGGGAACTGTTCTCCCTCCTCGGCGTCAACGGCGCAGGTAAGACGACTGCGATCAAGATGCTTTCCGGTCTCGTGCAGCCGACATCGGGAGATGCTGTGCTTTTGGGGAAGAGCATTCTCACCCATCCACAGGAAGTCAAACAGTTCATCAATGTCTCCCCTCAAGAAACCGCTGTTGCGCAGAACCTGACAGTGCGGGAGAATCTCGAGCTGATTTGCGGCATCTACGGAAGCACAAGAAAAGAGGCAAAGCACAAGGCACAAGAGACGCTGTGCTCCTTTGGGATGGAGGAAATCGCCAGAGACCGGGCCAAAACACTCTCGGGAGGGTGGCAAAGGCGGCTGTCCATCGCCATGGCGCTGATCTCCAACCCTAAAATCCTCTTTCTCGACGAACCCACTCTCGGCCTCGACGTCCTTGCGCGCCGCGATCTCTGGTCCACAATTCGGGCGGTCAAGGGAAGCATCACGATCATCCTGACCACCCATTACCTCGAGGAGGCGGAGGCGCTGTCCGACCACATCGGAATCCTGGCACAGGGCAGACTCAGGGCGCTCGGCACACCGGAGGAGCTGATGCGACAGACCGAAACGGATCGCTTTGAGGACGCATTTGTCGCCCTCTGCGGCGAACCGACGAAAGGGGGAGACAAACCGTGAAAACAGCTGCATTTGCCCTGCGTAACACCAAAGAGTTGGTCCGGGACCGGATCAACCTTGTGTTTGGCATCGGGTTTCCCATCGTGCTTCTTCTGCTGCTGAGTCTCATCGAGTCCAACGTCCCGGTGGAGCTGTTTGTAATCGATCAGCTCGCCCCCGGCATTGCCGTGTTCGGCCTCTCGTTTATCTCGCTTTTTTCCGGGTTTCTCATCGCCAAAGACCGCACCAGTTCGTTCATGCTGCGTCTGCTGACCTCCCCGCTGACAGCGCGCGGATTTCTCGCGGGCTATACCCTTCCGCTGCTCCCGCTGGCGGTTGCACAGATGTGTGTCTGCTTTGGTGCCTCGCTGTTGCTCGGGCTGAGTTTCAGCATCAACATCCTGCTGACAATTCTCGTGCTGCTTCCCGCTGCGCTGCTCTACATCGGCATCGGCCTGCTCTGCGGGACGCTGTTCACCGACAAGCAGGTGGGCGGGGTGTGCGGCGCGCTGCTGACCAACCTGAGCGCCTGGCTCTCGGGCACCTGGTTTGACACCAAATTGGTCGGCGGGGTGTTCCAGCAGATCGCTGACCTGCTTCCGTTTTCCCATGCCGTCAATGCGGGCAGGTATGCCCTGGCCGGGGAGTTCAGCCGTATCTTTCCCGACCTCGGGTGGGTCATCGGTTATGCGGCGGTTGTCTTCGGCATTGCAGTCGCCGTATTTCATCAAAGGATGCGCAGCGGAAATGTATAGCCGCTCTCTATGAGAAAAATTTGATCATTGAACACGACTGGCAGTTGAAACGACGGCGTTTCAACAATTTTGTGGCTGTCAGCCTGTCACTGACCCAGTTCACAAAGACATCACAATACTCCTTTGCGGTACCGCCCATCAAGCCAGCTGAGCGTGAAGTGCAGCTTCGCAAGCTCACAGGATCCCCCTCCTGCGTTGAATCCCAGAGTGCAGCGATCGGGTCAGCTGCTCTTTTGAACAAAGCTGGTTGAGCACCCAAAGATGCATTGGGCTCTGCCCGGTTGGATTGTCATCCCAAGTTTTTGATAAATCAGGCTGTCCCAATGAGAAGGCAGCTTTCTGGCCACGGCAATCGGCTCAGTTGGTTCCGCTGTCATCACGCTGGGTGCAATCTGCACAGACAACAAAAAACACCAGCCAGTGGCTGGTGTTTTTTTGCTGTCATTGAAATAAGTCCGTACCCTTCTGACGAGTTCCGCTCGCCCTATCAAGAACCTCCAAACGGGGTGCAAACGAAAAAATGGAAATGGATAAAATGAAGTGACGGCCAGATCTGTGGGTGCTCGGCAAAAAGCAACGTCATCCCACACCGACAAAATCAATTCTCAAAAACCACCCCTGTCGGATTCCGCGGTGCAGGATACCCCGAATTAATCCAAAATGCCGAGATACTCCTCGAGGCAGATCCCCTGCTCCTTGATCTTTTTGGCATGTTCCTCCCCGACATAGCGGTAATGCCACGGTTCGTAGCCGTATTTTGTGACCTCCACCTTATCCTTGGGGTAGCGCAGGATCAGGCCGTAGTCCGCCGCGTGCTGGCTCAACCAGGCAAACGCCTCTGTTTTCTCAAACTTCTCATTGAGGTTGTTGTGCTCTGAAAACCAGTCGCCGTCCACAATATCAAACGCAAGACCTGTTCCGTGTTCGCTGGTGCCGGGGGGCGCCTGGTAGACGGCGGCAGCCTCATAGGCATCCTCATCGTTGAAGCCGCGGGACTTATAGGTTTGAAATTCCTCCTCAAACAGCACTTTCTGCCGCTTCACCGAACGGTAGGAGGAGGCGATGTAAAGCTCAATCCCATCCTTTTTCGCCGCTTTGACCATCGCGAGCAGCTTGTCCGCACAGCGGCTGTCCGCAAACTGGGTCTCATCCTTATCCAACGGGGTCAGGTCCACTTCAAAATTCTCGTCCAAAGGGTGTGTCTTATTCGAGAGAATCAGCTTCCAATCATCCAGATCGACGTCGTTGGCCTTATGCTGATGCTCCTCCGCCGCCTGCACAGTGTTCGGATCTGCCGAAGACGCGCTCAACACTGGAGCTGACACAGCACAGAGCTGATATGGATCCAGCATATGGTCGTTGAGCAGTCCCCTGCATAAAAAGACAAATAGCAATACAACAAGCAGGTAGAACACGATCGTCATCCGGCTGCGCATCCGTTGGGTTATTTTTTCGCGTTTCTGCCTCATCTTCATCCCCATCTCTGTCAAATGAATCTGTTGTAAAAGGTTGCGTTATGCCTACAGCCGCCCCAAGGGACAGCGGCGGGATCTGAGCGGCACTGTCTCTGCGCCATACAGGCGAGGACTCTGCCCCTGTGTTTTCCCGCCTAACTCAATCCTTGCTGTGAGCAGGCTGGATCGGTCGGTTCCGGGGGCCAAAAACTGTTCACAGAATCCACCCCATGATACAAATCCGAAAAAGGCAGGACGAAATTCAGCGATTAGCCCCACTGCAACTAAAACCAGTGGTGCTCAGCCGCTTTTCATCCAAAGGGTTTATCGCATTGTCCTGCGCACCGTTCACCCATTGCAAAAAGACCGGGGGTTTTAAATACAAAAAGGGACGGCGCAAACACACCGCCCCCTCAAACGGAACCGTTTACAGCTTGCAGCAGGGAACGGTCCAGCCAAATGTATCCTCGGAAGTACCCCACTGAATGCCGGTCAGGGCATCATACAGTTTTTGGGTGAGCGCCCCAGTCGTACCGTCGCCGATCGGCATGTCGTGCCCATCGTAGCGCAGCATTCCGACAGGGGAGATGACTGCTGCCGTACCGGTGCCGAACATCTCCTTGAGCCGGCCCTGCTTGTGAAACTCGACGATTTCGTCAATGGAAATGCGCCGCTCAGTGACTTTGACGCCCCAAGATTTCAGGATGTCAATCGAGGATTTGCGGGTGATACCCGAGAGGATGCTCCCGTTGAGCGCCGGGGTGATCACCTCGTCGTCCACCACAAAAAAGACGTTCATGGTGCCGACTTCCTCCACATATTTTTTCTCCACCCCGTCGAGCCAGAGTGCCTGGGAGAAGCCCTCCTCGTACGCCTCGACCTGCGCGATGAGGGAGGCCGCATAGTTACCCCCTGTCTTCGCCATGCCGGTGCCGCCCTTGACAGCGCGGGTGTAAGACTTTTCGACGTAGATTTTCACCGGGTCGAGCCCTGTCTCGTAATACGCCGCAACCGGGGAGACGATGACCGCAAAGAGGTAGTGTTCGCCCGGGCAGACGCCGAGGTGGGCGTCGGTCGCAATGATGAACGGGCGGATGTAAAGGGAGGTCTCCTTCTCGGTGGGCATCCAGTCCTTGTCAATTTCAATCAATTTTTTCAGGCCCTCAAGGCAGAGCTCTTCATCCACCTGCGGGATGCAGATGCGCTCGTTGGAGCAGTTGAGGCGCTTGAAGTTCTCATCGGGCCGGAACAACTGAATGGTCCCGTCCGGGGTTAAATACGCCTTCATCCCCTCAAAAACTTCCTGGCCGTAGTGCAGGCACATGGCGGCCGGGTCGAGGGGAAACGGGCCGTAGGGGACAATGCGGGCGTCGTGCCAGCCCTCCCCTTTGTCGTAGTTCATAAGAAACATGTGGTCGGTAAAGTATCTGCCAAAATGAAGGGGGCCTTGCGGCTTTTGTTTCGGATTGGCGGTCAGCTCGATTCTGATATTGGACATAGCCGTTCCTTCTTTCTTGATGTTCGGAAAAGTGTTCCCAAAAATTTGGTTTTATTATAGCATAAAGGCGGGAATATTACAACGCCAAGCGGTAAATTGCCATCGCGTCGCTGTAGGGGATGGTCTCATCGCGGTCGAGCGCACGCGCCATTGTCTCGAATTCCCTGTCGTCGATGCCGATTTCGGTCAGCCGGGTCGGCAGGCCGAGAGATTGATAAAACGCCTCGAGGCGGCGGATGCCCTCTGCAATGATCGCATCCTGATCCGCGAACGCGAGATCCACGTCAAAGACGCGCACCGCGAACTGGACAAACCGAGTCGGATTGGCGGCGCAGACATGCTTGATCCAAGCCGGGAAGACGATCGCAAGGCCCTGGCCGTGCGGGATGTCGTAGATCGCGCTGAGCTCGTGCTCCATGTCGTGGGAAACCCAGCTTTCCCTGCGGCCGACGCCGAGGCTGCCGTCGTGGGCGACCTTGCCCGCCCACATGACTTCTGCCCAGAGGTCGTAGCTGTCGTAGTGTTCCATCAGCTTGGGGCCGTTGGCAACGATGGATCGCATGACCCCCTCGCACATCCGGTCGGTGACGTCGACGTTGGGGGTGTCGGTGAAATACCGCTCCATAATGTGAGCGAGCATGTCGGAGAGCCCGTTCGCCGCCTGGTTTTTGGGCAGCGTCATGCACAGCTCGGGGTTGAGGATGCTAAACACAGGGCGCAGCAGCGGGCTGCCCGCGCCGTATTTGCGCTTGGTTTCCTCATTGGTGATGACGGTGTTCGGGCTGCTCTCGCTGCCCGCGGCGGGACTGGTGAGAATCGTCGCGACCGGCAGAGCCGACGCTGGCATCGCTTCGCTTTCGTAAAAATCCCACACCTCCCCGTCGTAGGGGACGCCCATGGCAATTGCCTTGGCGGAGTCGATGGTGCTGCCCCCGCCCACAGCGAGAATCAGCTCAACCCCTTCTTTGCGGCAGAGTTCAATGCCCTCGTGCACCAGGCCCAGGCGGGGATTCGGCGCGACGCCGCCGAGCTCGACAAACGCAACACCCGCTTCTTTGAGGCTTGCGACGACCTCGTCGTACAGCCCGCTGCGCTTGATGCTCCCGCCGCCGTAGTGCAGCAGCACCTTGTTTGCATATTGTTTGACCTGCTCGCCCACCTGTTTGTGGGTGCCGCGGCCAAAAATCATTTTCGTTGGGATACAGAGTTCAAAATTGTTCACAATCGGTTCCTCCGTTTCGTTGCGGCGGGCCGGCTCAGGAAAGTTCAGCAACATCGTTCAGCTGTCCAGCGGTCTGGATCTCCGTGAACGTCCATGGCGGGCATCAGCCAGTGTCACCTAGTTTGCCGCAGTCCTTGCGTCGCCGCTGCCTTTGCTGATTCTATGTATGAAAACTGCCCTAGAACAATTGGCGAATATAACAGCACAAGTTCAGCGTTAAAAACGGGGCGGAAACGGCGTTTTCCGCCTTGTTCCACACCATGTTTCCCCGCCCCCTTTTGTGCCATTCTACGCACCAGTTGCTCTAGTTCGCCAGGAAGCCCACCTTTTTATAGACTTTTTCAAGGGTGCGGGACGAGATTTGCAGCGCCCGCTCCGCGCCCGTTTTGTAGCACTGTTCGAGATAGCCTTTGTCCTGCATCAGGCGGTCAAAATTCTCCCGGATGGGGCGCAGGTGCTCGGCGACTGCCTCACCGACCGCTGTCTTGAAATCACCGTATCCCTTTCCGGAAAACTCCTGCTCAATCTCCTCAAAGCTCTTGTCAGTGATGACCGAGTAAATTGTCATGAGGTTGTTGATGCCGTCCTTGCCCTCGCGGTAGGCGACCTCCATCTCAGAGTCGGTGACCGCGCGCTTAAACTTCTTCACAATCGTCTCGGGCTTGTCGAGGATTGAGATAAAGCCGTTGACGTTTTCATCCGATTTGGACATTTTTTTGGTCGGTTCTGCGAGCGACATCACCCGCGCGCCCGTCTTGGGGATGTAGGCATCGGGGATGCGGAAGACATTCCCGTAAATGTTGTTAAACCGGATGGCGATGTCACGGGTGATCTCAAGGTGCTGCTTCTGATCCGCTCCGACCGGGACGAAATCCGGCTTGTAGAGCAGGATGTCCGCCGCCATGAGGGCGGGATAGCTGAAGAGGCCGGCGTTGACGTTGTCGGCGTGTTTGGCGCTCTTGTCCTTGAACTGGGTCATGCGGGAGAGCTCCCCGAACTGGGTGTAGCACTCGAGCACCCAGGCGAGTTCCGCGTGGGTGTGGACGTGGCTCTGGATAAAGGCGAGGCTCTTTTCTGGGTCAATGCCGCAGGCGAGCAGCAGGGCGTAGGCCTCAAGCGTCTGCCTGCGCAGCTTGGCCGGATCCTGCCGCACGGTGATCGCGTGCAGGTCGGCGATAAAATATTCACAGAGGTACTCCTCCTGAAGGGCCTTCCAGTTGCGAATGGCGCCGATGTAGTTGCCGAGGGTGAAGACCCCGGTGGGCTGGATGCCGCTGAGGATGACCTTTTTGCGCTCTGGTTTGGTGGCTGTTGTTTCCATCTATCTTGTCTCCTACAGTTCTTTTGTGAGTTTGCCGAGGATTTGGACGCCGCGGACAATCTGCTCGTCGGTGGGGGTGGAGTAGTTCATCCGGAAGGAGGTGGTCGGCTCGTCGTCGCTCGTCATAAAGGCGTTGCCCGGCACCACAGCGACCTTGTGGTTTTTGACCGCGTTTTCACAGAAGGCGAGCATATCGGTGCCCTTGGGCAGGGTGCACCAGAGGAAGAGTCCGCCGGTCGGGGTGGTCGAAGTGACCGCGGGGTTAAATTCGGCTTGGATGCCGTCGAGCATGAGTTGCGCCTTGTGCTTGTAGATGCTGCGCAGGTTCTCGAGGTGGGCGTCAAAGTCGTATTCGGTGAGGAAGTGATGGGCGATCATCTGGGGCAGGATGCCGGTGTGGACGTCGTTGGTCTGCTTGAGAACGGTAATCTTTTGAATAATATCCCTGTGAGCGCAGACGTAGCCCACCCGCAGGCCGGGGGAGAGGACCTTGGAAAAGCTGCCGATGTAGATGACAATGCCGTCCTCATCAAACGATTTGATCGAGGGGATCGCCTCGCCCGAGAAGCGCAGCTCTCCATAGGGATTGTCTTCGAGGATGCAGATGCCGTATTTTTTTGCGAGCTCGTAGATCGCTTTTCTTTTTTCCAGGCTGGTGGTGATGCCGGAGGGGTTTTGAAAATTCGGGATGATGTAGAGAAGCTTTGCGCTCGGATTTTGCTTCATCGCCTGCTCAAGCAGCTCGAGGTTCATGCCGTCCTCCTCCATGGGGACGCCGACAAGGGTCGCTTCGTTGGATTTAAACGCGTTGAGCGCGCCGACAAAACTCGGGCTTTCGCAGAGAATGACATCCCCCTTGCCGCAGAACGCCTTGGTCGCGAGGTCGAGCACCTGCTGGGCGCCCGAGGTCATAATCAGCTCGTCGAACTCCTTGCCGATCCCATTTCTGCTCTTAATGTCCGCTTTGACAACGTCGCGCAGCGGGGTGTACCCCTCGGTGAGGCTGTATTGTAGCGCATCAATCGGCTCTTTTTCGAGAATCTCGGCAGTAATTTTGCGGATTGCATCGACCGGGAACGCCTCAGGGGCGGGATTTCCGGCAGAAAAGGCGATGACGCTTTTGTCGGAGGAATATTTGAGAATTTCACGAATGACCGACGGCTTTAAATTCTCCATCTTCTCATCGAATTTATAACCCATAGTGAGTCCTTCTTTCCAGATAGTTTCTTTTTCTTGTGTGAATGATTTTATTTTAGCACACTCGCGGGAAAAATAAAAGGCTGTATTCACAGAATTTGCTTGAATCCGCCAGGAATTGTTCTATAATAGAAAGTAGAAACTCTTTTTCAAGGGACTGAAACGACCAATATTAAGGATCGATGGAGATTATGAAACAAAAAAAACAACCGGCCGAGGATTTGCAGTGGTTCCGGCTCGACAATGCGGCCAAGCTGTTCCCCGCGGTCAGCGACGCACAGAATTCCAACGTGTTCCGCCTCTCGTTTGAACTGTATGAACCGGTGGAGCGGGAGCTGCTGCAGCAGGCGCTCGACAAGACGCTCGAGGGATTCCCCTCCTTCCGGGTGCGGCTGCGGCGGGGGCTGTTCTGGTATTTTCTCGAGCACAATCCCGACCAGGCCAAAGTGCACCGCGACCGCCTGCCCCCCTGCACCTATTTTAAAGAGATCAAAAACAAGGGGTTTCTCTTCCGAGTGACCTATTTCAAAAACAGGATCAACCTCGATTTATTCCACGTGCTCGCCGACGGCACCGGGGCGCTGCAGCTCATCCGCACGCTCGTCTACAACTACCTGCTGCTCTCCCACGCCGGGGAACTGAGCGAGAGCTATCCGCCCTCCGGCTGCGAGGCCCCGCCCCTCTCCCGGGCAGAGGACAGCTTCAGCAAATACTACGACAAATCCAAAAAAAGCACGCCGTTCGAGAAAAAGGCGTATCACATCACTGGGACCAAGCTCATGCCGGGCGATATCAAGATCATCACCGGCGAAATGCCGGTTACTCAGGTGCTCGCCCTCGCCAAGCAGAGCGGGGTCACCCTCACCGCCTATCTTTCCGCGCTGGTCATCTCAGCCATCTACCACGAAAACATGCCGGCGCGCCAGCGCAAGCACCCGATTAAGATCAACATTCCAGTCAATTTGCGCAACCACTTTCCGTCAATCACCTCCCGCAATTTTTTCTCCTGCATTGACGCGAGCTACGACTTCAGCAAAGGGGAACCCCCTTTCGAGGAGCTGCTGCACGCGGTCAACAAGCAGCTCAAGGAGCAGCTCAACCGGGAGGACCTCTCGGAGCGGATCAACTACCAGGTGGCAACCGAACGCAATGTGGCGATCCGGTTTATCCCGCTGTTTCTCAAAAACATCGGGCTCAAAATTGCCTATGACAAGGGGGAAGTGGTTTATTCGGCGGCGCTGTCCAACCTCGGGCGGATCCAAATGCCGGAGTATCTCATGCCCTATCTTCGGAACGCAGGCCTTGTCATGAGCCCCTCCAAGCACCAGGCGGTCAAAATCGGCGTCTCCTCCTTTGGGGACACCCTTTCGGTGACCTTCTCCGTCTCGATTGCACAGCCGGATATTGCCCGGTATTTTTTCCGCTCCCTCGCCGAGCAGGGGGTGGAGATCACTCTGACAACAAACGAGGTGAAGCCCAGATGAAAAGATGCAAACAATGCAACCTCACGGTGCGAGAAGCGCTGGACAAATGCCCCCTCTGCTACACCACGCTCAGCGGAGAGGAGGAGGGCTGCACCCAGAGCTACCCCCGCACCTCGGATTTTTTCAGCCGCTACAACCTGCTCATGCGCATCCTGATTTTCGTCTCGATCGTCGGCTGTGCCGCCTGCCTGATCCTCAACCTCATCTATCCGACCGGGTACTTCTGGTCGCTTCTGGTCGTCGGCGGGGTGGTCTACAGCTGGGCCGCGGCGATGTCGGCCATCAAAAAGCGGTACAACATCGGGTTTAACATCGCGATTCAAACCTTGGCGCTCGCGGTGTTTGTAGTGCTCATCGACCTGCTCACCGGCAACCACGGCTGGGGAGCGAGCTACGCCTCCCCCGCGGTCTGCATTGTGGGAAACTTGAGCGTCACCATAACCCTGATGATCGACCATTTCAACCTCAAGGGCTACATCATCTATCTGCTGATGACGGTGGCAATCGGCTTTTTGCCTCTCTTCTTCCTGCTCGGAGCTGCAACTGCGAGCTGGCTGATCCTTGTCAGTGCGGCCTACTCGGGGTTTACCCTAATCGGCGCGTTTGTATTTGCCGACCGCGCGACCAAAATCGAACTCAAAAAACGGCTGCATCTGTAAAGGAGGCCCCATGCTCGAAGCAATCCGGGAACCCAGCTGCTGGGATTCCCTCGCGAACACCAAAAAGCCCATCGTCCTCTACGGGATGGGTAACGGGGCGGACAGCATCCTCGACGTCTTGGAGCAGCGTGGCATTCGCGCTCAGGCGGTCTTTGCGAGCGACGGATTCGTCCGCGGGCACTCCTTCCGCGGATTCCCGGTGCGCAGCTACGACGAGGTGTGTCGGGAATTCGGGGAGTTTGTGATCCTGCTCTCCTTCGCGGTGCACGACAGCGAGATGCTCGGCCGCATCCAAGAGCTGAGCAGCATTCACGAGCTCTACGCCCCGGATGTCCCCGTCGCGGGGGACGGGCTGTTCACTCGAGAGTATCTCGCCCAGCACGAGGCGGAGTTTGACCGCGCCTACCAGCTGCTCGCGGACGAACAGTCCCGCAAGGTCTTCCGGGAAGTGCTGCGTTTCAAGGTGAGCGGAAATCCCGCCCACCTTTTTTGCTGCCAGACGGACAAGGGCGAGGCGTGGCAGCTGCTAACCCCCTCCACCCAAGAGGATTTCGCCGACCTCGGCGCCTATGACGGGGACACCATCCGGGAACTGCTCGCCCACACCGGGGGCTGCTACTGCCGCATCCTCGCACTCGAGCCGGATGAAAAAAACTTCCGCAAGCTCTCCCGCAACACTGCGGGCTTTGTCAACACCGACCTGCTTCAGGTAGCCGCCTGGGACCGCCCCGCCACCCTGCTGCTCAGCAAACGGGGCGGGCGCAACTCCCGTCTCGCTCCGCAGGGGGAGCCGGTGAGAGCCGACGCGCTCGACAATCTCGCCAACCACCCGGTTTCATTGCTCAAGCTGGACGTGGAGGGCAGCGAAGCCCATGCGCTCGACGGCGCGCGCCAAACCATCCGCCGCGACAGGCCCAAGCTCTACCTCTGCGCTTATCACCGCAACGAGGACCTCTTCGCCCTGCCGCTGCAGCTCGAATCGATCTGTCCCGGCTACCGCATCTACCTGCGGCACCATCCCTATGTGCCCGCCTGGGAGACGAATTTTTATTGTCTACCATAGAAAAGTTGGTTTTTATTCATAAAATATTGTTTGATTATTCAGTGATGTTGCAGTATAATAGATATACGGGAGGACAAATCCTCCTGTCTCCACACCGCAGAATTTCAATTTCTAAAGGAGGCCACAAATTATGATCAACATTACAGCAAGAGGATTCGAACTCAAACAAGGTGCAAAGGATGGGATTGAAAAGGAGTTAAAACGCGTTGACAAAATGCTCCCGGAATCGGCGCTGTTCGACGTGACGCTCTCCAAGGTGACGACTGGCTACAAATGTGATATCACGGTAAAATACACTGGAAGCTTTATCCGCGGCGAGGCTGCCGCCGAAAAAATAGAACCGAGCATTGACTTTGCTGTGGACGACCTCAAACGCAAACTGCGCAAGCTCAAAACCAGCTTGGTCGACAAAAAGAGAAAATCCGGCATCGACGACCTTGCGGGCGCGATGGACCTGCTCGGCGACAGCGCGGAAGAACTGTCTGAAACCCCTTCGAGCGAGATCAAACGCACCAAGCACGTGGTGCTTCAGATGATGACCGACGATGAGGCGATTGTGCAGATGGAAATGCTCGGCCACTCCTATTTTGTCTATCTCGGGGAGGACGGACTCACCCGCATTGTCTACGCGCGGCAGAAGGGCAAGGGCTACGGCCTGCTGATCTGCGAATAGAGTACAACGATCGCCCCCGCCTTTTGGGCGGGGGCGTTTTTTTATTTGGGCGAGTCAGTGTCGGCAGCTTGCGGATGCCGCAGCGTGGGAGATCGCACAAAGAGGTTCTTTCCAGCCGTAATTCCCGCTATCTATCCACCCTCTCATCGGCACCGGATACCAAGTTTGCTGCGGATTTCTCAACTTACCTGGACAAAAAGGCAGTTGCATATCCGAGTGATCGGCTTTTTGATGGCCACAGGGTTGCGGTTGCCCCTCCGCCTTGCTTTTAAAAGGAATGTTCCCAATCCGGATCTCTGGCTTTTACAGCAACACAAAATTTCTCCCGATTTGCCTGATGTGGAAAGCAGCGGGCGGTTGCCTGTCCGGGTTACCCGCCTTCTGTGGGACAAAAAATGCTGCTGACCGCCCGCTTCGCCTAAGGAAAAAAACAAAAGTTTGATGGAGCGGATCCCCTGAGAAAAAGCAGGAATCTATGACAAGTGTCAAATTCTAATTGAAAAAGAACGGATCGCCAGTCGCGGCGCGCGGGATACATCAGTACCGCGTGTTCCGGGGGACTACCACCCCTGCTTCACGACTGTGTGGAAAGGATGTGCAAAGATGAAAATCCAACTTGTCGAAACCGGGGTGGAGCACCCCGATTTTATCGAACTCGTCCGCCAGCTCGACGAATACTACTACATGCGGTTCCGCGAAATTGTGCTCAACTATCAGCAGCACCACGATCTGAGCACCATGAAATGCGGCGTAGTCGCCTATGTGGACGGGCAGCCCGCGGCGTGTGGGGCGTTGAAGATGTATAACGAAAAAACCGTTGAAATGAAGCGTATTTTTGTGCGCGGTGAATTTCGCCGCCAGGGCCTCGCTTCCCAGATCATGAAAACACTCGAAAAACTTGCCGTAGAGCAAGGGTCTGCTTACGCGGTGCTGGAAACTGGGGCGGAGATGAAAGACGCGATTCGATTTTACCAGAGGATCGGCTATACGGTCATCCCAAATTTTGGTTCCTTTGTCGGGGACGATATCTGTATCTGTTTTGGCAAATCACTTTCGGCGCAATAAACAGCGGGAGGAAACCGGCAATTCTACCGGTTTCCTCCCGCTTATTTTCATCTATGGGTGCCAGATTACAGGACCAGCGAGGGGGCGGTGTAGACCCGTGCACCCATCTCGCTGTTGAGCATATAAAGGCCCTTGGCCTCGTTGCCGAAGAGGTCGAACTTTTTAATCAGGTCGTCGGTGTTCTTTTCCTCCTCACCCTGCTCCTTGATAAACCAGTCCAGAAACTGCATGGTGCGGAAATCCTTCGCCGTAAACGCCTCGGAATAGATCGCATTGATCAGTGAGGTCACGTACTGCTCGTGCGCCAGCGCCGCAACAAGGGGATCTTTAAAGGTGTGGTACTCTTTGTCAGGCGCGTCGATTGTCGTAAGCTTGACCGAAACGCTGTTGTTTTGGAGATAGGTGAGGATGAGCATGGCGTGATCCCGCTCCTCCTGCGCCTGAATCTTAAACCAGTTGCCGAATCCATCGAGGTTTTGATCGTAGTAGTAATTCGACATATCCAGGTAAAGGTAGGCTGAATAGAATTCCTTGTTGATCTGGTCGCACAGCAGGGTGCTGACTTCTTTGCTTAACATCTTGACAACTTCCTCCTTGGTACAAGCCGAAACGGCAGGCGATACCCGTCTGCCGTAGGCTGTGAAAAATAAATGGGGTTTTAGAATGTGACGTCTTCCCCTGTGAAAGCACAGGTGATGACCTTTTTCATATTTTCAACATCGATCGGGCGGGGATTGGAGGCGGTGCAGGGATCCGCAACCGCTTGTTCCGCGATAAAGTCGATCTTTTCCTCCAGATGTTCTTTGGTCACGCCGTTTTCCGCATAAGTCTGCTTGATGTCGAGTTTTTTGTTGAGCTCTTTGATCGAGGCGACCAGCGAATCGGTGAGCTGCTTGTCGGTGTAACCCGGCAGGCCGAGATAACGTGCGATCTGCGCAAACCGCTCCATGCAGACCTTAGAGTTGTACTGGATGACAAACGGCAGCAAAATTGCGTTGCAGCAGCCGTGCGGAATGTCAAATTCTGCGCCCGTCTTGTGGGCGATTGAGTGGGCGATGCCGAGCAGCGCGTTGGAAAACGCCATGCCGGCGAGGCACTGCGCCATATGCATCTTGCCCCGGGCCTCTTGAGAGCCGTTGTAGGAGTCGACCAGGCTGTCGTAGATGTCGGAAATCGCTTGGAGGGCCAGCGGGTCAGAGAAGGGGGAGCGGGCGGTTGCCACATACGCTTCAATTGCATGGGTGAGCGCATCCATTCCGGTGTGGGCGGTCAGCTTTTTAGGCATGGTCAGCGGGATATCGGTGTCGAGGATCGCGATATCCGGGGTGATTTCAAAGTCCGCAAGCGGGTATTTGACGTTGTTGGAGTAATCGGTGATAACCGAAAACGCGGTGACTTCGGTCGCCGTGCCGCTCGTCGACGGAATTGCGACAAAAATTGCTTTGGTTCTCAGTTTGGGCATGGTGAAGGGATCTTTGATATCCTCAAAGGTTTTATCTGGGTACTCGTAGAACACCCACATCGCCTTTGCCGCGTCGATCGGGGAACCTCCGCCAATCGAGACGATGATATCCGGCTCAAACTCCTGCATCGCTTTGGCGCCCTTAAAGACAGTCTCAATCGAGGGGTCGGGCTCGACTCCCTCAAACAGCTGGGTTTCAATATCAACAGAATGGAGGACGTCCTCTACCTTTTGAAGAAATCCGCCTCGCTTCATCGAACTGCCGCCGGTGACGATGATCGCCTTCTTGTGCCCCTTGAGGTTTTTGAGCTCGTCGATTGCTCCGGGGCCGTAATACAGGTCTCTGGGTAACGTAAATCTTGCCATTGTAGTTCCTCCTCAATATGTACAGGATGAAATGACTGTGTTTGTCTTTTAACAATCATTTTTCGCCTTTCATTTTAATACTATTTCTAAAAAAAATCAAGTCTCAATCTCAAAATTATTTAGATGGGCTAAATTTAATAGAAGTTTTACAATCGCCCGTTGACTTATTTAAAAAGCATGCTATGCTAAAAAACAGAAAAGGGGTGTTTGTGTTGAAACATCTGATGCGCAGAATTGACCGGGCGAGTCTCAACTTTACTTTTGCCCTGTTACTCGTTACCTTTGGCTCATTGCCAGTTCTCACTCTCTTTGAGCCGCAGAGCTGGTCGATCACCATGGTCGTGTGTGGTTGGGCGGTGGTCACATTCACTCTGCTCTCTCTTACAATTTATTGGTTTTTACAACCCTTGAGTGATTTAAAACTGGCCTTAAAACTGGATGCGGCGGAATACAAGGACCAGCGTGCCTTCTTCCCACTACGCAGTGCCCCCTGCGCGTCAGAACAGCGGCTGAAACAGCTGCGCCAATTTTTTGAGGAGGAGGGATTCACGATCCAAATCAATCAGCGGGTTGGGGAAACTTGCTGTCAGCTCCGGGTCACCTGCATCCTTACCGACGGTTTGCCCCGTCCTGTAGGGGTGCTGTTTGATTTTATCGATGCCCCCAGCCTCTCCTTTCCCTTGGTTGATGATTATCTCGCGCAACTCTCCAAAAAGGCCAAAAGCCTGCTCGCGGTGAAACAGCGGGTGATCTGCCCCTGTTTTCTGACGAACCAACCCGATCTTGAATTTCTTAAGCTCTTTTGGACGGTGGACACCTACCCTCAGGGACAATGCCTGCCAGTGATGTATGACAGCACAAACAGCAAGGTATATTTTGCTTGCTGCAAAACGGTGCAAAAGGATAATGCCCTTGCAATCCAGATGATCTGCCGCTTTCTGCTAGAGGTACCGGACGGTTCCCTACCGGCAGCAGGGCCGGGGGAATTGTACGAACCATGGCGTGAGTACGCATCGATGAGCATTTGGGAAATCCTTAAAAAAGCGCGGACTGCCAGGCGAAATGCAAAGTGTTCAGAACTAAAATTTTCTGAAACGGATCAATTAATAATTAAATTGGACCGGGAACAGCTCGGATCGATGTACGACGGCCAAATTGTATTTGAAGACGTCGATGTTCAGGAGGATATCGCCTCGCTTTATGTGCGTATCGGAGGCCGAGACTTTGTCCAGGAGATGATGCACCACAGAAAAAACTGGAACGCCCTGACACTTTTGCCCACAAACAAACTGCGCTGGATCTATCCAACATCCAAACGGATGACCAAAGCGGAACGCCAACAAGCAGAATCCATCGTGGAGCAATATCTGCGCTCAGCCGGCTATACCCTGCGTTGGGCACCCTTTGAGCTGGACTGATCCGAGGGAAAACAGGGCAGGGTGTGGACGGGAAGGGGCAAAACATCCAAGACGAGCTAATTCGCCAAGTCAAAGGAACCGGACTCATACAGCAGTCCCTGCTCACCGGAAGCGAATCAACCAACGTCTAGAATTCTATACGTCCCGCAGTGTTGTTTCAGATAAAAGAATGTTCCTTGGCGTGACCCCGAAAAACGCGGGTGCCCACTTTGTGGCACATCTTTCTTGCAGCCTGTTTCCAGTCAGCAACTGGGGAATACGGAGGATCGCACCTTCCCCTCTCATTCGCTGCGGAGGGTTCACAATCGTCAGCCGCGCTCAAATCGGAACGGGGCTGTGCGGTGCGTTCTCCACGGTATCTCACACCTCTTTGCACACATGGCCCTTTTTCGCAGGCGTGCGGACTGAGGACCGCTGCGCAAAAAACGCCGCCGGATGGACCGGCGGCGTTTTCTGTCTGCTACTTTTGATAAGCTTTGACAATCTCGAGGATGTACATGCGGTGGTAATCCTTTGCCGCGTAATTCTTTTCGATCTCCGGATCGAGAAACTGCTTTGGCTCCAGGTCGTCGAAATAGAGCTTTTTGCACACCAAAACAAGGTTTGCCTCCTCAAAGGCAGTGGTTCCGTCCACAAAGAGGGGGGTGAGGCCCGCCTCCTTTGGCTTGTCGCAGTCCCGGCCCGACTTGCTGCCGCACAGGGTGAGGGCAGAGCGGTACTCCTCCCCAAAAAAGCTGAGGGTGAGCAGATCGTTTTTCTCGACAAACTCATAGGTGTAGCGCTGCGGCCGGATGTAAACGGTGGCGACATTTTTGTGCCAGAGCACCCCGAGACCGCCCCAGCTTGCGGTCATGGTGTTAAACCCCTGTTCATCGCCCGATGTGATGAGCATCCAGTCCTTGGAGATCAGCTCAAACGGTTTGAACGAAAGATCAGCAATGTTGATTTCACGAAAATCCATCTAAAATCAGCTCCTTTTGGTCTTATTATAGCACAGCCGTCAAGAGATTGGTGCCGTTGTATAAATATTCATATAACTTTGTTTATTATGCATATTTGAGTATATATTATGCATAAAATGAATATTTTTTCAATTTGGGGGTTGTATTTTCCATTTGAATGATGTATAATGAGGTCAACATCAAAAACGTAAGGAGTTGTCTCACATGGCAGAGATTAAAAAGGTAATCCTGGCCTATTCCGGCGGCCTTGATACATCCATCATCATTCCGTGGCTCAAGGAGAATTACAACAACTGTGAGGTTGTCGCCGTTGCCGCGGACGTAGGACAGGGCGCAGAGCTGTCCGGCCTGGAGGAAAAAGCGATTAAAACCGGAGCGAGCAAGCTCTACATCGAAGACCTCACCAAAGAATTCGTCGAAGACTACATCTTCCCAACCGTCAAAGCAGGCGCGGTGTACGAAAACAAATATCTGCTCGGCACCTCCTTCGCGCGTCCGCTGATCGGAAAACGACTGGTTGAGATTGCAAAAAAGGAAAACGCAGACGCAATCGTTCACGGCTGCACCGGAAAAGGGAACGACCAGGTCCGCTTTGAGCTCGCAATCAAGGCGTTTGCCCCCAACATGAAGATCATCGCCCCCTGGAGAACCTGGGAGCTCAAATCGCGTGATGACGAGATTGATTACGCCGAGGCGCACAATGTTCCAATCGCGCTGACACGGGAAACCAACTACTCCAAGGACAAAAACATCTGGCACCTCTCCCACGAGGGCCTGGACCTCGAAGATCCCGCAAACGAACCGGATTACGAGAAAATTCTCGAACTCGGCGTTTCGCCTGAGCAGGCGCCCGACAAGCCGACCTATCTCACCCTCAGCTTTGAAAAGGGTGTACCGGTCGCACTCAACGGCGAGAAGATGGACGGTGTTACGCTGGTGAAAAAGCTCAACGAAATCGGCGGCGCAAACGGCGTCGGCCTTGCGGACATCGTCGAAAACCGGCTTGTCGGCATGAAATCGCGCGGTGTTTACGAGACCCCCGGCGGCAGCATCCTCTACCATGCACACGAGGTGCTCGAGACGATCTGCCTTGACAAAGAGACCCAGCACTACAAACAGCAGATTGCGCTGAAATTTGCAGACATTGTTTACAACGGACAGTGGTTTACCCCGCTGCGGGAAGCCCTCTCCGCGTTTGTCGATTCGACTCAGGAAACTGTGACGGGCGACGTCAAGCTCAAGCTCTACAAGGGCAACATCATCAACGCCGGTGTAACCTCTCCGTATACACTTTACAGCGAGGAATTTGCCTCATTCGGTGAGGACGATGTTTATGACCAGAACGACTCGGCCGGATTCATCAACCTCTTCGGCCTCCCGATCAAAGTGAAGGCGCTGCTTGACGAGCAGAGAAACAAATAAAACCATCAAGGGGCTTCTCGATCGCAGAGGCCCCTTGTCAGTACAAAGGAGAAATCACCATGGCAAAAATGTGGGCGGGGCGTTTTAAAAAAGAGGTTGACGAAAAAGTCAACGACTTTAACTCCTCGATTTCATTTGACGCCCGGATGTACCGGCAGGACATCCAGGGCAGCATCGCGCACGCGACGATGCTCGGTGCAACTGGGATTATTGCAGCATCTGAAGCGGATTCCCTCGTCGCGGGACTCAAGGGGATTCTCGCCGACCTCGACGCAGGAAAGCTCGAGTTCGACCCGACAGCGGAGGACATCCACATGTTTGTGGAAGCCGAGCTCACCAAACGGCTCGGCGACACCGGCAAACGGCTGCACACGGCGCGCAGCCGCAATGACCAGGTGGCGCTTGATTTCAAAATGTATCTCAAAGATGAAGCCGCGGAAATGAAGTCGATTACCGCAGAACTCGTCCGGACGCTCTACACCCTGGCAGAGCAGCACCTCGACACCATTCTTCCGGGCTACACCCATCTCCAGCGCGCCCAGCCGGTGACATTTGCCCACCACCTCATGGCGTATGTGCAGATGTTTTTGCGCGACATCGACCGGATGAACGACTGCTGTAAGCGTCTGGATCTCATGCCGCTCGGCAGCTGCGCACTCGCCGCGACCACCTACCCGATCGACCGGCAGATGGTGAGCGACCTGCTCGGCTTCTCGGCACCAACTCAAAACAGCCTCGACGGCGTCTCCGACCGGGACTATGCCATTGAACTCACCTCGGTGCTCGCAACCCTCATGATGCACCTCTCCCGCCTGTCGGAGGAAATTATCCAGTGGTGTTCCTGGGAATTTAAATTCATTGAACTCGACGACGCGTATGCGACCGGTTCGAGCATTATGCCGCAGAAGAAAAACCCCGATATCACAGAGCTCGTGCGCGGCAAAACCGGCCGTGTTGTAGGTGATCTTGTTACACTTTTGAGCATGATGAAAGGGCTCCCCCTGGCCTACAACAAAGACATGCAGGAGGACAAGGAGGCGACATTTGACGCGCTCGACACTGTAAAGCTGTGCATCACAACCATGACGCCAATGCTCCAAACCATGCGGGTACTCAAGGACAATATGCGCAAGGCAGCGGCAAAGGGGTTCATCAATGCGACCGACTGCGCCGACTATCTCGTCAAGAAGGGGCTGCCCTTCCGCGATGCCTACAAAATTACCGGCGAACTCGTCGCCATCTGCATCGACCAAGACAAAACACTCGAAACACTCGAACTTGCAACTTACAAACAGGTCTGTGAGACCTTTGAAGAGGATATATACCAGGCAATCGATCTGCTCACCTGCGTCAACGGACGGGACACACTCGGCGGGCCATCCTCAAAAAGTGTAACCAACCAGATTGCAGCAGCAAAGCAGCAGCTCAACACATTGATGGAGGGATAACCGATGAAACACCTACTCAAACTGCTCGACCTGAACAAAGAAGAGATTATCGAACTGCTTGACCTCGCGGATAAGCTGAAATTCGAAAACAAGCACGGGATTGAACACCACCTGCTCAAGGGTAAGACACTCGGCATGATCTTTCAAAAATCTTCCACAAGAACCCGTGTCTCGTTTGAGACCGGCATGGTTCAGCTCGGCGGCTATCCGCTGTTTCTGAGCTCAAACGACCTCCAAATCGGCAGGGGAGAGCCAGTGCAGGACACCGCGCGGGTGCTCTCCCGCTATCTCGACGGCATCATGATCCGCACCTTTGCGCAGCAGGAGGTGGAGGATCTCGCTGCATACGGCTCGATCCCGATCATCAACGGGCTCACCGATTTCTGCCACCCCTGCCAGGTGCTCGCCGATTTGCAGACCATCCGAGAGCACAAAGGGAGCTTTGACGGCCTCAAAATGTGTTACATCGGTGACGGAAACAACATGGCAAACTCCCTCATCGTGGGCGGTCTCAAGGTCGGCATGCAGGTCGCGGTGGCCTGCCCCAAGGGCTACGAGCCGGATGAACAGGTGCTCGCGTTTGCCAAGGAGCAGGGCGGCTTTACCCTGACCGAGGATCCCAAGGAAGCGGCGCAGGACGCTGACGTTCTCTTCACCGACGTCTGGGCGTCGATGGGTCAGGAGGGCGAGTCAGAAAAACGGCGCGCCGTCTTTGAGGGAATCTATCAGATCAACGATGAGCTCCTCGCAGCAGCGCACCCCGACGCAATGGTGCAACACTGCCTGCCCGCTCACCGCGGGGAGGAAATCACAGCCGAGGTCTTTGAGGCTCACGCAGATGAAATTTTTGACGAGGCGGAAAACCGGCTGCACGCCCAAAAAGCGGTTCTCGTCGAGCTGCTCGGCTAGAATCCGGTTTTTTGACCGGTGCATCCTTCACCCCATTCGGGTTCCAGAATGGAACCCGAATGGGGTGTTTTGCGTGCCGGTAAAACGCTGCATTCTGCCCGCTGCCCCGATAAAACACAAACAAATAAGCTGGTGTGCACCGGAGCTGTTGGATAACAGGCCGAACGAGGCCCTGCTACCTGCAGACACAACAACCGGGACAGCTGACTGGAAATCGGAGGGGAGACTCACACACCGTCCTTTTCTGCTAGAACCACCGGCACGTCATTTTGATTACTACTTACTGGGTATCAGAGAACAGATTCCTTTGGGAACCGACTGCCCGTAAGACTGCTCGGGCACAAAGCTTGTTCCCCCTGAGTCCACCCTTTCTACATGATGAAGGAATTTTTGCAGAGTCGTACTTTTGCTTGTTTCCGCTCAATTTCCGACACAAAACAAGTTGCCTTTTTTCCAACATCTGTTATAATAGGCTCAAAGGAGAATTGTGATGAAATACTGCAAAGTATCAAGAAAAAAAATCCTCGTTGAGGAACTGGCAGCACTCCTGCTATGGCTGATCATTTCTGTCTTCCCATTTATCTATATCGATACTTTTTCGTTTTGGTGGTGGGCTGTCTTGCTCCCGCCCCTCGCCCTCTACTTGGGTGCGGCGCTGTTTTATATTCCGGCCGCCTACCGCAACACCTGCTACCTGATCAACACCTCCAAGGTGATCTACCAGAGGGGGGTCATCATCCGCCGCCAGCAGATTATGGCGCGCAAGCGCATTGTCTATGTCACCCTGATGCGCACCCCGCTCACCCCGCTGGTTCACACAGCGGATGTGATTGTGCGCGCGACCGGGGCGACGATTGTCCTCAAATATCTCGACTTGACCCAGGCAAAGGAAATCGTCCGATTTCTCGCGCCCGGCAATGAACTCTGAGGAGGGCGCGATGGAATATAAAAAGGCCCATCCGGTCAACATTGTGGAGAGCACCTCTCGATTTTACATCCTGCTTCTGCTCCCCATCCTGCGCGGTCTGCTCTTCTCAGGGGGCAACCTGTACATCTGGCTCAAGGGCGCCTGGTTTGATATCCTCATCATCGGCGCCATCATCCTGCTCGGTTATATCCGATGGTATTTTAATATGTTCCGCATCGATGAGAACGGCCTGACCATCTTCCGCGGGATCTTTCTCATTAAAAAGGAGTTTATCCAGTACGACCGGATTGCGAGCGTGGCGGTGGAATACCCGTTCTACCTCAAACCGCTGCGCGCGGTGCGGGTGCAGGTAGACACAGATGCCGGCCGAAAGCGCCGGGCTGACTTTTCCATGACCATGCGCAAGCGAGATGCGGAGGAGCTTTTAAAAAAATCCAAGGTGCGGCTGATCACTGGTGACCAGATGACCAGGAGCTACAGCCCCAAGTTGTTCTACATCGGGGTGCTCTCCCTCATCTCCTCCAACAGCTTCACTGGGGTGCTCTTTGCCTCCACCCTGATCTCCCAGAGCGGCAGGCTGCTCGGCAGGGAATTTGAGGACCTAATTATGAACAACCTCACCCGGCTGGCTGAATTCCTCGCCCTGGGGCTCCCTCCCGCAGCGGCAGCCATCGCCTACCTGCTCATCGGGGGCTGGCTCATTTCGTTCATCATCAACATCGTCCGCCACAAGGATTTTACCGTCACCCGCCGGGACAACAGCCTGCTCATTGAGGCGGGGATTATCACTCCCCGCAAAATATCGATCGACGTCAACCAGATCAATTTGGTAGAAATCCATCAGACGCTGACAACAAAAATTCTCGGCTTTTACTCGGTGTTTATCCACTGCACAGGGTACGGCAAGCAGAAAAATACCATCTCAGTCTTGATTCCGGCTGCGGAAAAGCACGAAGCAACCCGCAATCTCGAGCTGCTGCTGCCTGAAATTCCGTTTGTCAAAAAGTCGATCAAGCCAAAACTGCGCAATCTCTCCCGCTTTATCCTGGTGCCCAGCGTGCTGATCGCCTCGGTTGCCGTTGCGATCTGGCTGTGCAACAGGATGTTCCCCAGCTGGGGCGGATTGATTCTATTCTTGGGCATCATGCTCGAAATTCCGCTTGTCTGGTATCTACTCGTGCGAATTTTTTCCTTCACCCACACCGGGGCAGGTGTGCGGGATGGGATTTTTACCATTCACTACACCAAACGGTTCCTCTTCAACCGAGTTTCCATCCCGGTGGAAAAGGTGTCCAAAGTGGTGTTCAGTCAAACGCTGTTCCAGCGCACCACCAACTGCTGTGACGTCATCGTCTATTCCTATTCAGAGGGGACCAAAAAGCACACAGTGCAAAACCTAAACTACACAGAAGCCTCCACGCTGCTGCTTCCTCAGATTGGAGAAACACCGCCCTCAGGTGAAGAAAAATAAAATGTCGATAAAATAAAAATAAACTGTGAATTAATCTAATAAAAATGATTGCAAAATTGTAAACAATGTGCTATAATGTTCTTAGAAACCAAATAAAGTAAATTCACAGTGAATGAGGGATGGCTATGCGTGAACGACTGCGTGCCAACGGGAATGTGAAAACTGCAATTAAGATCAGCATGATCCTGATTCTCTTCTTTATGATCCCCGCGCTGATTCTAATTTGGCGCATGATGGCGTTCTAGAAATATGACTGGCTCCTGCGGACTTGGTCTTTTGGGAGCATTTCTACAGGATGCAGACGAATCTTTTGATTGTAACAACGGCATCCGATATCACCTTATCTGATCGATGGTTTGTTTTGCTGACAGATAAAAAAGGGGAGAGCAATCCGCTCTCCCCTTTTTTATCGTGCCGACAAAATATCTGTGATAAAACTTTGGCCGGTAAACAATCCATCCGCATGGACACAATGAACTGGGTTTCCAGAGGCAGTGAGCCCCGATTTCTTTTCCAACTCTAGATCTGTCTAAATATTATCGTCAGCAAACACTGGTCTAAAACAACGTCAAACTGGGTGAAGTCCTGGTTCCGAACGATCCGGCTCCGGGCAGTCAGGAGGTAGCATTGAAACAGAATTCCCTTTCGAGCATCCTTGCCGATCAAACAAAGCGCGCACTGTGGGAAGTACAAAATGTGATCAGCTGCGTCCCCAACAACTGCTGGAACAAAGAGTACTGTCAGGCGCCGCTCTGGAAACACATCTATCACATGCTGCATTCCTTGGATTTGTGGCTGATTAATCCGAGGGACAGCCAATTCAAAGAACCGCCTTTTCATGAAAAAAATCTCAACGACCTCGATACCCCCAGCTGTAAACAGCTGGGACAGTGCGAGATCAACCGTTACTTTTGCCAAATACAGAATAAAATCACCGATTATCTGCACACGCTTCAGGATGATGCCCTGCTGGAAAAGCCGCAAGGGAGCGAATACACACGGTTCACCCTGATTCTGGCGCAGCACAGACACCTGCACACCCATATGGGAATGATCATGGGATTTATCATTGCAGAAACCGGGCTTTGGCCAAAGGTCATTGGCTTGGAAGGGGAAATTCCCTCTGGAGGGTACGAGCACTATTTTTAAATTGCTCAAGAGCGTTTTCTGAACGCAATACAGGACTCCCAAAATGCAGAAGATCCTTCTGGATCACCGACAACGTCTGCTGACACCCAAGTCTCCGCTTGCAGGGCGAGCGCCAGACAACCCGGCCACAGTGCATGTGAAAAAACCTCCCGCGCAGTAATTGCTGCACTGGGAGGTTTTTTACTTCTAAATCAAACGGGGCGTTTTAGCGCGCAATAAGCCGCATGGTGTCCTGCGCGATGAGGAACTCCTCGTTGGTCGGGATAATCCAGACGCCGACTTTGGAATCCGGTGTGGAGATCTCCGCCTCGGTTCCGTTGCAGGTAATGTTTTTTTCTTCATCGAGGCGGATGCCGAGGAACTCCATATCTGAACAGACGCTTTGGCGCAGCAGCTTGGAGTGCTCTCCAATTCCCCCGGTGAATACCACCGCGTCCACTCCACCCATCGCGGCGGCGTAAGAACCGATGTATTTTTTCACCTGGTAAGACTGCATTTCAACGGTGATTTGGGCGCGTTCATTGCCCTCGTTTGCCGCCGCACGGAGATCGCGGTCGTCGCTCGATACGCCCGACAGCCCGAGATACCCGGACTTTTTGTTGAGTAAGTCGTTCATTTGAGCGGGAGTAAGGCCCTCTTTCTCCATAATATAGGTGACGACAGAGGGATCGAGGCTGCCCGACCGGGTCCCCATGAGCAAGCCGTCGAGGGGGGTAAAGCCCATGGTGGTATCAACCGATTTCCCACCGCTCACCGCAGTGATCGACGAGCCGTTCCCCATGTGACAGGTGATGATTTTGAGCTGTTCAATTGGCTTGTTCACTAATTTTGCCAGACGGGCGCTGACAAACCGGTGGGAGGTGCCGTGAAACCCGTATTTTCGGATGTTGTAGTTCTCATAATACTCGTAGGGAAGGCCGTACAGGTACGCCTTTTTGGGCATCGTCTGGTGAAATGCCGTGTCAAACACCGCCACCTGCGGGGTTCCCGGGGAAAGGACGCTTTTGCAGGCGTTGATGGCGAGAATGTGGGCGGGGTTGTGCAGCGGGGCGAGGTCGGAGACCTTTTCAATGATGGCAATGACTTCGTCGGTGATAACGACCGACTCGGCGAAATACTCTGCCCCCTGGACAACGCGGTGCCCCACCGCCGAAATCTCATCCATATCTGAAATCACGCCGTACTCCCCGCTCACGAGCAGCTCGACGACCTTTTGAAAAGCTTCGGTGTGGGTGGGAAAGTCGCAGGCAGCAGAAAAGGTTCGGCCATCCGCCGTCTTGTGCTCAATTTCCCCGCCGATGCCGATGCGGCCGCAGACCCCCTTGGCCAACACCCGTTCATCCGCCATGTCAATGAGTTGGTATTTCAGTGAAGAGCTCCCAGCGTTTGATACCAATATTTTCATTTTGTTTCCTCCTGTAGTCATTTATGCTATACTTATTAATACTACCCGATTCGACCGAAAAATTCAAGTGGGAGAGCGTTTTATGGAAACTGTTTGCGGAATCGTTGCAGAATACAACCCGTTTCACAACGGACACCTCTATCAGATTAAGCAGACCCGGGAGCGGGCGGACTGCATTGCTGTGGTGATGAGCGGACACTTCACCCAGCGGGGCGACCTTGCCTGTTACTCAAAATGGGTGAGGGCAAAGGCTGCCCTGCTGTGCGGCGCAGACCTTGTCGTGGAACTTCCCGTCCCGTTCGCATGTGCCTCAGCTGAGCGGTTTGCCCTGGGCAGCATCAGCATTCTTGCAGGGCTCGGCTGTGTGGACCTGGTGAGTTTTGGAAGCGAATCGGGAAATCTCGCCGCACTCGAGGCCTGCGCGCAGGCCTGTCTTCAGGTGGACGGATCGCCTGAAATGCAAGCTGCGCTGCGCAAGGGACTCTCTTATCCCAGGGCGCGCCAGCAGGCCTTGGGAGAAACGGGTGAGCTCCTCTCCCAGCCGAACAATACGCTAGGCATCGAATACATCAAAGCCGCAAAGAAACTGGGCGTCCCGCTCTCCTTTCTGACGGTGAAGCGAATGGGTGCACGCCATGACAGCTCTCGGCCAGACAGCCAGTTTGCAAGCGCTTCCTATCTGCGCGGCCAGCTCAAACAGGGCCTGGGTATGGAGGAATACCTCCCCCCACAGGCGCTCACCTGCTTTCAGGGACAACCTGCCGCGGATTTTTCCCGGCTTGAGACCGCCGTGCTCTACCGCCTGCGCACTATGGGGAAGGAGGAGTTTGCCGCCCTGCCCGATGTGACCGAAGGGCTCGAAAACCGGTTGTATGCAGCGGCCCGGCGGGCAGTTTCGGTCGAGGGTTTTCTCCTCGAGGTCAAAACCAAACGCTATACCCTCTCCCGCCTGCGACGCATTCTCTGCGCTGCGCTGCTCGGCCTGACCAAACGGGACCAGCAAGAGCTTCCTCCCTATGCGCGCGTCCTCGGCTGTACCGATAGGGGGAAGGGGCTGCTCGCCCGCGCACGCAAATCGTCCGACATCGCGGTGTCACCTGATTTTTCATCCCTTGCCAGGCAATTCCCCCGCCAGACTGACCTGGAAACGCGCGCAACCGACCTGTTTAGCCTCGCCCTCCCGCAAGTGGGGCGCTGCGGCCTCGATTTTTTGGAACGCCCAGTCATCCTTCCCTGAGGTCTCTGCGGAGAGAGAAACAGTTGAAAAACCCGAATGATCTGAAACTATTCTGGTTTTTGCCCTGTCTAATAGGTAACGACAGGAAAAACGGGGGGGAGATGTCCGAAGGTGGAACAGCTGATCAAACAAGCCCAACAGGGCGATCCCGAAGCGTTTATCGAGCTTATGGAACTCAACAAACAATCGATGTATAAGGCAGCCCGGGCCATCCTGCGCAACACCGAGGATGTCGCGGACGCCATGCAGGAAACCATTCTTTCCTGCTTTCAAAACATCAAAAACCTCAAACAGCCGCGCTATTTTAAAACCTGGCTGACAAAAATACTCATCAACAAATGCAACGACATCATTCGAAAAAACAAAAATATGGTGCTCGTTGAGGAAATCCGGGAAGAGGGGTATTCCGAGAACTCAGATGTCAAAATCTCACTCAAAGAAAATTTCCGCAGTCTCGAAGACGATTACCGCATCATCCTTGTCCTCTACTATGTGCACGGGTTTAACATCCGGGAAATCGGCCAGATTTTAAACCTGAATCAAAATACGGTGAAAACAAGGCTGTCACGCGGGCGGGAACGATTCAAAGCCGCCTATCTTGCGGGAAATGAGGAGGGATTTATCTATGGTTGACGATAGAGATTTCCAAGAACTCATGAATCAGGACACCCCCATACCCTGGGAGGTCGAAAAAAAGACCCAACAGGCCTATGCAATGATCCGTGCAGGCGAATGCAAAATCAAGCGGCAGCGAAAAAAGCACCCCGTCAAATGGAAAACTGTCTGTGCACTAGCCACAGCGGCCTGCCTGCTTCTGGTCACCGGTCTATGGGTGGGCACCGCCCTGAGCCAAAACAGCGATTTCACCGCGCTGTTCCGCAACCAAGTCCGGGTATCCGCCAACAGTAAAGACCCCAATAACTATGACATCGACAACACACCGCCCGATCAAATCAGCTTTGGCCAAACCTACGCCGACGACAATGTCGAAGTGACAGTTGAGGATATTTCATCGGATGGAATGAAGCTTTTAATCACCACCACCCTGCGGGTCAAAAATCAACCGGAAAAAGAGGACGGATATGAATCTTACACTAAAACTAACTCACCAAATGGGGGGATGGGGATTACAAGCGAATATGTGAAGATTAACGGCACCAGGGTTTCCAGACACTCCAACTCGGTGTATACCTTGTCAGGAGAAAACACCTATACCTGCACGACAGAATACAGCCTCGCTCGCTACCGATTTACTTCCGAACAACAGGAAAGCGAACAAATTGTGCTCATACCCGACAACAAGCCGATGCCGGAAAAACTCGAGATTTCGATCTGCTATCCGGGCTTCACTCCGGTCAATTCGGCCAAAAACATGAACGGGCCATCCGATACCTTCGTTACCAACTGCGCCTTCCAGGCAGAGCTGGTCAATCTGCAGGAAATGACGATTACCTATGCCTACGACAATGCAGAAGGGTATTACGCCGACAGCCCCAACTTTGACGATACGAGACTGATTACCACGCCGAACGGGACCTGGCTGGGGTATCACATTCCAGCGGACTACCCTGAGGTTGAAGTGGAATTTGCTACGACAGACGGTCAGCAAATCCCTCTGTATGAGAAAGACATCATTTACCAGTATAACTATCAAGGTGAAAATTATATCATGATTGAATATGAACCGATTCCGCAGAAATACGACGGTGAGGAGATCATGGTAAATCTCCTGGATCCCAATGACAACAACATCGGCGGGTTTATAGCGGTTCCCTTGACGCAGCAGCCTGCTGAGAGTGAACAGAGCGGTTGACCTTATGCGCAATACACAGAAGGGCCCAGGCAGGTGATAACCAGCCAGGGCCCTTCTCCCTGAACTGTGGCAAATGCAAAACAGTGGGGAAAAGCGCCGCCTCTCTCCTTCTGGACAAACGAGACCGGGGTGAACCGCGACCCTGCGAAGCAGCTAATTTGCGCGGGTTTCCATGTCCTGCACGCCGGGCGCCCCGCCGTGTGTTGTGCAGGGCAATTCGCCACCGGATCTGTCGCGGAAAAACCATCACCGAACCGCACTTTGGCAGCGCAATGTACCGCTCTTGTGCTGGGGATTAAATGGTTGGCGCTGTTTGATCTGAAAAACCAGACGATGGTTTTCTCTTGTCCAATTTTTCTGCGTACAAAGATAGAAAAATTTGAAATAGCTGGTTGCAGCACCAAATGATTCTGTTCCAAGCGGTTCCCTTAATCCCCGCCCTTTACACCTTTCCCTTCTCGAGAATCCTCGATAGGGTCTATTGCGGGGAAGCCAGAAAAAAGTCCCCATCCTTCTGGGATGGGGATTAAACTGCACTCCTGCAACAGCGAACCTATGCGTTATGCGTCAAACTCATGGCCGTATTGACCAAAAAACACCTTTTGTTCAAAGGAGTCTCGAGGCCGCTGTTTGGGCTGGTAGAGCGGATAACCGACTGGGGCCAGGCAATAGACCCGTTTGCCTTCAGGGATCCCCAGGGCCTGTTTCACCGGTGCCTCATCAATTATTTCTCCGACACAGACGGTGGCGAGCCCTACGTCGTGGCAGGCGAGCCAAAATGCGTAAAACGCCATGCCCGCATCCCCCATAAAATACTGTTTTTCCTGCATTTGCTCTACTTTTGCAGGGTCCGCCACAACCACCACGTCATAGGGCGCAGTGTGAAGGCATTGAAACGCAGGGTTTGTCTCGGGAACGGATTGAGCGAGTATTTTTTTGCACGCCGGGTCCTCCACCGCAATAAACTCCCAGCACTGGCTGTTTTTCCAGGACGGCGCCTGAAGGGAGAGTTCGAGCACACTGCGCAGCAGCTCTTTTTCCACAGGCTCCTCGGTAAACTTTCGGACGCTGCGCCGTTGTTCAATCGCTTGTTTGAGTTCCATGGAATCGTTTCCTTTCTAACATCAAAATTTCCTGTTTGACTCCTATTATAGCATAAAACCTTGCCCGCAGCAAAAACACTGGAGCAATTGGATGCCATGAAAAAGCTTCTGCGCCCCGACGGCACGGATGTTGCCGTCCCAGTTGGCCCAAGGCCGCGCTGCACAGCCGTTCACAAAAACTGCAACCTTATCGAAACTGTCATTGATTGATCACCTTTCTAACACAAATTGAGGGTAGAATACAGACATGGAAACAAAGACAGACACCCAAACAGAAAGGCAAAGGTGAATTGTTATGAATAAAGAATTTGAAAACAACAATTTTGATAATATGGACGATCTGACAGAGAATCATCTGGAAAACACTGCACTTCCCCCGGCAGATGAAACCGAATACGTTCCCTCCGTTGAATCCACTTCATCCAACCTCCCTGAGGAGCCAATTACACCCCCCGTTGAGGAGATTTATTCGGTCTCCCAGCCGGAGCAGGCGGATAGTGAGCCGGATTCTGTTCAGATGAAAATTCCAAACCCGGTTTTGGATTCCCACTCGGATCAATCGCAAAGTCCCTTTTCCGAAACAGGGAATGATGTCCCTCACAGCGAGGAAATTTCTCAGGAGCAGGCGGCTTACAACACAAACGCATACAACGGCGCAGCCGGTTATCCCAATCCAGGGGTTCAGCAGGAACAGCCGGGTTACCAGTACAACCAGGAGTATCCCTACGGTGCAGGTTACGGACAGCAGGTGGGAGGATACCAAAATTCCTACTATGGATACAACACTGTGCCGCAAAGCCCTGTACCGCCGAAAACAAAACCGCGCAAAGAACGCAAAAAGGGAAGCGGCGCGGCACTGAAAATTGCCGCAATCGCCCTGGTCTGCGCCCTTGCAGGCGGCGCGGTAGGCGGGGTTGCCACCTACGCGCTGGTGTCGGGCGGACGTTCTTCGGGGTCATCGCTGAGCGGCGGCAACACAGTGCAGAATGTCAAGATTGACGATTCCTACAATTCATCGGTCGAGGCAATTGCAGACAAAGTGCTCCCCTCTGTCGTCGGTATCAAAACCACCTTCCGCCAGACCTCGGGCGGTTCAATGTTTGGCTTTGGCGGCGGCCAGTCGAGCCAAGCGTCCTCTGAGGGTTCGGGTGTCGTTTATACCCAAGACGGCTATATCATCACCAACTACCACGTTGTTCAGGACGCGTCCTCCAATGGCGGGACAATCAACGTGTATCTCAATGAAAACAAAGACGAAAGTTACCCCGCGACCCTAATTGGCTACGATGCGGGTGCAGACCTCGCGGTGATTAAGATTGAAAAAACCGGCCTGACGCCGATTGAGTTCGGGGAATCCTCCTCCCTCAAGGTTGGCCAGCTGGCTGTGGCGATCGGCAACCCGGGTGGGCTCGACTTCATGGGCTCGGTCAGTCAGGGCATTGTCAGCGGCCTCAATCGCACTATCACCCTTGAGAGCGGCGTTTCAATGGAGCTGATTCAGACCGACGCGGCGATCAACCCCGGCAACTCGGGCGGCGCGCTGGTGGACGGCACTGGAAAGCTCATCGGCATCAACAGCGCAAAGCTTGCGAGCGACGGCTTTGAGGGCATGGGCTTTGCCATCCCGTCGGATGACGTCAGGACGATCACCGACCGCCTGATCAACAACCAGGGTAAAAAATCCGCCTATCTCGGCATTAGCATTGACTCCCGCTACACCGCTGAGGTGCTCGAGCAGATGGGCTATCCCTCCGGTGTGGTCGTCGCCTCAGTTGTCGAAGGGGGACCCGCCGAAACGGCCGGCCTCACAAAGGGCGACATCATCACTTCGGTACAGGGAACCGCGATCCCGAGCTACGACATCCTCGTCAGTGAATTGACCAAATATTCCCCCGGCGAGCAGGTGCAGATGGAGGTATTCCGCCTTGGCCAGACACAGGCGATCACCGTCACGCTCGGCGAAACGAGCAGCCAGCAGTCCTCCACCTCATCCCGTTAAACTGCTATCCACGATCTTTTTCATAAATCTCCTAGAACCTATGCAGGCAGCCCCCGGTCCAATCAGGCCGGGGGCTGCCTGCATCGTAAAATCGCCCCGCCCCATTGACTTTAAAGGGCGGGAGTCGTATAATAAAATTAATTATAATCTTCATTCGGATGATTCAAAATAATGTAAGGAGTAGATGATATGGCATATTATTACGACGGACCGTCCCACACCTTCAGCGAATACCTGCTGGTCCCAGGGTATTCCTCATCCCAGTGCGTCCCCGCCAATGTCAACCTGCAAACGCCGGTGGTGAAGTTCCAAAAAGGCGAAGAACCCGCTCTGAAGATGAACATCCCCCTTGTCTCCGCCATCATGCAGTCGGTGTCGGACGACAACATGGCGATCGCCCTTGCAATCGAAGGGGGCATCTCGTTTATCTACGGCTCTCAGTCGATCCAAAGCGAGGCGGCAATGGTCGCCCGGGTCAAAAATTACAAGGCGGGGTTCGTGCGCAGTGACTCCAACATCAAGCCGGATCAAACTTTACAGGACATACTCGACCTCAAAGAAAAAAATGGCCACTCCACCATCGCCGTCACCGAGGACGGCACCCCCAATGGAAAACTGCTCGGCGTGGTGACTGGACGGGACTACCGCGTCAGCCGGATGGAGCTTGACACCAAAGTGTGCGAGTTTATGACCCCATTTTCCAAGCTGATTTACGCCACACAGGGCGTCACCCTCAAAGAAGCCAACGACATTATTTGGGATCACAAGCTCAACTCCCTCCCCGTGGTGGATGACAAGCAAAACCTGCTCTATTTTGTTTTCCGCAAAGACTACTCCTCCCACAAGGAAAATCCGAATGAACTGCTCGACTCCTCCAAGCGCTATGTGGTGGGCGCGGGCATCAACACCCGCGATTATGAGCAGCGCGTTCCCGCCCTGGTGGAAGCGGGGGCGGACGTGCTCTGCATCGATTCCTCCGAAGGATTCTCGGAGTGGCAGAAGCGCACCATCGACTTTATCCGGGAGAAATACGGCGACACCGTCAAGGTGGGCGCGGGCAATGTGGTTGACCGGGAAGGCTTCCTCTATCTCGCCAAGGCAGGGGCAGATTTTGTGAAAATCGGCATCGGCGGCGGTTCGATCTGCATCACCCGCGAGACCAAAGGCATCGGGCGCGGACAGGCCACCGCAGTCATCGAAGTCGCCAAGGCGCGGGACGAGTACTACGAGCAGACCGGAATCTACGTTCCGATCTGTTCGGACGGGGGTATTGTCTACGACTACCACATCACCTTGGCGCTCGCCATGGGGGCGGATTTCGTGATGCTCGGGCGCTACTTCTCCCGGTTTGATGAGAGCCCAACCAACAAAGTCAATATCAACGGCAGTTACATGAAGGAGTACTGGGGCGAGGGCTCCAACCGCGCGCGCAACTGGCAACGCTACGACCTGGGCGGCGCGGGCAAGCTCTCGTTTGAAGAGGGGGTCGACTCCTATGTCCCCTACGCGGGAAGCCTTAAAGACAACGTCACCCTCACCCTCAACAAGGTCAAGTCCACCATGTGCAACTGCGGCGCACTCAGCATCCCCGAGCTGCAGGAAAAAGCCAAGCTCACACTTGTCTCCTCCACCAGCATTGTGGAGGGGGGCGCGCACGACGTCCTGCTCAAGGATCAGAGCGTGAATACAGTCAAGTAGGCGGGTATCCCACAAAAGCCCCGGCCGTTTGTGGGATGAAAAGCCTCAGCATGGCCCGGCCTATAAAGGGCAAGGAGTGTTCTTGCACTAACCAGAACCACTTGTAACCTAGTGGTTTGCTCAGACCCCAGAGGGGGCAGTACTTGCTAACCTCTACTGAGGGTTTGTCATCGCATCGTTCCTACAGGCAGCCGCTTAAGCGGCTGTTTTTTTGCCTATTTACTCTTACTACCCGTTAACGAGTCCATATACTCTTTGTATGAGACTTGGTCACTGGCCAAACCTTCCTCTGACTGGTTCCAAATGGATTCTTGGATCATTTCCGCGTTCTTCCTACTGTGTCCACCTAATCCCCTCGGCTCCAGAAGTTCCTGCTTCCATATTTCTACCCCAAATTTGCGTGCTGATCACACATCATCAGCGAACTTTTCCCCTTGCGTGTTCCCGTAAACTGTGCTGCACCCATAGATCGCGGGATACGCACCAGCAGGTGAATAGGATCTGGGCGTATCTCGCCCTCGATAATTTGCACCTTCATTTCCCTGCACAGTTTTTGAAAATTTCGATGATGTCCCCCCTCAGTTCTTTGTAAATCATCTTCGGCGCGAATACCACATGGTTCTCACATCG
>CBCSOX010000001.1:0-62912 GCA_965141735.1 uncultured Oscillospiraceae bacterium | reverse complement strand
ACAGCTATGCGCTTTGGAGATTTTTCAAAAAGTATCTCAAAACCACTTGACAGAACGGAAAAAAGCCAAGAGATTGAACAGAGAAATAGAAATACAATCCACAATAGCCGGAAGATATTTTTTGTCTGTTTGATGGGCGCGGACAAATAGATAGGCCGGGGGGCACAAAACGAGCAGCAGCCACCACTTTTTTGTAGGATACTGTTGCTTTTCCAAAAGCCGCATATCCTGCAGGATACAGAAGCCGTAAAATAAAATTCCGTACACAAGTATCGTGACTGCCACGTTGAAGGAAAAGACCGGAGGACGGGGCAGTAGTATTGTGTTCATGAATCCGGTGAGAGCTGGTGCAAGCACCATGCACCATAAAAAAAACACCCGCGTCTTGGGCCCCTTCCCTGCTTCGAAAAGAGGCTTGCCTGATCGATATGCTTTTGAAACTGGTTGCCAATTCTCCATTTCTTCATTTCGGACCAATGTCTCTGGTGCTAGTTCGTTGTTTTTCAAAAGCTGTTCCATCTTTTCTTCAGAACATGGGCCGATTACATTGCCGTCCTGCTGATACCACCAATCCATTTTACAAATCCTCCAATTCAGGGATACACAATTGTGAACTCTACAAGATAGATTTTCATTTCTATAAAACGGGTAGTTTTTTATCACTCTTTTTGATGCATCGATGATTCTTTTATTATAGCTCAAAAAGGACATTCTGGAAAGCCTTTTCCCGCAAAAGCAAGGATTCAATACAGGGCCGAATTCGTTTGATGAAGCGAAAGGGCTTGTCTTATATGTTTTAAATGGCGGACATCAGCCTAATTTTGCCTTTTCCTTGTTGATGTGGTAGAATGAAAAAAACTTTAATTGTGAGGAAGCCGTATGAATTGGTGGTATTTAAAGCAAAAACAGGTTTACGGGCCGTTTACTGAACAGCAAATGAAGGAACTTTATTGGGACGGGACGGTGACCCTGCTGACAAAAACTTGCCAGGATGGTTCCAATGGCTGGAAGTCTTTTAGCCAGTCAAGCCTGGCACAGGAGATTTTATCAGCCCCGTTGACGCAAAAAGATAATATTTTTGCTTGGCTTTTTGTTGTGGGGCTTTGTTTGAACGCCTGCGATACACTCTTTCTGCACATCATTCCTCCGCTGACCACAATGCTGTCCGCCCTGCTGTTTTGTGCTGTCTTGTTCGCAATCGATGCGCTGATTGGTTCTTGGGACATCAAAAGGTTAGGGCAAAAAGGCCGCTTGTTTCCAAAAAAATATCTGTGGTTCTGCATCCTGCCTGTGGTGTACCTATTTGTGCGGGCATCCGCGATTCGCAAATATGATTCCATTGCCGTGATCGCCCTGATCATCTATCTGATCCCCATGGTCTACCAGGTGATTTTTGTTTATTAATTCTACCGATTTTTCTTACCTCAAACAGAGGCAACACCTGAGACAAAACTGCCGCAAAAATGCGGCAGTTTTGTTATGTCTTCTCAACTACAGGCGAGAACTGTAGTTGAGAAGATACAATTAAAATAAGGTAAATTTAACAAAAAATACAATAAATAGTTTATAATTAAGTAAATATATGCTAATATAAAAATACAATAGCAATAATAAAAATTTTTGAAAATAGGTGGTTCCAATGTTCTATTTATAAATCATTTCTATAAAATTAAGTGTTTTTATGAAAAAGAAGATCAGACAATCAGTCAGTCTTTTGTTATCAATCTGTATGCTGCTCGCGTTTGCAATCCCCACCCTCGCGGCACAGCCCGCGCCCGCGGTCAGCGCCGAGGAAGCGGCTGTGGGCATCACAAAAAGCCCGGTCTATACCACTGAAATTCTTTCTGCAAGCACTTCAATCGAATCCATTGCGTTTGAGCAAAATCATATTCCTGTTGAAATCAAAACAACCGTCACCAACGGCGTGATCAAAAAGGTGGAAACCTATCATGACGGGGTGTTGGTTGAGACTAGAATTCCCGAGTATACCGAGGAAATCAGCATTGCCGACCCGCCCTTCAGCCTGTTCCGTTATTCGGACAAATGGGGGACCTGGAGTGATTGGCAATTTGTGCATGAAACGTATGAAAGTGAAACCCTAAATCAGCTGGCAGTCGATACTGTTGTGAGCTTTATGCAGGGATTGGGTTTCTACTTTGCACAGTACCCTCCGGGTATCTATGATGCGGCTGTACGCTTCTGTACTGCTGCAGCCAACTATGGATATGTTATGGGAAACCGCGCAGAAGCGTTAGCTCATATCTATAAGGACAGAAGACATACGGTATCTGAGCCATATTATTATCAATCCCGGCACAATACCTATTATCACATTGGTAACTGGAACAACTTTACCAATTATGAATCCACTGAGTTTGCGGTGGCGTATTACCCCTATTCATCTATGGTCTCTATAGTCTGTTTGGCTTTACAGAGGAAGAACGGCCGAAAGCAGTTGTCTGGGTAGGAGGTGGGACGAATGAAAAGCAAGTCCTCTTTGATCAAGCGCATCCTGATTGCGGTGCTGCTCGCCGCGCTGAGCATCTTTCTCCTGCTCGTGGCTGGAAACCGGATGCTCAAGGGGACGCCTATCATGTATGGAGCACTCCTGCTCTCCTACAGCGAGCAGGAGGGAACGGTGGAGATGCAGGTCAAGCTGCCCGACAATGAGGCGCTCAATGATAAAATTTACACGGTAGATGTCGCGGCGAGCGGTGGGATCGACACCAACGGGACCCTCCCCTTCCGGCAGAAGGGAGATCCGGCGAAACTCCGCTATCCTTACTTGGTCTACATCTACGCCGACACCCTCCCGCCGGAGGATACCTCTGGCGTGCTTGCGGTCAAGTACATTGAATCCGCGACAACCTGAGGTCAGAGCAAGAGAGTCCCCGCAGTTCTCTGCGGGGACTCTTTTATGTATTCTACATATAATACATAGAATACATACTATAAACATAAAAACTTTGCAGAAGGAGTAGCCTGGCGGCTGCACCCGCAACAAATTCCGTTTCAGCGGGAAATGGGAATCAGACCTTCCGCAGAGCACAGCCGGATTTGCCGGCAAGCCATTCCACTGTATGAGCGTGTCTTTTGGGCGCCCCTTTGAGCAACCCCTCCGCACATGCTGGAAATCCGGCATGTAACGCCAAAAAATCCGGCGACATGTGCGCCGGATTTTTCGTATTAAAAGCAGTTTCTAACAGTCTGTATAAAATGTATACTACACAGAATACAGACCATAAAACAGCTTGAACAAAAAATGAGTCATCCAGCGGTCTGCTGCCCGGATGACTCGACGGCATCGGCCGGGTGGGAATAAAACGTCTCCCCTCCCCCAATGCCTGCAAGCTATTTTTTCTTTTTTCCCCGGTCCAGCCGCTCGGGGTAGGTTTTCCACACGATCCGCACCCGCGCGCGCTCAAACTCGGCGTAGCTTTTGGGCGGGTCGCAGGGCGTTCCGTTTTTGCCGCAGTAGTTCCATTCGAGGATGTCGAGCGCGTCCATGTCCCGCTCGAACGGGTCGATGATCCGCTGGGAGACCTGTCCCTTTTCCCCCAGGTCGGCGTAGCGCGGCAGCTCGGGGGAGGAGAGCAGCAGCGTTTTGACCCCGATGATGTCCTCATTGGGTTTGCCGATGTTCATATTCTTGTGCTCGGCGATGCGGCGGAGGAAAAACTCGCTGTTCGGGTTGCGGCGGGAGTTGAGCCGCAGAATCTCCTTGGGGAACGGCATGACCGGGTAGTTGAGCATGACGTTGAAAAAATCGGTGTTGAACCGAAAGAGGATCACCCCGCGCACCAGCCCGTTGGTGCCCCCGGAGATGCTCATCTTGAGGTAATCCCCGGTTTTGCCCCGCCGCTTTTCCCGGAACTCGATCGAGATCGCGTCGAGCGCCTCGATGTCCTGGCGCACCTGCTTGCGGGCCTCTTTGACGTCCCGTAGCCCCCGCATCTGCATGTACTGGGCGAGGGGGAGCCGCACCATGGTGTCGGTCTGGCCGCTCTCGGTGGCGGTGATGATCAGCGCGTCAAGCAGCTTTTTGGCAGTGGGGCGCACCCCGCCCGAGAGCTTTTCGTACTCCTTGATAAAGACCTTGAAATCCTCCGAGGTCACCACCCCGTTGCCGTAGAGGTCGAGTTGTCCGGGGTCGGTGATCTTGGTCTTGATGCGGGCGAGCTTGTTGGTGGCTTCGCCCTGGTGGATGGTGTTGAAAAAGTCGGCCGGGGGTGCTGGGGGGATAAAGTGATCCGGCCCGGTGCTCGGCGGGGAGGTGGAGGGCGGTTTGAGCAGCACCGCCTCGTATTTTGGTTTTTTCTTGGACTGACCGGTCACGCCGAGCCCCCTTCCAGCAGTTCAAAGAGGCGGCTTGTGTCGCGGTAGATGACGGTGATGTCCTCCAGAAACGCCTGGGCGCGCTCCACCGCCTCGGCCGCAGGCTTGAGGGAGTCGAGGTCGACCGGGGGAAGCAGCTGCCTGACCTGTTCCCGCAGCCGCTGCGTCTCGTTCTCATCCACCCCGAGCCGGTAGCGGTTGAACCGCACAATCTGGTCGGGCACGTCCTCCATGAGGCGGTTGAGCAGCGAGACGTCCTCCTCGGGGGGCTGTTCCTGAATGTAGCGCTTGAGCTCGGGCACCTCCACCCGTTCGGCGATGAGGTTCATCCCCTCGAGCAGGGCGTAGCACTCCCGCAGCGCGGATTCCAGGGAGGCGAACAGGGCGCGGATCACCCGGCTGTGCAGCGCGAGCAGGTGCTCGGCCGCATAGTTGTGGCTGCCCGGGAAAGGGGGCGGGGCGTAGCAGCCCTTAGTGTCGATGTGAGGGGAAGGCCCCCGGAGCACCGCGATCCCGCCGGGGCAGAGGGCGCCGAGCTCCTGCCGGGTGTACCGTTGTGTGAGCTCTGCAAACTGCTGCTCGGTGAGGATGCGGGGGTGTTCATAGCTCTCGGCGTGCTCCTGTTCCACCTGGTGAAAGTTGAGCACCAGCGCGTGCAGCCGCCAAAAGGCGAGCTCCGCCCGGGTGCGCGCGAGGGAGAACCGCTCGGGCATCCGCACAAGCGTTGTGTGAATCTCCCGGTAGATGTTGTAGTCCCGGATGTCCTCCTCGGTGCGCAGGCTGGAGACGAGGGCGGACTTTTCCTCTGCGCTGAAGATGTCCCTGCTGTGCGGGGTCTCCTTGTCGCCGGCGTTCATCTGCTCCCAGGTCCAACAGAGGTCCTTGAGCATCAGCCTGCCGACGTCCTCCCCCGACGGGCCGCCCTTGACTGGGCCGACGACATAGCCGGTCACCTTTTTGATATAGCCGCTGTCGCTGCCGCGCGCGTTGGAAGAATGCTGTGTAGTATATTCATCCTGCGCAGAATGTGTATCGTGTGTATTCATATATTACTCCCCGGTAAATTCATCGTATTTGCGCACCGCGTCTTGGTGCGCGGCGGCGTATTCCCGCGACGCCCGCAGGATCAGCTCATTGAGGCTCACCCGCTGGACATAGGCGATTTTGGTCAGCTCTTGGTGCAGCGAGGGCTGGATGAGCAGGTTCAGGCGCTTGGACTTGGTTTCCTGCTTTTTGGTTGTAAGATCTGTGTTTTGTGTATTTTGTGTAGAAGATGTAGTATGTGTATTATCTGTGTGATCTGTCTGTTTTTCCTTTGCCGGCCTCGGCTGCCCCGCCGGGGTCTCCTGGACAGGGGCGGGGGTGATGAACTGCAGGGCGGGGTTGTTTTCCCGGAAACTCTTTTTACTCATCGTCTTGTCCTCCTGTAAATTCCTCTGCAAAGGCGGCGTAGTCCTTTGCCGCGTTGCTCTTGGGCGCGTAGCGCAGCAGGTCGGCCCGCCGCGCCTGCGCCTCCTTGACCGCGATGTTTTCCCGGATCACAGTGGAGTACACCCGGGTGCCGAGCTGTGCCGCCGTCTCCCCGATCATCTCGGTGAGGTCGCGGGTGAGCACCGCGCGGGCGGAGTGGCGGGTGAGCAGGATGCCCCGGATGGAAAGCCCGGGGTTGCAGTAGGTGCGCACCGCCTGCACCGTCGAATAGAGCTGCCCGATGCCCTGGAGGGAGTAGATGTCCGCCTGCGCCGGGATGAGCAGGCTGTCGGATGCGGTCAGGGCGTTGACGGTGAGAATGCCGAGCGCGGGCGGGGTGTCGATCAGGATGATGTCATACTCCTCCGCCACCGCCGCGAGGGCTTCCTTGAGCCGGTACTCCTTGCCGGTCGAGTTGAGCTCCATGTCGGCTGCCGCAAGCTGGGCGGAGGCGGGGATGAGGTCCCCCTGCTCGGTCCGGCGGATGCAGTCGGGCAGCTCCGCCTGGCGGGTGAGCAGCTCGTAAGTAGTGGGGCCGGCGGGGTCAGCTTCCATCGTGTAGGTGAGGTTGCCCTGGGGGTCGAGGTCGACAAACAGCACGCGTTCCCCCCGCGCGCGCAGGCAGGAGCCGAGGGCGTGGGCGGTCGTGCTCTTGCCCACCCCGCCTTTTTGGTTGGCAATTGTGATGATTTCTTTCATATCGTACCCCTTTCGGTGAATTGTGTTCCATGCGGCTGCCGGCGCGCACCGATCCAATCCGGGTGCAGTCTTCTTTGTGCGCGAGTGGCGCCAAAGCAGCTGGCGCCAAGGCCGAGCTGCCCTGTTTCGGCAGAGGGTTTCCCTGTTAGACAATACATCTTATACAGATACACATCATACAGATCCTATGCTTGTCTTAAAAAAATGCTGCCCGTTTGCCCGGTTCGACAGCATTCCCGTTTTCTATACACTTTATCTGTATATTGTTTATAACTAGTATACACAGAATGGGTCTGTACTGTCAAGCAGAATCAGTCGAACAGAGAATCAGACTTAGGATTGCAAAAGGAGGATGGAGAATCGATTCCCTTTTTAGGGCGGGAATTTCAGTTAAAAAAAGAACCGGATGTGTTCCGGTTCTTTTTTTGACGCTCTGATTTTTCTGTGCAGGATGTTGTAAGGCCTAAAAAACAAAAAATTACGGATTCGGAGTAATTAAAAATAAAACAGTATTTCCTTTTGCCGGAAAGGAGCCATCCGATACCCTCATCGGCACAAATTTGCCTGAGTACACGTCTCCACCAAGGTGTTTATATTGGTATTGAAAAATTTTATTGTACTTAATTGGCAGGTTCGGTTTAAGCCGTAAATTTTTCAATTAATATTTTTTTCAACTGATGAAAAGAATCGATATCTGCCTGGTTCATCGCTAAAACTTCATTATCCGAAACTTCTCTATAACGGCAATAGTCAGAAGATTCCAATTTATCAGGAACCATATCGGGCTTGTCACCGAATAAAAACCAGCTTACATAATTATAATTGTATGCGGTGGTAAAATATAGTTTTTTTCCAAAACTTTTTGGCATTTCCCTGTGTTTCATTGAAATTAAGTAATCTTTTCCTTCTTCCATAAAATTGACATTTGAATTTACCTGACGTCCATTGATGTCTACCAATACATAAGCGCCTGTAATCAGCGTTGCCTCTTTCCCTTGAAATGAACGGTCTCCTTGATAGACTTCCAGCACTTGAATATCCACAAGGCTGCCCATATAAATACCCTTGCAGTTCCCTTTTGCCTGAACCTTAGCCACGATATCGTCTGGCTCCGCACCAAATAATGCGAGGTTATTTTCTTCATTTTCTGCAGAATAACAAAAATCTCTTACAACATAGCAATCTGCCGCTGTCTCTTTTAGGTTATTGTAGTCGATGGGATTAATATAGGTACTCTTTGCATAGACGTTGATTCCCAAACCAAGCAGAACTAGAAAAGTCCATCCGATCAGCCATTTTTTCATCCTGCACCATCCTCATCTCTTACTGTCATGTCAATGATTCTTCCTGCATCCATGTGATAAATGACATCGCACAGTATTTCAATATCCTCTTTACTGTGACTTGATAATAAGACGGTTGCCCCCCGTTGTTTTTCCTCCATGATAATGTTTCGGATCAGCTTTACTCCATTTTCATCCAGTGCATTTGTAGGTTCATCTAAAATCAATAGTTCCGGTTGTTCCATCAACGCTTGCGCTAAGACAATCCGCTGCTTCATTCCCTGGGAATATTTTCGAACCGGACGTTTATCCGCTGGATCTAAACCGACTCGTTGGATTGTTTTTTTGATTTGATCATCCGAAATTTTTTTCTTTATTTTTGCCAGCATTTTTAAGTTGTGAAATCCAGAAAATTCTGACCATAACCCGACATTTTCAATCGTAAGGCCAATACTTTCCGGAAAAGTCAGCTCTTTCCCCAACTGTTTCCCATTGATCTTGACAGATCCTGAGGTAGGAGAAATTAACCCACTGATGCTGCGAAACAGCATGGTTTTCCCTGCCCCGTTGCGGCCGACAAAGCCGTAAACAAGAGGTTGATCGACGACAAGGTTGATGTTGTCCAATACGGTATATCCCTTAATCACCTTGGTTAATTGTGTGATTTCAATCGCAGTCATAATTGTGACACCTCTTTTCCTACAAAGTTTCGTGATTGATAAGACTAATATCCTTTTTACGCAGATAAAGCCATCCCAGGCTTACCGTAAGAACAGCAAAAACCAACAGGTACCCTATGGAAAACATCCAACTTGGCAAATTGATAAACTCAATATTTCCGCTTAATTGCATCCGGTTTGACAGGGAAAGGTTGACCAGTTCTGAGGGAGCTGCGTGAAAATTCAAAATCACGTGGCTGAGAGGGTTGATTGCCACAAGAAGCAGCATCCAAACAGGCAATTGTGCTGCCAGATATCCGGAATACTGCAGTTCCGGATCCGACCTTAGCAGCGGCTCCATAACCACCGGATAGGCAGAGAACAGCAGGGTGAGACAGAGAATGATTGCCAGCCATACACCAATAAACCCGGCAGAGGAGCCGAATTGGATGGAGATCAGATTGATCAGAAGAGAAATCGCTGTTAAAAACAACGTATAGTTGACAAGAGGTGAAAGGATGAGATAGAGGAGTTCTTTTGTGTCAACCAGCTCACCTCCGGCCACAGAAAAACAGCAGATGAGGCCCAGACCCAAATAAACTGCAGTGTAAAGAAAAGCAAATCCAGCAAGATTACCCACACGTTTGACATACCAATGTGATTTTTTTACCTGGCGGGTAAAGGTATACACCCCAGTCAGACAATAATCTTTCGCTAAAAAGCGGCAAGCAAACAGACAAAATACGAAAAAGAAGACCATTTGATTAATTGCGCCTGGCAGGAAGCTCATTTCAGGTTCAAAATTCATCAAAAAACTATTCGAAAACACTTCGTTCAGGCCGAAACTCTGTAAATTTTCTGCCGTCGCATCTGGTGGAATCAAGCTTGAGAGAAAATAAAAAGAATTGTAGATTACCTGAAAAAGGGCAACCCCAGCAGCGCTGAACACAACCTGTACTGTTTTTTTCATTCAAATTGCCCTCCTTACCTAATCCAAATAGTTTCGTTTGCTTTGTGCGAGGGTCAGGATGACTCCGACTCCAATCAATACGCCAAAAATCACCCAAAAGTACCACACTGGACAGCTGTACCTTTCACCAAGAGGGCTCTTCCCTAAAATATAATATTGCCAGCTAAATGCCATTGCCATTTCGCGTGGAAGCTTGGATGCCCCTATTAGGAAGTTTTTCAATGAGTCAAATACAGAAGTAGAGAGATAGAAAACAAACAGTGGGAGAATGCAGAGATACTTCTTTTGCCGGATCAACCATGAAAATCCACAAGAAAAGACCGAAGCGGCGCCTGCAAACGCGGAAATGACAGCGGCAGAGAAAAAATTATAAAGAACAGGTGAGAATCCGTACAGGCTGGCAAAGAGGTAGGCCCCTGCTTCACCATAGGTTTTTGTCCCATCCTGCCATATGGACATCGCTGGGGCATAGGTACTGCCATTTACCTGCATTTTGGTGCCGTCCCATGGAAAAGTTGCGAAATTCAGTAGAATATTGACGCAAAGCGGAATGAAAAAAACAAGAAACGCACCAACAAAACAAGCGGTCAGCTTGGACAAGCAGTAGGTGCGGCGAGTGACTCTTGTTTGCAGCAGGGGGACAACCCGAATGATACGGTCATCGGTTGCCGACATGGCAAAGGGAACCGACGCAAATAGAATGATGATGTAAAACAAAAGAAAGGATAGTCCATTTTCCATGCGTTCATTGCCGCCAAACATCTCATGAGGGGGGGAGATCAGGTGGATGTCCCATCCCATATAATACACGGCATTCATTACGCTGATGCCAACGCAGTAGAGCAGGACAACTGTCAGCGTAAACGCAAATTCCTTGCGCCGCACAAGCTGGCCAATTTGCATCCCTGTCATATGTAAAAAGCGCATAGCATGCACCTCCTGTATTCTCGATTATAGAAAGGAGGGAGCGGAATCCCCCTCTCCCTCCTCAAATAAGCTGTCAGTTCATATAAGCGCCGCCAGACAAGCGATAATTCCCATCGCCGCCTCTTTTTGCAGCAAACACGCGGGCGCTATACCCAGTAACTCCTCCTCTACCTGTGTTTAAATACTTAGTTTCGCCTAAACTTACTGTAAGATTTTGTGATGTATAAGTTGAAAATGGATAGCTGGAGGAAGTAATGGACGCTTGTGCATTGCAATAGGTTGATGGGCCGTTTGACACATACAAATGCAGACCCGGATCTGAGGTGGTTTTTGTAACAGAGCCGACGAGGTCAGTCAATGATGTGCTTGTCAGGTCCTTTCCCACTGGTACGTAATGCGTTTTCAACTCTGCGGAAGCAGAAATGCTTGTTGCCCCTAAAATGCCCAAAGCCATCACAATTACTGTCATTCTTTTCAGTGCTTGTTTCATAGTAATCCTCCTATTTTTCTGCATGTCACAATTTGTACAGGTTAACTGCGAAATAACCCATTGGAATCCCCTCCTTCCACAATGCAGATAAAATATATTTTAGAATATCATTTCAATTATTTTACACCAAATAATCCTTATATAACTAAATATATCATATTATAACAAAAAACACCATTCTAGTTTTTAACAAAAAAAAATTAGATAAATATAACAAATGACCAAATAATAACATTATTAAACATTTTGTAAATAAAATATGAGTGCCGGTCCCTTTATACGGCACGGTTCCTCCCAGCAGGCGTAGAGACAAGAGGATGCCAAAAGAGAGCAGATTCACTCGGTTCTATGCTTTGCACCATGGAAAACGGCAGGGTGGTCGCAACCGAGAGGCGAGGCGTCATGAAGGTGTTTGTCAGCATCGCGCTGTGCATGGTGCTGGTCACAGCCGGGCTCGGGCTGTACGGCGTCTCCACCCATGAGGACATTGTCCGCTACCCAGACGGCCGGGTGGATTTGAGCGGACACACCGGGGTGATCGCGCCGGCGTCGATGTGCGGGACAATGGAGGACTCGGAGCAACAAAACGAGTTCCAGATGATTGCAGAGCAGCCGATTGTGGCGGTGGTGCAGCCCACCGGGCGGATTCAACAGCGCTACAACGCCACCCTCACCGATCTGCTGGTCAAGGAGGTGGTGAAGGGGGATCTTGCTGAAGGGGAGGTCATCCAGTACCTTTCCCGCAGCTATTTCCAGACCGATGTCATTGCATTTGACTTTGAGGTCTACAGCGGAACCCGAGTCAATTTGATGAATCCCGACTACGAATATCTCGTTGTCATGGACGTTTGGCCGATTCCAGAGGGGTGGAGGGACGACGGGAACCGCTATTACATGACCACCTCTCTCACCTCCTACCCCTATTTCTGTCTGACCGACCTGCCCAATACTCTGGCGCAGCGGTTTTACCCCGGGATTGAGCTCGCCTATTACGAGGACCTGCGGGACAACAAGATTTTCCCGACCAGCCAGCAGCAGATCGACGGGTTTTACAAGCTCAAACAAAAGGTTCTTCGGCGATTCGGGATCACAGCAAAAGCAGATTAAAAAAAGAACCGGAACACATCCGGTTCTTTTTTTGCGCCGCAGGCTGCCCGGTTGGGGGAGTGGGGGCGGGGAAGTTCGCTCAAACGGGGGCAGCTGTGGTTTTGACGCGGCCCGGGGCTGGGTGGAGATCGCGGCGGAGGCAGCCAAAGCAGCCGCAAAGCCGCTGCGCCTGAGGATCGCCTGTTGTGCAGAAAAGATACATATGATCTGTATTATACAGATATAATTTAACAGAACCGCTGGGACAGCGCGTGGGCAGTGAAATCGCGTTTCTTTCAGACCCCATGGGCAGATTTCCCCGCCGATTGGTTCGGAAACAGCCCGAACCAACGCCAGAAGGAGCCGCCTGTTTGCCTGTTGTGCAGAGAAAATACACACAATACTTTTAATCTGTATTATACAGATATAGTTTAACAGGGTCGCTGGGACAGCGCACGGGCAGGGGAATCGCGTTTCTTTCAGACCCCGTGGGCAGATTTTGCCGCCGATTGGTTCGGCAACAGCCCGGACCAATGCCGGGGGCATCCGGCCGCGCACGCCGCCGCCGAGCGTCTGAGTACTGCGTTTATATACAAACTAAATGTATTGTACACACAATACAAAGAACACATATATCTTTTAAACAGCAAGCCGCAGCCCCTTCTCTAAGTGGCTGCGGATCGACAGGCTGCGCACCTGTGCGGACGCTGCTGCCAGAGGGCGCCGTGCCCGTGCGCTTGGGGCATTTCGATCGCGGCGTTTCAGCTGGCTGGGTTGGTGGGGCATTCCGAATGCGGCGTTTCGGCTGACCGGGCTGGTGGAGCAGCGCTAGTGCCGGTAGCGCTTGCGGTATTCCGCCGGGGAGATGTGGAAGTTGTTTTTAAACGCCCGTTCCAAACTGCAGCGCTGGGTGTAGCCGACCTCAAAGGCAATCGCGTCAAGGGGCAGGTCGGTTTCGCAGAGAAGCCGGCTGGCGTTGCGCAGCCGGAAGCTCTTGATGGTGTCCCGGAAGGTTTTGCCTGTTTTGCTGCAGATAAATCCGCTCATTGAGCGCACCGAATAGCCAAACGCCGCGGCAAGTTCTTCGATGGTCAGGGTCTTGTAATGCCGTTCGATGTAGGAGATGACCTCTTTCATGTCGAGCTGCTTGCCGTTTAACGCCGGTGTTTCGGTCAGGGATTGGGTATAGCTGCGGGCGAGATCGGAAAACAGGCAGACAAGATAGGAGCGCAGGATGTTCTGGCTGAACCCGTCGTGCTTGAGCTGCTCATAGAACATCTGCAAAATGATGGGCCGGGCAATGGTCGCCTGGTTTTTGTGAAAGACAATGTGGCGCTGCTGACTGTTGGTGTTGTAGAGGGAGTCGATAAAAAAACCGGTGACAAGGTCGTTGTTGCGCACCAGGGTTAAAAAGGTCTCGTCAAAGAGGCTTTTGCGGATCAAAAGGTTGATGACCACATCCCCTTCCTCCGGCGTCTGCATGCAGTGGATGGCGTTGGGGGTGTAAAGACAGATGTCCCCCTCGGAGAATTCCCGGTCCTCACCGTTGATCGTGCTGACGCACCGCCCGGAATACACATAAAAAATTTCAAAAAACTCGTGGTTGTGCATGAGCTTTTGCCGGAACAGGATGTGCCGCGCTTTATCCACCTCGGTGATCTGGTCAATGTTGAGGTGGATCTGCTCGTCAATGCCGAAAAAACGGTCCTCGAGAAAGGTAAAATACCGGATGTTGTGGGAGAATTTCGGCCTCGGGTCGAGGATCAAATTTTCGGGTGTGTGCGGCTTGTTTTGAGAGGGCAGACTTCCCCTGCGGTGCCGGTCGATGTATTCGTTTACCGTCTCTAAAACGGGATCCATGCAATTCCCTCCCTTTTGCCGAAAATGCATCATTTCCTTCCGATTCTGAAATAGCCTCGGGTTTGGCATTATTATATAATAAAGTTGTTCAGAAGTCCAGAAAAACAGGACAAAACCCAAGAAAAACCAATGAGGAGGAGAGAGTATGAATCAATTGTTCAAAAAAGGGCTTGCCGGATGTCTCGCCGCGCTTTTGCTGGTGTCCAGCGTCAGCGCACTCGGGGCCCCGTCCCCTGTGCAGGCGGCGGAACACAGCTTTGCAAGCGATTTTGCCAGCCCGCCGTCCGAAGCGCGGCCCAAAACCAGGTGGTGGGTGCCCGGCTCCCACATGACCAAAGAGGAAATTGAAAAAGAGATCGCTTCCATGGCGCAGGCGGGCTTTGGGGGTGCCGAAGTGGTCCCGGTAGCGTCGGGCGGCGAAGGGGGCGACTCGATCGACTGGGGCACCGAGCAGTGGAACGAGATGATCAAACACATGCTCCAGGTCGCCGGGCAATACGATTTCACCATTGACTTCACCATGACCCCCGCCTGGCCGCTCGCGCTGCCCACCATCACCGATGTGGACGACCCGAGCCAGGGCGCGCAGATGGAAGCGGACGGGGCGCATGTGGACGGAATCACCAAGGATTCCCCCTATTCCGGCCCTGTCCCGGTCGCCTCTGAGCTCGACGCGGGTACCCCCGAGCTGCTCGCCGTGACGGTCGCCAAATATTCGGACAAGGAGACCAAAACCCTGGACTACGACTCCGCCCGCACCCTTGAGATGGGCCGCGAGGTCGTCAAAAGTGGGGACGGCCCCACCGACTACACCGTCTCGTTTACACCCGAGGATGCGGGGGAATACGTCCTGTTCGGCTGGTGGCAGCACCCGTCGGGCAACCAGAAATACGGCAACTACCAGCTCGACCACTTCGGCCGGGCCGGGGCGCAGGCGCTGATCGACTATTGGGAGAACAACCTGCTCCCTTATTATGGGGAGGACTTTAAAAACGCGTCCGCCCTGTTTATCGACTCGCTCGAATTTGAAACCCACCTCGACTGGACCATCGGCCTGCTCGACGAATTCCAGGCGGCGAAGCAGTACGACTTTTCGGCCTACCTGCCCGCGGTGTACGACACCGATTCAGCGGGAAACTATTCGGGCGATCCGAAACCGGATTTTCAGTTTGACCAGCGCAACGAGGCGCTCAAAAACGACTACAAAGACCTTTTGACCCAGCTCTACATCCAAAACCACCTGGAGCCCCTCTCTGCATTCTGCGACAAAATCGGGGTGGATCTGCGGTACCAGACCTCCTACGGCAAAAGCCTCGAGCTTGCGCAGACCGCAATGTATGTGGACATCCCCGAAACCGAGACCCTCTACGGCAAGGACATCATCGACTTTTACCGGCTTCAGTCCGGCGCGGTCCACCTGACCGACAAGGAAATTTACTCGATTGAGGCGTCTCCCGAACAGAATATTTCGATCAATTTCGGCAGCTTTGTCTACAACCTGTTCCGTGGGAACGGGGAGGACGGCGCGGGCAACTACCAGCAGACCTGGGAAGACCAGCTGTGGCACATCCAGCGCGCCATGGCGGGAGGCGTCAACCAGATCGTCTTTCACGGGTACTCCTACAACGGACAGTACGAGGGGGAGGGGAATGAAAACGGCTTTGTCGCCGGCACCTCCTGGCCGGGGTTTGAAGGGTTCGGCCAGTCCTCCTGGTCCAACAGCTGGGGAGAGCGGCTGCCGAGCTGGCAGCACGCGCGGGACTACACCGATTACATCGCCCGCAACCAGTACCTGCTGCGCCAGGGCACCCCAAAGGTAGACGTCGCCATCTACCACCACAGCTATTGGGAAAACATCGACTATTCCGGCGCGGACAAGGTCTACAAGGACGGAGGGGCGCTGCAGCAAAACGGGTATACCTATGAATTTGTCAGCCCTGCGGGCCTGAGCTTGGACAGCGCGGCTGTCACAGGCGGCAGGCTGGACGCGGACGGCCCCGCCTACAAGGCGCTTGTCTTTGACAGCGAAACCAGCCTGCCGGGCGGGACGGCGGACCGGCTGCTCGAGTATGCACAGGCCGGGTTCCCCCTCCTGTTTGTCGGCGGAATGCCGCGTCAGGACGCCTATGGCGAACAGGCGGACATCGCCTCCAAAATGGAGCAGCTCGCGTCCTATCCCTCTGTCCGGATCGTGGACACAGCCGAACAGGTTGCGGATGTCCTCAAAGAGCTCGGCGTTTCCCCCGATGCGAGTTTTGAACAGCCGCAGAACCTTCTGAGCGTCCACCGCACGCTCGACGACGCGGATCTGTACTATCTGTACAACGAGGGGAATGCGGACAACTATCCGGCTGCCAAGCAGATCCCCGACGTCAGCGCCAAGATTACCCTGAAGGGGAACGGCAGACCCTATCTCCTCAACACCTGGACGGGTGAGATCACCCCGATTGCAAGCTACACCTCCCAAAACGGGACGGTGACCTTTGACGCGGTGATCGGCGGCAATGACACCATGGCGGTCGCAATTGCCCCGGAGAGCTGGTATCAGGGCAGCGCGGTCGTGGGCAGCCACGTCGTGAGCGGAGGGCTGCAAACGTCATACGCCGCGGACGGCAGCCTGATCGCAAAGAGCTTTGAGGCCGGAACCCAGCAGGTAACCCTTGACAACGGGGAAGTCGTCCCAGTTGTAACCGGTGAAGTTCCCGCTGAAATTCCGCTCTCCAACTGGGAGTTGACGGTGGAAAGCTGGAGCGAGGGCGCGACACCGGCGCAGAGCCAAAAAACAAACATTGACGTCGGGACAATCGACGGACTGCGCCCCTGGAACCAGCTCGAAGGGCTGGAGAAGGTGTCCGGAATCGGCAGATACACCACCACGGTGCAGCTGGAAAACGGATGGCAACAGGGAACCGGAGCGGTCATTGAACTCGGTGATGTGGTCGACACCTACCGGATCACCGTCAACGGAACCACCCTGACCACCAACCAGATCGACACCACCCTTGACATCGGGCCCTGGCTCAAAGCTGGTGAGAACACCATCTCGGTGGAGGTGGCCTCCACCCTGCTCAATGCGGTGCTCGCCTCCAATCCCGCCGACACCCGTACCCCGGACGAATACGGCATGCTCTCCCCGGTGACCCTCACCCCCTATGTCTGGACCACCGTTGTCGGGGCGCAGGAGACCGACAAGCAAATCCTGCAAAAGGTCATCGCCTATGCGCAGCAGCAGCGGCAAGACCCTTCGTTTGAACAGGTGATTGAGATGGTGCAGCAGTCCTTTACCGCAGCGCTTGAAGCGGCGCAGGCGGTGGAACGGAATGCGGCGGCCAGCCAGGCGGAGGTGGACAGCGCGTGGCAGACCCTCATGACGGAAATCCACAAGCTCGGGTTTGTCCGCGGGGACAAGACCTCCCTCGGCGAACTGATTCAGCTGGCCGAGACCTTCCTCGCACAAATCGACCGCTACACCCCGGTGACCGCTCAGCCGTTTGAGACTGCTTTGACCGAAGCAAAAGCGGTGTACCAAGACGGCAACGCCATGCAGCAAGAGGTCGCGGCAGGCGAGTCAGCGCTTCTCGACGCAATGCTGGGCCTGCGCTACAGAGCGGACAAGAGCGTGCTGCAAGAGGTTCTGAGCCGGGCAGCTGAAATCGATACCGAAGGGTATACAGCCGACTGTGTCGCAGCGTTCCGCGCGGCATACGGCGCGGCAAAAGCGGTCAGCGAAAATGCCAATGCAACCCAGACCGAGGTAAACGACGCGGCGGACAAGCTGCAAAGGGCGATCGACTCGCTGGCTGCGCTTGGAACGGAATCGGACAAGACGGCAGCTGAGGACGCCCCTCTTCGCGGGGACACCACCGCGGTATCCGCGAACCGCCCGGCCAAGACAGGCGACGCTTCACCAGCCATGGCCGCACTCGCCGCCCTGTTGCTGGCAGGAGCTGGTCTGGCGCTGAACAAAAAGAAAAAATAAGAATATCCCCCGATTTGAAGTGAATCAACCGACAAAAAGCCCGGCAGAAGCCGGGCTTTTTTGATTGCCAAACGATTCTGTTTGGGGCGAAAGAATGGATCCTCCCGCAGGTTGCGGGCAGAAACGCCTGATTGTCCGGGGGTTGCGGGGTAGAAGTAGAAAAGCAGGACTGCATTCCCCAAACTGTCGGCATTGACAGCGCAGGTAAGGCGCGGCAAGATTCTAGAGAGACCGCCCTGGAGGCGAGCATGGACGGGCAGGCATCGTTTGCCTGAGCGTGAAACGCTGCGGAAAAACCGCGGCAGGCACAGCGCTGGCGATGCAGCGGACAGTTGCTCTGTGCCTGTGGGTGGCTTTGCCGGAAGCCTTTTTCAGGGGCGGCTGCCCCATCGGTTGAACGGATGGAGTCGGTTCAACCAGCGCGTTGCGGCTGTGTTCCGCGGCGCAGCAAAACAGCCGCAACTGCACCGATAGCCAGCTGTCGGCGGAGGCGGGCGGAACCAATGCCCGGTCAAACCAGTGGGAACAATTCGGCGAAAAAGGCAGGGGGAAAACGCTCCGAAAGCCAAACAGTCGAGACGGCAACAACCGTATCAATTGCGCACCCGGCTGGCCTGTTTCCCCTTTGGGGCAGCCGCGAGGGGAATTTCACCCCTTTTTTTGAAAGATCGCCCCGGCGATCCGCTCCTCGCTCTGGTTTTTTTCCCGTTCCAGGTGGTGCAGGTAGACCATGGTGGTGTTGATATCGCTGTGGCGCAGCAGCTGCTGGGTCTCCTCGAGCGAGCCGCCGCCGAGCAGGTTGAGGGTGGCGGCGGTGTGGCGCAGGCTGTGGGCGGTGAGCCGGTCGGAGTCCCATCCCGCGCGGCGAAACGCCGTCTTGACAATGCGGCTCACGCTGCGGGTGGTGAGCCGTCCGCCCCCGTTGCGGTGGGAGAGGCTGGCGAACAGCGGATTCTCCGGCCGAGTCCTTCCCCGCATGGCGAGGTAGGCGTTGACCGCCTCGAGCACCGGGAGGGGGAGTTTGACATAGTCGGCCTTTTCCATCTGCCCCTTGCCCTGGATGTAGAGCACGGTGTGTTCCCCCCGGTTGCGCAGATCCCCCACGTCCGCCCGCACCAGCTCCACGGTGCGCAGGCCACCTGTCACCGCGACGGATACAAGGGCGTAGTCCCGCCGGCTCATGAGGTCGTCCCCCGAGAGCACGCTGAGCACCGCCTGTATTTGGGCGGGGGTGAGGGCGTCCTTTTTGTGTTCCCGGCTGATTTTTGCCCCCTTGAGGTGAGCCGCCACATCGGGGTACAGCCCCTCCTGTTCGGTCCAGCGGAAGAACTGCCGGATAGCCGCCATGTAGAGCTGGGTGGTCGCCGGCTTGCGGGTTTGGCGCAGGCTGTCGCGGTAACGCAGAACGTCCTCCCGGGTGGGGGAGCCGGTGCCCTGCATCGCCAGCCACAGGCGGAACTGCTTGAGCGCACGGGCGTAGGTGTCTACCGTGCGGGGGCTCGCGTCGAGATACTGCGCAAACCGGGCGAACAGATCGTCGGTGAGCGCGGTTTGGGGGATCAGGCTGCCCATGGGAAAACCCTCCTCATCGGTGTATTTGATATACACATAATACAGATTAGACAATTGCTGTTTATAATAAGTATACACCCGACAGCAGGGGAAAGTCAACCGCCGCGCCGGCATTTCCTTTCGCGCCTGCGCTGCCTTTGCCTCTGCCCGGAGCGGTATGTGGAGCTGTTTTGTCCGCATCCAGCGCTAGGGTCTTTGTTGAACTTTGGCTGGGACCTCGGCCGGGAGTTTAGCCAGGCTTTCCATTGGGATCTCATAAGGGCTTTGTTTGGTTGCAGTTCGTGCCACAGCTAAATTTTTGAATAAGGCTTTGATCGGGAATTCGGCTGTGGCTCTATTTGGGCTTTGCTTGCTTGTGATTCGTGTCATAACTGAAATTTTGCCTGGGGCTTTGGTCAGAAATTTGCCGGGGGATTGGCTGGTTTTTTGATTGGGAGTCAATAAGGTCTTTGTTTGAGCTTTGCCCGGCTGCGGTCTGTGCCGCGGCTGGATTTTTGAATAGGGCTTTGGTCGGAGCTTGCTTGGGTTTTGGCCTGAATGTGATGCCGGGCAGGCAAAGCGGCAGCAACAAAGGGCTGAAAATTTGTTTTTTCAGCAGCAGCCGCGGCGACAGACAAAGAAACCCGCCCGCCGCAGTAGGAATCTGCGGCGGGCGGGTGTTCTACAGAGAATAAACGTTGGGTATGAGGCTATTCAAGCGGGAGTTCGTCCGAGAACTCCGCAAACGGATCGGGGTCTACAACGCTGTCTTCGTTTCCCATGATCCGGCAGTCGCTCTCAAACAGGACAACCTCTAACTCAGGTGCTTGGTAAGCTTTTTTCATGTCAAATTACTCCTTTTTGGATTATGCGGCGGGTGTGGGTGCAGTTCCATTCCACTGTTCGCTGAAATAGGTGTAGCGGACGCCGTTTACTTCAACTTCCACCCACGCCGTTGCGTAACGGGCCTGTCCCGGTTTGATGCCGGTAAAGGACTGGGTAAACTGTCCGTTGATGTCGGTGAAGGGGGTGGTGTACTGGGTGTAGTAGAGGAAGAGCGGATTGCTCCCGATCTGCACCGATTTGTGTCCGGCGCCCTCTACGGTGTACTGGTCAATGTAGCCTTTGAGCGCGTTGTTGTCGTGTTGATCTGCGATCTGCTGGTTGGAATAGAAGACGCCGCTTCTGACGATCTTCGCGCCGGCGAGCTCTTCGATGTTGTCCGCTGCCCACGGGATCACCAGACGGATCGAATACTTTCCATTGACATCATTCCAGCCGTTTTCATCCAGGCCGATCTGCACGGTGAACAGGTTCTCCCAGTCAACCTCCCAGTTTGCGGTCAGGGTGATCTCTTTATTTTCGTTCCCAAGGGCGAGATTTTTCACACCGGTTCCGGTTCCATCCTGCCACTCGACAAAAAGATAGTTTTTGGCAGAGGGGGTCTTCAGGGTGATTTCTCCGGTCTGTGCGTTGACCTCGGGGCTGTCCACAGTGTACACCGCTGTGCCCGCGCCGTTCCCTTTCGCGTCGACATAAGAGACGGTGTAAGAGGCTTTTGCGGTGACGATCTGAATCGACTGGTCTGCGGTGATGTTGTTGATCACATAGCTGTTGTTTCCGATGGTGTTCAGGGGGGATACGACCCCATTGCTCACTGCGTTGACCGCAGTGAGTATGTAGCCGGGGTTCACTTCAACCGCAAAGGTGAAGGAGCCGTTGTAGCCCACCGAAGTGCTGCTCGAGGTGGAAATGCTGTATTCTTTTGCGCTCTGGGTGTAGGATACTTTGTACTGGTTGGGGGTCAGGCCCTCCACCGAAATCGAAATATCTTCGGTCACGGTCACACTGTAGGTTTTGGTTTCCGCGTTGTACACCGGCTGGTTGGCGCCAGTCGATTTGACGACAGCGGAAGCGCTGTTGTAGGCTGGGTCAACGGCCAGCGAGAATTCAAAGGAATCCCCGTGCTGCACCGAAGTGGTATTGGCGGTGAGGGTGTAGCCGTCGCCCTGAATGAGGGTCGCCTTGTAGGTATTTCTCATCACGTTGGAGACCGAAACGACCTGCGCTGCCTGCACGGCGGGAATGGTGTAGGCGTAGACGTTGTCTTTGCCCTCCACCGCTGTTTTGTTCAGCTTGATGTTGTTGGCGGTGACGTTGAGGTCGGACTGGGTGTAGCCCTCGTTGAGCTTGACCCAGAAGGTGTAAGCGCTGCCGTATTCAACCGACGCGGTTGTGAGAACCGATTCATCAACTGGATTGAGGACGGTGTAGCCTTCGCCGTTGTTAAAGGTGATCTGGCTGGAGAGCTTGCCCCCGCCGGTGATCTGAATGGCAAAGTCCTCGGTGACTCTGTTGATGGTGTAGGTGTTGCCCGACTGTTTCAGGCTGCTGGGGCTGCCGGTGGTCACAGTGACAGCCGGCTCGTTGTAGCCCTGTGCCGCCGCGACGGTGAAGCTGTAGCTGCTGCCGTACTCGAGGACAGTGGACGGGTCAGCAGTGGTGGTGAAGCCGTCGCCCTGCTGCTGTACGGTGATGGTGTGATTGCGTTTGGAAATTGCAACGCTCACGTTTTGGGTCTGGCGCACATTGTCCAGCTGATAGGTGTAGACCGAACCGGCGGTTTGAACCGGTTCCACCGCGATGCCGTTGGAGGCGACTGCGGGGGCGCCGTAGCCCTCTTCCACTGTGACGGTGAATGTAAAGGAACCGCCGTAGGCGACCAGGTTGGAGCCGCTGGTGGATTCCGCCTTGTAGCCGCTCCCAGAGGGGAGTGTGACAATGACGGGGGCGTTGAGGCTCACCGCGACGTTGAGGTCTTTTGTGACGGATTCAATGGTGTAGCTGTAGATCTGATTGCCCATTTCGTCGGCCCTGACAGAAGAGTGGTTGAGCACTGCGCCGCCCACCCGGACGACCGGCAGATAGCTGCTGTATTCGCTGTACACAGTCAGGTCAAAGCTGTAGTTTCCTCCATCCTCGACCGACTGCGCGCCGTATGCGCTCAGCTCGTACTGCGTCGTGGGATCAGAGGGCATTTTCACTGTGTGGGGAGCTTTCGCCACAACCGGAGTGATTGTAAAGGCGGTGGAACGGCAGGTGTTTAGATTAAACTCATACACCTTTCGGTCTGGGTTGGTCGCGGTGGTTTCGGTGTAGTTTGCACGGCTTGCATCATGGGTGATGCTGATCTCCTTGTCCTGCGCAAGGCCGATGCCAAATGCAAAACTCGGAATCACACCGTTTGAGGCTGTAAACGTAATATCCCCGCTCGACGGATCGATTGCGATTGTATACGAGTAGTCCTCTTGATAGATATCATTGTCCGCTTCAGAAAATTCAAACCCGTCTTGGTCGTAATAGGTGAGCCCTTCCACTGCTTTTAGTGTGATGGTTTCTACTCTGCTGGCAGCATTCGCTGTGATTGGCACCGATACAAATACAAATGCAAATACCAGCATCAAAGACAGCAGTTGTTTCGAGATCTTTTTCATGCATTCGTTTCCTCCTCTAGAATGATTTTCCTACTTATATAGAAATGCATATAGAACACATATCTATTTATTTTAATATAAGGGATTTGAATCCTTTTGTCAACATTTTATTGCATAAAAACAGGGCTTTAAAGCAAAATAATGAAAGGAAATGCAGGAAGATGCTGGAATCTGTTTCTCTGGTTCCTTTTTTTAGAATTTTTGTGGTTGCATTGATTTTCCCTTTGTTTTCTGTTATTCTTATTTAATGAATATTCAACAGTTTTTAGCAAAGGAACTTGCCAATGGCGCTTTATGAAATTGCGGGGCTTGTGGTGGACATGGAGCCGGTTCATCCCACCCTCTTGAGCCGGGCGGCCCCCTACGAGCTGCCCGCGCCGGGCCGCCGGGCGGATATTGTGATCCGCCAGCCGCAGGGCTATATCGACAGGATGCAGCAGGCAAACCCGTCGCTCGGGGAGGACCAGTGCGAGTATCTCCGGTTCGGCTCCTGCTTTTACCGCTCCCTGCTGCGGTTTGACGGCATGATGCTGCACGCGTCTGCGGTCGCCCTGGATGGGCGCGCCTACCTGTTCACCGCCCACTCGGGGACGGGTAAATCGACCCACACCGCCCAGTGGCTGAAGCTGTTTGGGGCGCGCGCGGCGATTCTCAACGACGACAAGCCCGCGCTGCGCTGGATCGGGGGGCAGCTGTGCGCCTGCGGCACCCCTTTTTCGGGCAAAACCCCCCTCAGTCAGAACCGATGCGTCCCGGTCGGCGGGATCTGCCTGCTCGAGCGGGGGAGTCAAAATAAGATAGGACGGATTTCCCCCCGGGAGGCGGTCGCGTTTTTGTTTGACCAGACGATCCACTCGCTCTATCAGCAGGACATGGAGCGGCTGCTGGGGGTGCTGCAATCGGTGCTCGAGACCGCGCCGCTCTACCGGATGCAGTGCACCATCGGCACAGACGCCGCCCGCACCGCGCACGAGGCGATGGCGGGCGGCCAACAATGTTAGGAGGCAGGCACAATGAAGATCAAAGAGGGCTTTTTGCTCAGAAAGATGGACGGCATGGGGGTTGTGGCCCCTGTTGGTAAAGCGTCGGAGCATTTTAACGGGATGGCCACCCTCAACGAAACCGGCATTTTCCTGTGGGAGGCCATGCAGCAGGAAACCAGCCGGCAGCAGCTGATCCAAGCGCTGCTCGCGGCTTACGAGGTGTCGGAGGAGAGGGCGGCACACGACGTGGACGCGTTTTTGCACAAGGCGCGGGAGGCGGGCCTTGTCGAGGAATAACCCCAAGCCCCAGGCGCTCAAGATGGAGCAGATCGCCCTGCTCATGGAGGACGTGTTCGCACAGGGCGGCGCCTTCCGCTTCCGCCCCACCGGCCGGAGCATGCTGCCGATGCTGCGGGAGCGGCGGGACACGGTGCTGCTGTGCAGTCCGGCGAAGAGGCCTCCTAGAAAGTATGACGTCGTCCTCTACCGCCGGAACAACGGGCAGTTTTGGCTGCACCGCATTGTCGGCCGGGAGGGCGACTGTTTTTCCCTCTGCGGGGACAACCAGTACCAAGTGGAACGGGGCGTCCGCCCGGAGCAGATCGCGGGCGTCCTGATCAAATTCACCCGCGGGAAGAGGGAGATTCGGGTGGATTCTCCCCTTTACCGCGGGTACGCCGCGGTGTGGACCGCCTGCCGGCCGCTGCGCGGCGTGGTGATCCGCGGGCTGCGCTGGGTGCGTCGGGTGATTTTCCGGCGCGGGTCTGCGCAAAGAAAGTGAGGTGACGGCGGGTTGATCCGTCAGACGGCAGAAGAAAACTATTTTATCGAGCTCCTCAGGGCGGTTCTCTTTGACAAAGAGCTTGCCCCTCCCCAGCAGCAGATGGACTACCAAAAGATGTGCCGTCTTGCGGCCCACTCCTCCCTCAGCGGGTTTCTCTACGACGGCTTTCGGCGGGCTGTGTTTGACGTCCCAGCCGACATTCTCGCGGTGAGCCTTGAGATGCGCAACCGCTCGGTTGCCCGCGAGGCGATACAGGAGGTCGAGGCGCAGAACATCCTCTCCGCCCTGGAGAAAACAGGGGTGCGCTGCGTGCCGCTCAAAGGGCTGCTGCTCAAAGAGCTCTATCCCAAACCCTATCTGCGGCTGTCGGTCGACGTCGACATCCTCTGCGACGCCCGCCAGTTCGGACAGGTGGAACAGGTGATGGAGTCGCTCGGTTACGCCCTGCAGCACCGCGGCGGCTGCCACGACGTCTACTGCAAGGCGCCCAATCTCAACGTGGAGATCCACAACAAACTCTTTCACACCCCGTCCAGCTGGCGGGAGTTCTCCAAACAGGCGTGGAAACGGGCGGTACCCTACCAGGGGTATCAAGCGGTGCGCCAGCTCACCCTGGAAGACAGTTACCTCTATTTGATGCTGCACACCAGCAAGCATCTGCGCGTCGCCGGGGCGGGTCTGCGCTCGGTGCTCGATCAGATGTTGTTTCTCCTCCGGTACGCGGACAAGCTGGACTGGGAAGAGATGGATGCCCAGCTCGAGCGCTACGGCCTGACCAAGGTGCACCGGCACTTTCTCGAGCTGGGGCCGCACCTGTTTCCCGAGTGCAGGGAAATCAGCCCGTTTTTCGCCTCTCTCTCAGAGGAGTGCAGCCCGGCGGTGCTCGACACCCTCACCTCGTTTTTGTTCCGCAGCGGCGCGATGGGGACAGTGCAGACGCTGGTCAGCCTCAACCTCATGCGCAGCGAGCAGCGGGGGGTGTCGTCCGGGTCCCGCCTGCGCTACACCCTGCGCCGCCTCTTCCCCGACCGCCAGGCCATGGAATACATCTTTCCAAAGCTCGAGCGCGCGCCCGGCCTGCTGCCCTTTTACTGGGTCGGGCGGCTGGCAAAGACGGCGCTGTTTCGCTCCAACTATGTAAACGCCGAGGTGCAGTCGATCAAACATCTGGACGAACAGGAAATTTCACAGCTCAAACAGCTCTACCGCGCGCTTGACCTGTGAGTCACGGGAAGGGAGGTCTGTCGGATGGCTCGACGCTCAGAGAACGCCCAGGCGCTGCGCTGGCTGTTTCGCACATCCAAAAAGCAGCTTGTCCCCATGGTGCTGCTGATCCTCGGCAACACCCTCCTCGCCTCAACGGCGGCGCTGTTTGCGCTCGCCTGCCGCGGTGTGATCGACTCGGCGGTCGCAGGGCACCGGCAGGGGCTCGCTGTTTACGCGGCCGCGCTTTTGGGAATTATCCTCGCCCAGTTTGTCCTTCGCCTGGCCTGTCGTTCCCTTGAGGAGCGGATCAAGGCGAAGCTCGAGATGCTCTACAAGAGCGGCCTGTTTGAATCTCTGCTGCAAAAGGGGTATTCCGAGGTGACGCAGTTTCACAGCGGCGAGCTGCTCAACCGGCTGACAAACGACGTGGTGGTGGTCAGCGATGGGGTGGCGACGCTTTTGCCCAACCTCTTTTCGCTGCTCACCCGCATCAGCTGCGCGCTCGGCGTGCTCATCCTGTTTGACCGGGTGTTCGCCCTTGTCTTTGTCATCGGGGGCGCCCTCCTCTTTGGGGTGAGCCGGGTGTTCCGGGGCAGGATGAAGCGGATGCACAAACAGGTGCAGCAAAAGGACGGGGAGGTCCGTTCCTTTTTGCAGGAGGTGCTCGGCAGCCTCGCCATTGTCAAGGTCTTTGACATTCAAAACAGCATGCTCGCCAAGTCGGAACGGATCCAGCAGGAGCACTACCGCGCCCGGATGAAGCGCCGCACCGTCGGCATCCTGGCGAACGCGGGGTTTGGCCTGATTTTTCAAACAGGGTATCTCTACGCCCTGTTGTGGGGCGCCTTCCGCCTCTTTGAGGGGAGCATGAGCTTTGGTTCGCTCACAGCGGTGCTTCAGCTGGTCGGACAGGTGCAGCAACCGTTTGCCAACCTCTCCGGCTTTCTGCCCAAGTACTACAGCATGCTCGCCTCCGCTGAGCGGATCATCGAGATAGAGCAGCTGCCCGACGAGGCCGGCGCGGCGGATCAGCGGGATGCACAGGCCCTTTACGCCGGTCTGCGCAGCATCTGCTTTGAGAACCTGACCTTCCGCTACGACCGGGAGACGCTGTTTGAGGGCGCCGGCCTGCAGATTGACAAATACGACTTTGTCGCGATCGAGGGGATTTCAGGCATTGGAAAAAGCACCCTTCTCAAGCTGCTGCTCGGCCTCTACCCCGGGTATGCCGGCAGGATTTCCCTCGAGACAGACGGGGAGGGGAAGGTTCCCGCTGACCGGAGCACCCGCAGGCTGTTCGGGTATGTGCCGCAGGGGAACTACCTGTTTTCCGGCACCATCCGGGAGAACATCACCCTCATCCGCCCCGGCGTCACCCAGGAGCAGATCGACGAGGCGATCCGGGTCAGCTGCGCCGAGGAGTTTGTCCGCCAGCTGCCCCAGGGGCTTGACACGGTGATCGGGGAGAAGGGGGCCGGGCTGTCCGAAGGGCAGGTGCAGCGGCTCGCCATTGCCCGGATGCTGCTCAGCGGCGCCCCGGTTCTGCTGCTCGACGAGGCGACCTCCGCGCTCGACGAGCAGACCGAGGAACAGCTGCTGCGCAACCTGAGGGAGCTGCGCGCCTACACGCTGGTCATCGTCTCCCACAAAAAGGCGGCCCTGAGCATCTGCAACAAACGGGTCCGCATCGTGGATCAAAAGATCATCTGCCGCGAAGAGAGGGGCGAGCCCTCACCGCTGTGACCGGAGAGCGGCGGTAAAGCGTCCAACAGAAACGGGAGCTGCGCCAAATCGGCGCAGCTCCCTTTCTCTTTGCTCTTTTAGTGTCTCTGTTTTAACCCTGCCCCAACCGCGCTGACAGCTTTGTTTGAGACTGAATGTCCAGTAAATAAGATTAGCAGACATTGAATAAAGATACCTCCAGCTGCCAACTGAAACGCCTGTGTCGGCCCTGGGGGACCGGGTATTTTGACAGCAGGCCGAAACGAGCCGTTTCATCCGCAGGCCGTGTTCGTCAGGCCGGCCCCGGTGTGCTGCGCGGTTCCGAGGTGTTGGGCGGCAGGACCAGAGCGGTTCAGGGGCTTCTGGGGCACAGCCATGGCGGCCATCCCTCTTTTCACACCGCCCACATCGGAGCGGAGTGAGCGATACAGACGGCGGGGAACCCACCCTGTCTTCTGCGCGGTGCGTGTCCAAAAAGCGCGCAAAAAGAGCCCCGTACACTGAGACGGGGCTCTTTTACCGCAATGTGCTTAGTTTTTGCGCCAGACCATTTTGTTGACCACATTGGTGTAGGACTGGATGATTTTGACCACCTTGGTGGAGACGTTTTCCTCCACATAGGTGGGAACTGGTATGCCGTAATCGCCGTTCTGGTTCATCTCAACTGCGGTTTTCACCGCCTGCAGCAGAGAGGTTTGGTCAATGCCGGCCAGAAGAAAGCAGGCCTTGTCGAGCGCCTCCGGCCGTTCGGTCGAGGTGCGGATGCAGACCGCGGGGAAGGGATGGCCAACCGAGGTGAAAAACGAGCTTTCCTCCGGCAGCGTGCCCGAATCCGAAACCACCGCAAAGGCGTTCATCTGCAGGCAGTTGTAGTCGTGGAAGCCGAGCGGCTCATGCTGAATGACCCGGGGGTCGAGGGCAAATCCGCTCGATTCCAGCCGTTTTTTGCTCCGGGGGTGACAGGAGTACAAAATCGGCATGTCGTATGTTTCGGCGAGCGCGTTGATCGCCCGAAACAGCGAGAGAAAGTTTTTTTCGGTGTCGATGTTTTCCTCACGGTGGGCCGAGAGCAGGATATAGCCCCCTTTTTGGAGCCCGAGCTTTTCGTGGATGCCGCTCGCTTGAATCTCAGCGAGATTTTGGCGGAGCACCTCCGCCATGGGGGACCCGGTGACATAGGTGCGCTCCTTGGGCAGGCCGTTTTCCGCCAGATACCGGCGTGCGTGCTCGCTGTAGCAGAGGTTGACATCTGAAATAATGTCCACAATCCGCCGGTTGGTCTCCTCCGGCAGGCACTCATCCTTGCAGCGGTTGCCGGCCTCCATGTGAAAGATCGGGATGTGCAGCCGTTTTGCCGCAATCGCGGACAGGCAGCTGTTGGTGTCGCCCAGAATCAGCAGCGCATCCGGCTTCACCTGGCTCATCAGCTTGTAGGAGCAGTCGATGATGTTGCCGATCGTCTCCCCCAGGTCGTCGCCGACTGCGTCCATATACACGTCGGGGTCGTCCAGCTTTAAATCGTGGAAAAACACCCCGTTGAGGTTGTAGTCGTAGTTCTGCCCGGTGTGGGCGAGGAGACAGTCAAAATACTGCCTGCATTTGCTGATCGTCGCGGCGAGGCGGATGATCTCTGGCCGGGTGCCCACGATGATGAGCAGCTTGAGCCGGCCGTCATTCTGAAACTGCACACGGGAATAGTCGGTTTTTTTCTGCATTACTCCACCACCTCAAAAAATGTATCCGGTTTTTCCGGGTCAAAGGCCTCGTTTGCCCACATAAAGGTCACGAGTTCCTCGGTGTCCGACAGGTTGACAATGTTGTGGGTGTAGCCCGGGATCATCTCCACCACTGTGATCTCCTCGCCGCACACCTCGTAATTCACCACCGGATAGGGCTGGCCGTTTTCGTCGGTTCCAATCCTGCGCAGCTGGATGAGGCCGCGGCCGTGCACCACCACGAACTTCTCGTTTTTGGTGTTGTGCCAGTGGTTGCCCTTGGTGATCCCCGGTTTGGAGATGTTGACCGAAAACTGCCCGCTCGCAGCGGTGCGGAGGATCTCGGTGAAGCTGCCCCGCTCGTCCTTGTTCATTTTGAGCTTGTAAGCAAAGCAGCTTTCGGGAAGATAGGACAGATAGGTGGAATACAGCTTTTTGACAAGGGAATCTTGTGTCAAATCGGGCACCCCGAGGGTTTGGGGGTACTGCTGAAACGCTCTGATCTGATCTGCGATCTCGCCGAGGGTGGCATGATGCTCCGGCTCTACCCGGCAGAATTTCCCGTCCCGCGTCTCCTGTCCGCAGAGGGCGTGGATGAACTCGCTGACCACATCGTCAATGTAAACCAACGTCATCTGGTGGCTGGGATCGTTGACCTGGATGGGCAGGCCGTGCGCGATGTTGTGGCAGAAGGTCGCGACCGCCGAGTTGTAGTTTGGCCGGCACCACTTGCCGAACAGGTTGGGAAAGCGGTAGATCAGCACCTTGGCGCCGGTGCGCTCCGCATAGCGGAACAACAGGTCCTCGCCCGCCTTTTTGGACTGCCCATAGGGGTTGTCAAGCTCCGCCTGAATCGAGGAGGAGAGCATGACCGGGCAGGTGTTGCGGTGTTTTTGGAGCAACTCGAGCAGTGTGGAGGTAAAGCCGAAATTCCCCTCCATAAATTCCTCTTGTTCTTTCGGGCGGTTGACCCCAGCGAGGTGGAACACAAAATCAGCGTCTTTGCAGTACCCGTCGAGCAGCGCGGGATCGGTCTGCACGTCGTATTCCAAAACGCGCAGGTCAGGGCTGAGGGGGAAGGAGCGGTCCTTTCCCTCCGCGATGTTTTTGAGGGCTGCGCAGAGATTTTTGCCCACAAATCCCCGGGCCCCAGTCACTAAAATGTTCATCATCGGTTCTCCCACTCGCTGAGCTCATCGCGGATGTACTGCAGCGACACAAGCTTTTCCTTGACCTGTTCCACGGTCAGCAGCTGGGTGTTGTTGGAGTTGAACTCGGTCAGCAGGTTGCGCTCCCGGTCGCCGTCGCTGAAAAACTTGTCGTAGTTGAGGTCGCGTTTGTCGCAGGGCACGCGGTAAAAATCCCCCATGTCGGTGGCGTTGGCGCACTCCTCGTTGGTGAGCAGCGTCTCGTACAGCTTTTCACCGTGGCGGATGCCGATGACCTGAACCGGCGCCGCTGAGCCGAACAGCTCCTTGACCGCCTGCGCGAGCACGTCGATGGTGCAGGCGGGCGCCTTTTGCACCAGAATGTCCCCCGACACGCCGTGTTCAAAGGCAAACAGCACCAGGTCAACCGCCTCGTCCAGGCTCATGATAAAACGCGTCATCGACGGGTCGGTGATGGTGATCGGGTTGCCCGCCTTGATCTGCTCAATCCAAAGCGGAATGACCGAGCCGCGGGAGCACATGACGTTGCCGTACCGGGTGCAGCAGATTTTGGTTTTTTCCGGCGAAACGGTGCGGGATTTCGCGACGATGACCTTTTCCATCATCGCCTTGCTTGTGCCCATCGCGTTGACCGGATAGGCCGCCTTGTCGGTCGACAGGCAGATCACGTTGCGCACCCCTGCCTCAATCGCCGCAGTGAGCACGTTTTCGGTCCCGATCACGTTGGTTTTCACCGCTTCGAGGGGGAAGAACTCGCAGCTCGGCACCTGCTTGAGCGCGGCGGCGTGGAAAATGTAGTCCACCCCGTGCATCGCATTTTTGACCGACGCCAAGTCCCGCACGTCCCCGATGAAAAATTTGATTTTGTCGGCAAGCTGCGGCATCTTGGCCTGAAATTCATGGCGCATATCGTCCTGTTTTTTCTCGTCACGGGAAAAAATTCGGATTTCGCGGATGTCGGTGTCCAAAAAACGGTTGAGCACGGCGTTGCCGAACGAGCCGGTGCCGCCGGTGATGAGAAGCGTCTTGTTCTGAAAAATTGACATATCGGTATTCCTTTCCTATCAATCGAGCTGGCCCCGAAAAGCTCAGCGTCCGATGCTCTCGTAAACAACATCCCCGCAGTCGTGGAAGAGGGCGGGATCATAGCAGTTTCTGCCGTCAAAGATCAGCGCCTTTTTCATCCTGCTGCGGAATACTTCTGGGGTGAGCTGCTTGACCTGATCCCACTCGGTAAAGATGAAACAGAGATCAGCGTCCTGCAAAGTCTCCTCAATGGTGCTGCAGTAGGTCAGTTCAGTGGGGTATACCTTTTGGTAATTGGGCACCCCGACCGGATCCCACGCCTTGACACGCGCCCCGTCCTCCAACAGGATGGGGATGTTCACCAGGCTGGGGGCTTCCCGCAGGTCGTCCGTCCCCGGTTTGAAGGTAAGCCCCAGCACGGCGACGGTGAGCCCCGCAAAATCGGGGTAATATTTTCTCGCTTTTTTGAGCAGCTTGAGCTTTTGCTGCTCGTTGACCTCGATGGCGGCCTTGACTGTCTTGAGCTCGTTGTCATTGTAGCTCGCAAGCCAGGAGAGCGCCTTGGTGTCCTTTGGAAAACAGGAACCGCCGTATCCGATCCCCGCCTTGAGGAAGCGGTTGCCGATGCGGCTGTCCAGTCCCATGCCGCTGGCCACATCCTCGATGTTGGCCCCCACCACCTCGCACAGGTTGGCGATTTCGTTGATGTAGGAGATTTTGAGCGCCAAAAAATCGTTGGAGGCGTATTTGATCATCTCCGCGCTGCGGCGGTTGGTCACCAGCACTGGAATGCCGTCAAACCCCTGGTAAACCTCCCGCATGACCTGTTCGGAAACCGCATCCTCCACCCCGATGACAATTCGGCTGGCGTGAAGGGTGTCCCGAATCGCGGTCCCCTGCGCGAGAAACTCCGGGTTCGAGGCCAGGCGAATCTGCACGCCGCTTTTGAGCCGGCTCTTCAAAAAGGCCTCAATCTTATCGTTCGTGCCGATGGGCACGGTGGATTTGATGACTACGACGCAGTCCTGTTCCAGAGATTCCGCGATCTGCTCGGCCACCTTGTAGATGTAGGAGAGGTTGGCGGAGCCATCTCGTTTCTCCGGGGTTCCGACGCCGATAAAAATGGCGTCCGCATCGCGATAGGCCTCCCGGTAATTCGTCGTAAAGGTCAGGCGGCTGGAATTGCGCAGCATCAGTTCTTCCAGGCCGGGCTCATAAATCGGGCTCTTTCCCTGCTTCATCTGTTCAATTTTGTTCTCGTCCACGTCGACACAGGTGACCTGATGCCCCTTTTCGGCGAGGCAAACCGCGGTGACAAGCCCGACATAACCGGTTCCAGCAATTGATAGTTTCATAATTTATCCCTTTCTCTTTCGAATCATTTGGAGCAGCACCTCAAACGGCTGCAAAAACAGTTTCTTTTCCTCTTTTGTCAGCACCGAAAGCCACATCACCGCCACGTAGAACAGCACGTACAGCCCTCCCTGAAGGAGGAGGAACAGCCAGGAGCCGCGGGGGAACAGCCAGCCGAGAAACAGCCCGAACGCGATGCAGACCAGCTGAGGGATCAGCATCTTTGCGTGGCACTCCCGGAAAAAGCGGATCACATTGATTTTGAGCACCCGGTGGTAAACGACGTTCATCGCCACCACATGGCAGAGCACCAGAGCGAGGAAGATGCCGACCGAGGAGCCGACTGCGCCGAATTTCGGGGAGAGGAGGAAGGAAATGACCACGCTCAGCACCGAGGCGAGGATGAAAAATGTCGCCCGGTATTTGACCTCGTTGACCACATACAGCTTGGTGTTTGCAATTTCCTGCGTCACCGTCACAAGGCTTGGGAGGATGAGCAGCACGGCGACCCAGTAGGCGTCCTGAAACCCTTCCCCGAGCCAGAGCAGGATGAAATTGTTGCCGAGCACCACAAACGCGGTGACGATCAGCCCGATGATCAGCAGCTGGATCCTGCCGACCTTGATCATCAGCCGGTCAATCCCCTCCTTGTCGTCGTTCGCGTCCATGCGGGAGACGCTGGGCATGAACATGCCGTTGAGGGCGTTGGAAAAGCTCCAGGTATAGCCCTGTATGGTTTTTCCGGCGGTAAAGACCGAAATCGCGATGGTGCCCGAGGTGATCGCGAGCACCGAGGGGGTGATGTTGACCAGCAGCTGCTGGGCGATGCCGATGATGGTGATCCAGATGGAAAACGAAAAGACCGTCTTGAGGAGTTTCCCGTCCCAGAATTTCCAGTTGATCTTGAGGTTGACCCGCTTGCGGATCACATACAGCTTGATGACGATGCAGATCAGACCCACTACAGCGTTGACAATGACCAGGGCGTACAGCCCGTAACCGAGCAGGAGGGAGACGACCATGAAAACAATGGTGAGCACCTTGTTGAGCATGTCGCACAGCTTGAGGGGGATAAACTGCTCGTAGGAGATCAGGATGCCGTTGAGCGGGATAAACGGGAAGGAGACCACGCTGAACAGACCTGAAATGATGTAGATGACCCGGAATTTTTCGATCTCCTGTGGGGTGAGCTGCACAAAAATTGTCTGGATAAAAAAGAAAAAGACAATGAGCGCTGTGAGGATCACACAGGCGATGACCAGATAGAGCTTGTAGATGAGCCCGAGGAAATTTTGAATTTCCTCCTCGTCGTTGGTTGCCCTGCTCTTGGAGAGAAACCGGGAAATCGCGCTCCCCAGCCCGAAATCCATTACAAAATAACTGATAAACGAGAGGGCGAGGGAGTAGAGTCCATAATCGCTCTGCCCGATCTGGCCGATCATCCAGGGGGTGTAAATCAGCCCGGCCAGGATGTTAAAGCCAATCCCAAAATAGGACAGCAGCGCCCCGAGCTTGAGCTGCCTGCCCGCATTGTTTTGATTTGAATTCATGTTTTTACTCCTCAGTGTAACGGGAACCGGATGCGCGGCCTGTGCGTCCCTCTTTCGAGCGGTGCAGGTTCCCCGCGCGGGGCCGAAGGATGCTCCTAACGGCCCAGTTTCCTTTTCAGCCAAAATTTCAGCCGGAAGATCCCCGTCTTTTTCAGATAGGTCTTTTTGGCGGCAGTTGAGAATCCCTCCCGCTGATAGAGGGAAAAGAACTGCTCTCTCCTCCTGAGCGCGTTTTGGTCAAGCTCTGCCGGCCGGTAGTTGTAGGCCGCGTGCTCCGGGCTGATTTCGGTCAGCTGCAGGGCAGCGCAGCCCTGCAGCCACTCCGCGGCCGCCCTGCTGTTGGCGGACACCAGGCTGATCCCCAGCTCATCGTTGCGCAGGCCCTCCACATCCCGGTAGCGCCAGTAGTCCGCAAGGGTGATGTCGGCCCGGTGCGCGTTTTTAAAACGACACTGGTAGCAGCATTTGCGCAGGAAACAGTGGTCAAAAAAACCGTGGAAAAAGGGGTCTGTGTAATAATGGGAGTTGTACTGCCTGCCATTTTGCAGCTCCACCCGGATGCTGTGGGTGGACCACCCGTATTTTTTGGAGCGGAAATCGACGTTTTTCACCTTTGCGCCGTACCTGCGTTCCAGCCCGTCCAAGTAATCCTGAAACACCCGGTTGGAGTTTACCCCGCCGCAGATAAAATCACAGGTCACCAGATTGGGGTACTCCTTGCTGAGGTAGTTGTAGAGTCCGTAAATCTGGCAGGGGGCTCCTGAAAAGAGAACGGGGACGCCGCTCTCGAGCGCAGACTTTGCCTGGCGGAAGGTGTCCTCCAGCGCGCTCTCAACGTATTTGCTCTTGCGCTGCAGCGCGTAATCCCCCTGCGCGGAGGAACTGTGGACGGCGCGGCGTTTTTCGGGGTCAAACACCGAGCCGAATACCCTGCCCCCCTGCTCGAGCACCCGCTGAGCCAGGCCGGAGTACACCCCTCCCGAGGAGCTTGCGAGCCGGACGCTGTCCTCCCGGTGCCAGCCATAGAACACCTGCTGCACCCTGCTCTGTTCCAGCTGCCCCTCAAGGGCCGGGCAGACCTTTTCGCACAGCCCGCATTCGACGCAGAGCGACTGGTCCACTTTGGGGTAGACAAACCCCTCCTCATTTTGCTCCAGTTGAATGCAGCGCTTGGGGCAGACAGCCGCGCAGGCTGAACACCCGGTGCACAGGTTTGGATCCACATGGGTGATGCTCACTGTAAACGCCTCCTTTTTTCCGCCTCTGCGGTGATCTGCTCAACATACTGCCGCGCCTTTTCCCGCTGGCTGCGGATGACCGACGGGACGCCCTGCAAATCCTCCCCGTCCGCGGGGGGAAAGCTGTCCGCGGGGCAGGCGTCCAGCCTGCGGTGCTCCAGGCCAAAGGTGGCGAGCAGGTCGCTGATGCGCATCGGGGCGCTGGGGTTGACAAGCGCGCTGAACGGCTTTTGCATCCGGATCGAAAAGGCGGCGCCGTGAAACGAGGAGGTGACCACGTATTCAGCGTGCTGAAACAGCCACAAAAACTCCTGCGGCCCCGCGTCCCGGACCGTTTTGTCACAGTAGATTCCCCGGTAACTCCCGGTCAGGTCGATCAGGACGGTCTTGAGCCCCAGCTTCTTTTTGAGCGCCCGCAGGTATTCGTTGATCCATTTGGGTCGGTAGAGCAGATAGCAGAGAATGTAGCGAAACCCCGGGTCCGCCGGGCGTTCCACCGACTCCCACTGCTCCGGCAGAAAAATCGGGTCGATGTGCACCGAAACCGGGCGGGAGAGCTCGTTTTGCAGCAGCTGCTGCGCCGTCTTTTCCCGCACAGAGAGAAAATCAAATTGCTGCAGCGCGTCCAGATAGCGCTCCCGGTTCTGCGGGGGGATTGCGGTCACCCCCATGCTGGCGGCGTAGGAGGCCCGCACCGTTTCCGGCCGGGCAAAGCGCAGGTAGTACCGCGGGGTGAGCTGCAGCGGATGAAACACTTGGTCGCTTCCCGACAGCAGGATTTCCGGCTGGCTGTACTGCTCTTCCAGCTCCTGTTCGGTGTGGAAACGGCGGGTCAGTGTCATGTTGTCGTCCAGAAAGGAATTGAACCGCGCCAGGGAGGTTTCGAGCGCGCGCCAGTGCGCCGCCGTGACTGCAAAATCGAGCAGCGCACGGGGGCTGGACGGGCGGCCGCGCCGCACGGAAACCGTCCTCTCTCCAAAATCAATGATTTCCGACGCGATCTGCTCTGCCTGCAAAAACTGCTGCAGCGCGTAGGCCTGCAAAACCGCACCGTAATTGATGCTGTTGTGCTTGGTGACAATTCCAATCTTCATGGCGTCCCCTTTCCCTCTATTCGATGCTGAGTTCATTTAAAATCTCCCTTTTGCTATTTTGGGCTGGATACCGGTAAACCTGTCGGAGAAAGACGGTCTTTCTAAGGGTATCCGGCAGTTCATGCAACATGATTTGTCCCCTGCCGGCTGACAGGCGCTGGATGCCAACGGCGTGGATGCGCAGAAAAGGCAAAGCCGTCTCGTATGCGCGGGATCCCGCAGGGATGAAACACTTTTTTGGCAGGGTCAAACCGCCTCCGAAGCCCGCCCCTTTTTGCAGCGGCCGCCGGACAGCGCCTATTCGCCGTGCAGCGGGGGATCCCCCGCTGCCAGCCAAGCTGATGCGGCGGCGCAGCCTATCTCTTGCCGGAGAGTTTTTTTGGAATCTTTTTGACCATGGCCGCAATCTCCCCCTTGTCGGAGAAGACCACCCTGCGCGCGAGCCCTTCCGCCTTTTGCAGCAGGTTGCCCTTCATGATCTTGATCACCGCGTCGGCGTAGTCGGTGTCGGCGATCATGTATTTCGGGTGCTTGAGCGGAAACTGCACGCTGTGGTGCTTGCCGAAAAACACCGGCTGCAAATGCTTGGGTATTTTGCGGATCGAGTTGACCGCGTGAGCGCTGTCCTGGGTGAGGCCGACGTTTTGGATCAGATTTTTCCGGGGGATGATGAGCAGCTGGGACTGCAAATACCGCGCAAAGCCGAACTGCATGGTCCATGCGGTCAGTTTTCCTCCGCTCTTTAAAATGCGGTAGCGCTCCTGCGCTGTTTGGACCAGAGTTTTGCCCTCCCCGGGCGGGTAGGGCATCCGGCTGATGTTGCGCATCGCCTCCTGATCCTGCATAAACTCCATGTTGTACTCCATCTGGTCCCACACCCGTTTCCAGGTGGCCCAGCCCCAGCAGGAGCCCATGTGGGAAAAGAAATAGCTGTTGTCCGTCTTGTCGTACTCGCCGAGGTGGTTCATGCCGCAGATCTGGTTGACCCGCTGATCATCCTGGTATCTCTCGAGCACCTCTTCGCAGAAGGGGAAAAAATCCTGCGCGGGGACACAGTCGTCCTCGAGAATCATCAGTCGGTCCACCTGTTCAAAGCACCAGGAGATGCCGGAGTATATCCGCATGCCGCAGCCGAGGTTTTCCTCGGAGTAATTGGTGTGCACCTCGCACTCCCAGTCGACCTGAGAGACGACTTCCCGGCATTTGAGGATGTTTTTGGCGTCTCCGGGGCGGTTTTCCCGCGCTCCGTCCTGCACCAAAAACAGCTTTTGCGGCCGCGCCCTGCGCACCGCCTCAAACACCTGTTTGAGCGGCTCGGGGCGGTTGAAAAACACCATCATGACCGGAACGGTTGATTTATATGGATTGCTCATACGACTCTCCTTTGCAGACACTGTAGTTTTTCTTGATTTTCGAATAGGGCTGAAAGAACATGGGTATGGATTTCCACATACTGCTTACTGACAGCTTGAGGCGCTTTTTTTCAAGCTCCTCATCCCGATACGCCTCTTTGGTCGCCCCCATCTCCTTGTGAATCACAGGATCTGTCTCAACCAAAACCGATTGAAGCCCCGCCTTGTGCAGATACATCAGCAAATTGATCTCTTCCCAATATAAAAACGTCCGCGGATAAAGGCAGGAGTAATATTGAAAAAAAGAGGGGGTTAAAAAGTAGGAACAGCCCTGCAGCACAAAGCGCTTCCACTCGAGCGGACCCAACGGGCCGGGGGAGGCAGAGGGCGCCGCCTTCTGCCTCTTGGCGTACCAGCGGCGGATCCCTGGCAGCTGCAGGAGCTTAGCGAGCGCGATATGCACAATGACAAACCGTATCCGCCTGACAATGTCGTCGCTGTTTTCCGCGGGGAGCTGGTAGCTCCCATCCACGCGGTGGACGGTGGGGGAGATGACTCCTACCTCCTCCCGGGCGGCATTCAGTACCTGACAAAACAGATTTTCCGGCACTAGGGTGTCGCTGTTGAGCACAAATACATAATCGCACCCTAAGACCTCTCTCGCGTAGACAATGCCGGTGTTGTTGCCCCGCGCAAAACCGAGGTTAACAGGATTTCTGAGAAGGGTGATGCGGGGGTTCCCGCTGAATTTACCGGTAAGAACCTCCCACGACTCATTATCCGAGCCATTTTCCACAACGACAATCGCGTGGTTGGAGTACCGCTGTTTGAGCAGCGACGCAACGCAGTCGATCGTGTCACGATAATTCAAATAATTCAGGACGACTGTACCTATTTTCGAAACCAAACAATCACCTCTGCCAAAAGAATAGATAGGTGGGATTTGTCCTGGCAAACAGGACAATCAGCACCGTTGCGATGAGGACGAGGACAAACGGCCTCTCCTTTTCTTTGAACGAAAGGATTATCTCGGGGATCAGCAGCATCAGAAAGATGGAGAAATACTGCACCACCCGCATCGCCGAAGGGTTGACAAAGGTGATGGGGACGATTACAGCGGCCAAAAACAGGGCGTTAAAGTAGTGAACAGCCTGTGGGTTGCGCTCCAAAATTGCGTTTTTCCTCCAGAGGGCGACGATCAGCACCAGGATCAGCACCAGGGTAAAGGTGTAGGTGCCGGCGCCCTCGAAATTTTTCAGGTAATCCTCATAGCCGGTGAGCTGGACAAAGAACACCTTGATTTGGGTCTTGAACAAAAAGACAATCGGGATCAGCGCGAGCATGACCGCGCAGTAGGGCTTTGTCAGCTTTTTGTTCGCGATAAAATAAAAGATCAAAAACACCAGACAGGACTTGTGCACCGTAGCCATCAGCAGGATGAGCAGCAAAAACGGCAGGAATTTGCGCTTGACCACAAAGTGGTACCCCACGAGCACCGAAAAGGCGGTCGCAATCGTCTGCCGGATGCCGGTGATGGCAAAAAAAGCGTAAAAGAGGCAGGAAAACAGCAGAAAACTCGTAAAGGGCTCCGCCGAATACTTGTAGACAAAATACCCCATGGGGATGAAGAACAGCAGCGCAATCAGCAGCAGATAGAGCTGCGCCTGATCCCCCAAAACAGTGTTGCAGAATTTTTCAAAAAAGGAAAATCCAGGGTCCTTCCCCTCCACCCCTTTGAACAGGACGTCGGTGAAGTTTGTCCACAAGCTCTGCCAGGAGACCGCTTTGGCCCGATGGAAGCTGCTGACATACTCGTAGGTATCTGCGCCGATCGTGAGGTGACGCAGACCGGAGAGCAAAATCCACTGCAGGCTGGCCAACACGCAGAACACCTTGACATAGCCTCTTGCCGACGGCTGAGCCGCGCCCAGGGGGGCCGTTTGGCTGCGCTTCTGCGGCAGGTAGAGAAGGAAAAACATCCCTTCGGCGATGAGCAGAAATAGGTTGATAAAATACATCATGGCTGTTTTTTCAACGGCTGCGTGCGCAGCAACCTTTCATAAAAATCAATCTGCTTGCGCAGGTTTGTCTGAGCGTCAAACTGCTCGCGGGCAAACGCGAGGCAGTGGGGGGAATAGGCCTGCTTCCCCCGTCGGCGGACCTGTCTGACACACTCTGCAGCACCCTGCACATCCCCTGCCGCCACAACCTGCCCGCAGCCCTCACCCACCAGCTCGGGGTTGGCCGTGGCCCGGTAGGCGACGAGGGGGGTGCCGCAGGCGAGCGCCTCGGCTGACACCAGTCCAAAAGTTTCCTGCCGGGACAAATTGAGATAGACGTCCGCTTCGGAATACGCCTGTGCAAGTTCTTCGGGGGAGTGGAGGCGCTCGACGTGCCGCACGTTTTGCGGCAAAGGCCCGGCCTGCGGCGGAAGCGCGCCGACGAGCAACAACTCCATCTCCTCCTCGAGCAGTTCGGCGAGCTGCAGCAGATCCCCCAGGCCCTTGAGGTCGGACCACTCCGAGGCCACGCTCAGCGCGGAAATTTTGTCAGGACAGGAGGGCTCCACCTCCCGGGGGTAAAACTGAGAGAAGTCCACCCAGTTGTAGATCGGTTCGATCAGGGCGGCGGACTGGAGAAATGACCGGCCCGCCTCTTGGGTGATCCAACGGGACACACCCACCACGCCGAGGCGGGGGATGGCCTGGAACAGCCGCTTTTTTTCCCGGTGCAGCCGGCGGGTGCAGTCAAACAGCCAGCTCGGGTTGTCCGCCCGCAGCAGGGGGCACTCCCCGCACTCCGTTTGCCACTTCCCGCAGCCCTGAGCGGTGTAGTGGCAGCACTTTCCGGTGTAAAACCAGCAGTCGTGCAGGGTGATGACAGTCGGGATATCCCGACTGCCCAAAAAGCGCAGCAGCATGGGCAGATGAATGTTGTTGCTGTGCAGATTGTGCAGATGGACGACATCAGGGGCTTCCCGCGCGATGCGCCGCAGCAGCGAGGCGGTAGCAAAGTGGGAGAAATGCCCCTGCAGCCCGGTCAGCCGGGAGAGCAGGGCGTGGCATTTCTGCCCCGCGCCCCTGCCGAACCGAAAGCTGTCTGGATCGGAGGAAGATCCGCCCGAATAGGCGGTGAGGCAGCTGTGCCCTTGCCGGCGCAGCTCGTCGGCGAGCTGGCGCACCAGCCGGCCGGTGCTCCCGGCGTCCGCCACGGTGTTAATTTGCATCACTTTCATTTCGTTTGCTCCAGTAATCGGTTAAAATCACCCTGTATCTGGCGTTCAATCGTTTCTCTCAGATGGTTGCGCCTGCCGCAGTCCACCGCTTTTTTCCGGTATTCCCCGATGACCTGCGGCTGCTGCGCAATCTGCTGCAAACAGGGCAGAATCCGGTCCGGGCTGCCGATGCACAGGGCGGCGTCCTCCCGTTTTAAATAGGAATAACCGCCCTGTTTTTCATCGCACACCGCCAGGACGGCGCAGCCGCTGTCAAGGCAGTCGATGATTTTTGTCGAAAAGGAGAGCCGGACCGCAAGCCGGTTTTTGAGCTGAAACGACTCGACGTGCAGCGCGAGGTCGCTTTGCGCATAGATCTGCTTGAGGGTGGCGGAATCCACGACCGGGTGCAGGGTAACGCTGCCGCCCCCGGCGAGTTTTTTGCGCTGGCGGGTGCTCAGCGCGCTGCCGGTGTAAATGTCGAGCACCATCCTGCTGCCGCCCTGGTTGATCTGCGCGAGCGCGTCGGCGATCTTTGCAAGCGTTTTCCAACGGTTTTGGTACACGCTTCCCGCGTACACCATCCGGATCGGCTGGTGCGCCTCGCCCCCGTCGAACCCCTTGCTAAAATCGCCGCTCTTGCAGAGCAGCCGCATGTCCGCGTGAAAATCCCGCTCGCACTGCAGCTTCTGTTCCCGGGTCATGGTGTACACAAAGCTGTAAAGCGGAAAGGTCTTGCGCATCTGCCGCCTCAGCGCCAGCCGGTTCCCCCAGTAGACCGGGGAGAGGCGGAACTGGCTGAGGGTGTAGTTGTCGTCTGAAATGTAGGACACCACCGGTTTTCCCGTCACAGAGGCGGCGATGCGGGTCAGCCGCAGCATCGCCTGGCTCGCGTAGCAGGGGGCAAAGATGATGTCCGGGTCAAACGAGGTGATGAACTCCCGCAGCTGGGGGGTGTCCCACCGCGCCATTCTCCACAGCAGCTCTTTGGCGACGACAAAGCTTTCCAGCCGGAACCTGCGGAAAAAGGAATAAAAGGTGCGGTTCTCCGTCTGCGCCAAGGCGGGGGCGGCCCCGTCCTGCGGATATTCGTCGTATTCGAGCAGCCTGCCTGCAACCCCTTTTTGAAACAGGCCGGAGAGCATCATGCTGTCGGTCAGCTGGTAGTACCGCCTGCAAATGGTGTTGGAGGGCTGCCCCGGGTTGCAGAAGACCTGGGCAAACTCGGCGTCCATCCCGCGGAAGATATTGGAAAGGACATTCCCTCCGTTTTGATCATCCCGCCATACCTCGGCGGACAACACTAAGATTTTCATTGTTCTCTCGCATTCATTCTGTTTTTATAGTAGGCCCCGCACAGCTGGATGGTGATCCGGCTGCCCAAGAGCCGCAGCATCCGGCTCACCATCTTGGATTTGCGGTCCGTCCCGCACCGCAGGATGTGAAAATAGGGCTTCACTAGCCGGACCGCCTGGGCGCGGTCGTCCCGCCCCATCTTGCTCATCGTCACAAACGCGGTGGCGAGGATGTAGGCGAGGTAAGCCGTCACCCCGTCGCGAATCGAAGCAAATTCTCGCTGCCGCATCCGCTTTTCCCACTTGTCCACCGTGAAGAGCAGCCCCTGAATGCTGCTCAGATCAGGCTTTCCGGTGACGGAGTCCGTCCGGTATTTGAGATAGATGTAAAAGGGGTGATTCACCGCCCGGAACACTTCGGCGTGCACAAAGACGTTGAGCAGCCAGTCGTAGTCCTCCCCTTTGATCCCCTCCTGAAAGGTGATGCTGTGGCGCAGCAGCAGTTCCCTGCGCACCGCGACGATCCAGGCCGCTCCCGGAAACAGGCCGGACGCAAAGAGGTAACGCAGCGCCTCGTCCCTTCCGGCTGAGGCGAGCAGCGCGAGGTCGTAGCCGTCCCGGACAACGCTCATCTGTCCGGTTTTGCAGTTGTAATCCTTGCAGCCAAACAGGACAACGTCTGCGGGGGGACCGGACTGCGGGAGGGCGGAGAAGAGGGAACTGAGGCAGTTCTCCCCCTCCCAGTAGTCGTCACTGTCAAGGAAAATGACGTACTCCCCCTCGGCGTGCGCGAGCCCCGCGTTTCGGGCGCTCGACGAGCCGCCGTTTGGCTTGTGCACCACCCGGACGCGCTCCTCGCTGCGCGCGTATTCGTCGCAGAGCTGGGGGCAGCGGTCGGGCGAGCCGTCGTCCACCAGGATCACCTCAAAACCAGAGAATTCCTGCGCCATCAGGTGTTCCACACAGGTGGGCAGATATTCCTCTACCTTGTAGACAGGCACGATAATGCTAAAATGAATCTTTGTCATTTCAGAGTCCTCTATTTTCTATTTCTGAATCATTTTTTGGATGCACTTTAACAGGCACGCAACCGCAATGGAGCAGCGGTATTTTGCCGCGCCGTAAAAAAGCTTCCAGTGCAGCGGAAAATACCGGAAGGTCAGCGACCGGTAGGCCTGGCGGTAACGGGAACTCCGGAGAATCTGGCCGATGTCTTTTGTGTTTTGCACAATCCCCTGACCGGAGGAGAGTATGTTCAGGCCAAGGCCGAGGACGCTCAGGCAGATTCGGTTGTCCAGCGCCTGACAGTAGTCTTGGCCGAGCTGATTGTCCTCAATGTAGCGCCGCATTCGCTCAAACAGGTTCTCCCACTGCTTTGCCAGATCCTTTTTATACCGGCTGGTCAGCGAACCTTGATTTGTCTTGCGGTAATGGTAGTAGTGCCAATTACAGCAGCATACCCGTTGAGCCTCCTTGAGCAATTCGAGGTTGTACATCCCGTCCTCATAGGTCCCAATTTCCTGAAGGTCAATAAATCGGTGCGCCTTCGCGAGGCTGCTCCGGTAGAGCTTGCCCCAGATGGGACACAGAGCGTCCGCATTTTCCGGATGCCGCAGCTCTTCCCCCAAAAGGCCGATCATCCTCCGGTGGAGCGTTGTTTGAACCTCCTCACCGCTGAGGACGGTTTCTGCTGTTGTAAAGCTGTCCTTGGGGAGAGAAGCTCCTTGGTACTCCCGGACATAGGACCACATGACCACGTCCGCCGACGTCTCAATCGCTTTGCTCACTGCGTCCTCACAGGTTTGGGGATCGATCCAATCATCACTGTCAACAAACATGCAGTAATCGCCGGAAGCCTGCGCGAGCGCGAGGTTGCGGGAGTGAGAAACCCCGCGGTTTTGTGTGTCAATCACCTGAATCCTGTTGTCCTGGTCCGCGTACCTGCTGAGGATCTCTGCGCTCTGATCGGTCGATCCCCCGTTGACACAGAGAATCTCCAAGTTTGGATAGGTCTGTAACAATAGGCTGTCCAGACATTGCTCCAGGTAGTCCTGTACATTGTAAACCGGTACAATTACGCTGATCAATGGTGTTTTCAAATGCATCTCTCCTGTTTCTCATGCTGCGCGGCTCTATCTCAGCAGCTGTTTCACACTGTCTCTATTCCACAACTCCGCCGTCCTGGGGCAGCCTGCGCAGCGTTTGCGCAATGACCGCCTGTTTGTGAAACGACGCTGAAACATGGCGATAGGAAGCCTGCGCCATATCCTGTTTCTCCTTGTAGGACAGTTGGATAAATTCTTTGAGCAGCCGATACAGCGCAGCCTCTTCACGGGGCGGGGCGAGAATTCCAGAACGGCCGTTCACAACCGCCTCCCGGCAGCCGGGGATGTCGCTGGTGATGAGCGGCCGCCCCGTCGCGCCCGCCTCGAGCAGGGTGTTTGCCATCCCCTCGTGGTAGGAGGGGAGCACAAAGCAGTGGCAGCGCTGGTAGAACGGGCGGACGTCGGACTGAAAGCCGTGGTAGCGAATGACCCCTTCGCCGACGAGCCGGTCAATTTTTTCTTTGTAGTCATCCTCAAAGGGCCCGACGACGTCAAATGATACAGAGGGGTGTTCCCGCCGGATCCGGCGGGCCGCTTCAAACAGCTCGTCCACCCCTTTTTCCTTCATCACCCGCCCGACGAACAGAAAACGCAGTTCTCCGTCCTCCGGGGGATATTCGCAAAAGGGGTACTCCTCGAGGTTGACCCCCGCGCCGTTGAGCTTGCAGGTCTGTTCCTGCGGGACGATGCGGTGCTCCACAAAAATCCGCTGGTTCTCTTCGTTCTCAAAAAAGACGACCTTCGCCCGTTTGCAGGCGGTTTTGTACAGCCGCACAATCAGGCGCTTGAGCAGCCCATCGGTTTGGAAGGCGGTGCCGAGCCCGGTGATGTTGACCGCATAGGGGACTTTTGCGAGCCGGCAGGCGATGCCGCCGTAAATGTTCGGCTTGATGGTGTAGGTGATCACGAGATCCGGCCGCACCTGCTGGATCAGCTTTTGGTAGCGCCGGAAGAGTTTCATATCCGTGGCCGGGTTGATCCCCCGGCGGTCGACCGGGGTGTTGAGAAATTTGCAGCCCATTGCGGTGAGCGGCTGGATGAATTCCCCGTCCGGCAGGGAGAGATATACTTCGTTTCCCCGGCTGAGCAGCTCGGCAATGAGTTCCTTGCGGAATTTGTAGAGGCCAACGTCAAAGTTGGCGAGAATTAACACCCGTTTCATCTCTGTTCCAGTCTCCTTGCAGGCACCCCGACATAGGTGCCGCTCTGTGTGATCTCCCCCACCACCGCGCAGCCCGCGCCGAGCACGCAGCCGGGGGCAATGGTCAAATTGTTGCGCACCACCGCGCCCGCCCCGACGTGGGCGCCCTCCCCAACGGTCACGGTGCCGCAGAGGGTGGCGTTGGGCGAAAGGTGCACGTAGTCCCCGACGCGGCAGTCATGCTCGACCACCGAGCCGGTGTTGAGGATGCAGTGCCTCCCGACCTGGGCGCAGGGGTTGACCACCGCGCCGGCGAGCAGCACCGTCCCCTCCCCGATCTGCGCCCCGAGCCCCACCGAGGCGGCGGGGTGGACAAGCGTCGCCCAGCGCACCGGGAGCTCCCCGTCAAACCGTTTGCGGGTCTGGTTCGAGCCGATGCCGATCAAAAACTGCGCCTGCTCTGCAAACCGCCCGGCCTCCTCAATCCGCCCGAGGATGGGAAACCCGAGCACAGGGGGATGGCCGGGGGTGTCGTCCAAAAACCCGAGCAGGGTGTGACCGGTTTTCACAACCAGATCGGCGAGCACCTTGGCGTGGCCCCCGGCCCCTAGAATGACAATCTCAGACATGCAGTTCCTCCTTGTGCGGCTCGGGCGCGGGGGTGCCGCGGAATTCCTCCATGGTGGCCACGCCCGCGGCGCTGATCCCCTCGGCCCGGACAAACGCCTTTTTCACCGTCTGCAGAATAATTTTGACGTCCCCGAGAAAGGAAATGTGGTCGACATACTGCACGTCGTAGGCGAATTTTTCCTCCCAGGTGCAGGCGTTGCGGCCGTTGACCTGCGCGAGCCCCGACAGGCCGGGGCGCACCTCGTGGCGGCGGCGCTGGGTCTCGTTGTACAGCGGCAGGTATTTGACCAGCAGCGGCCGGGGCCCGACCACGCTCATGTCCCCCTTGAGGATGTTGAGCGCCTCGGGCAGTTCGTCGAGGCTGGTCTTGCGCAGCAGTCTCCCGAATTTGGTCAGCCGCACCTCGTCGGGCAGGAGGTTCCCCGCCCCGTCCCGCTGGTCGGTCATGGTGCGGAATTTGTAGAGCTTAAAGATTTTTTCATCCTTGCCCGGCCGGTCCTGCGCAAAGAGCACCGGACTGCCGAGCTTGAGCCGCACCAGCAGGGCGACGAGGGCAAACAGCCAGCAAAAGACGAGGATTGCCGCGAGGGCGCAGACAACGTCTAGCATTCTTTTGATATAGTTTTGGTACATAAGCGCTCCCTCAACTGAGTTTTGATCGTTGTTCCACCTTGGAGCCAGCCCACCGGCCGGCCCGGCTGAGACAGAACGCGGCGGCAAAGGCCGCGAGCAGCGAAAGCAGCAGGTTGACCCCCTCAAACGACGTGAGCGAAAGCAGATCCAACCGGCTGTTGCGCACAAGGTAAATGACGAGATAGAGTTCAAAAACCATCGAATCCACAAGGCGCACAAAGCAGGCGACTGCCCGCGGGAACCGGCGGAACCGCCGGACCACGAAAAAGGCAACCGCAAAAAACCAGAAATACACAACCGCCCGAAGAGCGGTCAGCACAACGACGGACGACGGCCAAAACAGAGACGGCAGGTCCATCAGCAGGGCGGACAGCCAGTTGGCCAACAGCAGGCAGCCGGCGGCGGTCAGGGTCAGCAGCGCCAGGGTTTTGAAGCGGTCCGCCAGCGAAAGGAGAACGGGGCGGGCAAAATAGGCGACCGCATAAACCGAGAGGGAGAAAAGCAGCTGCCCGGCCAGGGAAAAGGGAATCAGCGAAACCCCGATGTTGACCAGAAGCAGGGCGCAGCACAGCGCGGCTTTTTTCCCCCGGCTCAGCCCGTTGACCGAGTCCTGCAGCCGACTCAAAAGGGGGGTGATGAGAAAACAGAGCAGGACGGAAAGCAACAGCCACAGCAGCTCGGCGAGCGGCACATCCAACTGAAACAGCCGGTTGGCGCAGCCCAAGGAGAGCAGATAGGACTCGATCTCAAACCAGAGCCCGTCCACTCCGTCCCACACCAGCAGGAGCAACAGCAGCAGCGACAGGCCGAACGAAACGCCCGCCCGGACGGCGCGGGCCGCGATCCACCGCCCCGGAGACTCCATCCGTTGCTCTGTGAACAGAAGCCCCGACAAAAGGACAAAGCCGGACAGGGGAAGCCGCGCAGCCGGGAAACTCCTGCCCAGCGGGAGAAACTCACAGGCAAAGAGCAGCAGAACGGCCAGCGTCCGCAGACACTGGATGTGAATCGGGCGGACCCAAAACGGCCTCTTCCCCGTTCCCAGATTCAAAAGAGGGTAGTTCATTCAAACAGCCCCCGTATGATCGAGATGATTTTTTCCATCTCCTCCGGCGTGTTTTTGATGTCGCTCGGCAGGCAGAGGCCGCGGTTGAAGAGATCCTCCCCGACCGAAACCCCCTCTTTGACCTGGACAAACGCCCGGTCCGCGAACACCGGCTGCAGGTGCATCGGCTTCCAGAGGGGGCGGGCCTCGATGTTTTCCCGCTCGAGCGCGCGCAGGATGTCAAGCGGCTGCACCCGGCTGTCCGGGGAAAGCAGCGCGCAGGAGAGCCAGTAGTTGGGTTCGCATCCCGCGGGGATGGGGTTCATCGAAAGCTCCGGGATGTCGGCAAACGCCTCCTGGTAGCGCTGATAAATCGCCCGTTTGCGGGCGATGTGCTCCTCGAGGTGGAGCAGCTGCCCCCGGCCGACGCCCGCGACGATGTTGGACATGCGGTAGTTGTAGCCGAGTTCGGAGTGCTGGTAGTGGCGGGCGGGGTCGCGCGACTGGGTCGCCCAAAACCGCGCCTTCTCCACCGCCTCCCCGTCGTCCGAGACGAGCGCGCCGCCCCCCGAGGTGGTGATGATCTTGTTGCCGTTAAACGAAAAGATTCCGTACCGCCCGAATGTGCCGGTCTGCTTGCCGCGGTAGGTGGCCCCCAGGCTCTCAGCCGCGTCCTCGATGAGGGGCACGCCGTGGGCGTCGCAGATCTGCTTGATTTCATCCAGCTTTGCCGGGGTGCCGTACAGGTGCACCAGCACCACTGCGCTGGGTTTTGGACCGCGTTCAAACGCCCTCTCAAGCGCGCGGGGATCCATGTTCCAGCTGTCGTATTCGCTGTCGATGAACACCTGCTGCGCCCCCTCGTAGGACACCGGGTTGACGGTGGCCGAAAAGGTCAGGTCAGAGCAGAACACCCGGTCCCCCGGCTTTACCCCGGCGAGCTTGATCGCCAGGTGGAGCGCCGCGGTGCCTGCGCTGAGCGCCGCTGCGTGCCCTGCGCCCGCATAGGCGGCGAGCTCTTTTTCAAATTCGTTGACGTTGGGTCCGAGCGGCGCGACCCAGTTCTGGTCAAACGCCTCTTGAACAAACGCCTGCTCCTCCCCGTGCATGGTGGGGGAGGACAGATAGATTTTCTTGTTCATCGGTTACCGTCTCCTTCTTTTGCCTCAAACGCAAAAACAGCGGCAGTTGTTTCACTGTCGCCTCCAGCTGCGCCGACGCCCGCAAGGGCTGCCCACACACAGGCAGCCCGCAGGCTGTTTTGATTCTTTGCAAAGGCTTGGCAGATCATCCCGCACACACTCCCATCCCGATCAGCAGTTGAGGCAAATCAATTTTAACTCACAAAAAACTCTTCGAGCTGCTGGTTGTAAATCCCCAGTGCACTGAGCAGCGGCTCTGTTTTTGGATTGCAGTAAAACAGCATGAGAATTGACAAAAACGTCTGCCACATCATGGGGCGCTTTTCATTCTCAATGCTCGCAATGGTCTGCCGCGCAAGACCCACCTTTGAGGCGAGCTCGGCCTGGGACATCCCCAGCTTCGCGCGCAGGACGGGCAGATTTTTGGTCAGTGTTTGAATGAATTGCTGTTTGGTTTCGACCGTCAGTTCCATAAGAAGCTTGCTTCCCCTCCCTCTTGTACCATTCGACAATTTATGTATTAATTATACAAAGTGTCCGATCATTTGTCAATCAATCCGGTCATAAAACGGTCACTTCATGACTTTTCATCATTCTAGATTAAATTGGCATTCAAAATTAGGAATACTGATCAGTCAAACCGGACTTTTTTTCACTCTGTGACACGCAAAATTCCCTTTTTTCCAGGCGCTGTGGGATTTCCCTTCCACTGTCTGTCAGGGGCAGAAGGACCGATGTGCCGGGTCGGATAATAGTTGACAATATGTAACAAAATACATATACTGATATCGAAAATTAGACATTCCTATCGCTTTGAGGCTGTTGCTGCCGGAGAATTGCAGAGACAGCTGAGAAAAAAGAATGCCGCCGGGAACTGACCATGCTGCGACAAATCCGCAATCGGGGGATCTCTGTCCAGTGCTCAGGCAGGGACGCACTCCGCTGTCCATTCGGTAAACGGTTTGGCAGAGCTGAATTTCATCAGGCCCCGCTTGCGTGTTGCCATCCATCCAATCGGCGCAAAGCCTGCGCTCTTTTCGCTGCCTTTTCCCAGCAGCGGCGGTATTCCTCCAGAACTGCCACAATTTAAAAAGAAACATCCCTGCGCAAAGTCGCAGGGATGTTTCTTTTTGTCTGAAATTATCGTTTTTTTAATGAGTATACCGAATATTCCATTTATAACGAAACAATACAATGATTGCTTGTTTTTTTCGTAAATTTTGTTGTTTTCTGCGTTGACAGAGAATTTTTGGAATCTTTTTAGTAATTGGAAAATGAAATATAAAGGTTGTGAAGCCGATGAACCGACTCACACAGATGGTCCTCTCCTATCAACAGGGCGCGCAGGATGCAACCCCGCTCATTGAGCGTTTCCAGCCACTGCTGCGCCACTATGCAGGACTGCTGCCCCTTGAGGATGGCTTTGAAGAGCTGCGGCTGAGCCTGATTGAAGTACTGCTCAAACTCCCCGCCGCAGATTTCCCGCAAAAAGATCCAGACTGGGCAGTGCTTTCCTATGTCAAAAAATCCATCCACCACCGCTATATCGCCCTTTCAAAAGAAAACCAGCTGCATCGGGCCCGGACTGCGCCCTACCAGGAGCTGCAAGCAGCGCAGCAAAATCCGGACCAACTCTTTGTGCGCAGGCTGGTTGACCGGCTCCCCCAGAGGCAGCAGCAGGTGATTCTGCTGGAGTTTTACCTGGGCTTCCGGGAAACTGAAATCGCGCAGATGCTGGGGATCAGCCGCCAGGCGGTGAACCAGCTCAAAAAAAGGGCGCTGCACAGCCTGAGGGACTGGATACAGGACTAGCGGGGAACCAACACAGAACAGAAAGGAAGATACCAATGAAACCACTCGAACCAGATGTCAAACAGGTCTGCATCGGCATTGTGCGGGGGCACGAGCGCCGGACGCGGGAATACCGCAAGCAGTACCTCGAAATTCTCTATGGCGGAAGCTGCCCGGACGGGCAGCCCAAAGGCAACCGCACAAGCACACCCACCGAGGACCGGGCCGGGCGGCTGATGCAGCTCGAGGCCTCCCCCGAGGCGGCTCGAATCCGGGCGGTGGAGGACGCTGTGCGGGAGATCGGCGGCGACATTGCGGATTCGGAGGTGCGCAGGCGGCTGGCACAGGCGATCCTGCTCAACTGTTCCTCCGGGCGGGACTATCCCTTTGAGCTGCTCAACCTCACCGAGTTCAGCCGGATGGATTTTTACCGCAGGCGGGGGCGGTTTCTCTGCCGCCTTGCGTCAAACCTCCATTTGTAGAGGGGAGCAGCCGTTTCACAGCTGCCGCGCAAAGGCCGCCTGCCGGCTGCGGCTTCTGCGAAACACCGCTGGTCCCCCTCTGTCCACCTGGGCAGAGGGGGATGCAAACCGGGCTGCAAAGACCCATTCAAAAAGCAGCGCACAGAGGATGACCAATCGCAATTCACGCTGTGCAAAGATTGGTACTGTGCAGCCCCTCCCCGGTTTATACTGGTATCATGAAATAGATGAGCAGAACGGCCGCTGCCCATCCTTTCAGTTCCGGCGCGGTCCAGCCGCAGAAGGGCCGATCAATATAGATGTGCAGGAGAAGGACGATGAAACGAGAATTCCTCAAGCTCATGGGGCTTGACAAGCTGGTGATCAACCGCATTATGGCGGTTTACAGCGCGGACGTGGAACGCTACAAGCGGGAAAACGCCCAGTGCTGCGAGCGGATCCGCTCCCTCGAATCAGAGGCGTCCCGTTGGGAGGCCGAAGCAAACCGACTCGCCCGGGAACTCTATTACGACGGGATGGACCGAGAAACCGCTGCTCCCCACGAGCAGGACGTGACCGCCCTCCCGCACGCCGGGGGAACGGGGCCGCTGTGCCCCTTCCTCCGCCCATCAGAACAAGACGATAGGAGGAAACTGGATTGACAGTGATCCAAAGCGCACAGGCGCTGATAAAAAGCTGTCCCCACCTGTCAGAATTCGTCCAGGCAATCGGCGGAACCTACGACCCGCAGGCCCCTTCCGGCTACCGGATCCGCGCGGTGTCCGCCGACCCGGTGATCCGCCGCTATGCGGACGGCAGCAGCCTGCGCCGCTGTGCATTCCTGTTTGAGTCGAGCGAGGCGCACCCAGCAGACGTGATCGACGAGATCCAGGACAGCGGCTTTTACGAACACTTTGCTGCCTGGCTCGAACAGCAGGCGATCCTCGGCAACCTGCCCGCGCTGGAAGAAGGTCAGCACCCTGTGGCCCTGTACTGTTCTTCCACCGGCTATTCTGAGGAAACAGGCGAAAACAGCTACCAATACAGAATTGAATGCAATTTAACCTATTATCAAGGAGGAAATTAGTATGTCTCAGATCAAAAACAGAAACGGAATGGCAAGCTATCTCAACGTAGGCACAGCGAGCAGCGAGGAATACGCCCTCATGGGCGCGGGCTTTGTCGAGCTCATCGAAACCCCGACCGCACTGACCACCTCCAAACGCTACATCAACGAAAAATCCCCGATTAAGCGCGTCACCGGCTACGACTGGTCCACCACCTTCAACACCGACCAGATCCGCGACGAAAAAGCGGTCGATTTCATTTGCAACATCGGCGAGATGCAGCTCGTGGGCAAAGACGCTGAGACCGATTACGTCATCGTCGACCTCGACAAGGCAGCCACCGGCGAAAACAGCTTTGAGGCGAGAAAATTCCACGTCTCGGTCGCAGTCACCGACTTCCCGAACAACGAGGCGGAAATGGCCTGCACCGGCTCCCTCATCGGCATGGGCGACGTTGTCGCGGGCAGCTTCAACACCACCACAAAGGTCTTCACCCCCAAAGCGTAAACGTTGAAAAAAGGGCCGGCGGCCCGCAGGAAAGGATCTCGGACAATGAAAATCAATGGCACAGAACTCTATTTTGATCTCTATGACGCAGATACCGCGCAGCGCTACGAACAGGCGCTCTCCATTCTCCGTTCCATCCCGCAGCCGGATGAAAACACCCGGCTGGCGGACAGCATCCGCACCCAGTGCAGCGCAGTTTTTTCCTTTTTCGACACCCTGTTTGGAATGGGAACCTCCCTGAAGCTCTTTGGGGAGGAAACCAACTTGACCAAATGCCTCACGGCAACGGAGGAGATTTTGCTGGAGGTCAACCGACAGCAAAAAAATATGGTCAGGCTCATTGAGCAGTGCCGCGGCGAAGGGTTTGACAGCTGATGAACCTTTTGTACGAACAGCCTCCTCACACGGTAAAAGTCTGCGGGGAGGAGTACCCCATCAATTGGGACTTTGCCACCTCGGTTGAGTTTGAGGTCATGATGCAGGACGATTCGCTCGGGGACGAAGAGAAGCTGATCCGCGCTTTTTCCCTGTATTACCCCGAGATCCCGCCCGACCCCGCCGAAGCGCTCGAACAGCTGCTGTGGTTTTACCGCGGCGGCGATGAGCCGGACGAGACTGGCCAGTCTGCCGCGCAGGGGCAGCAGGGCCCGGTCTATTCCTTCTCTTTTGACCACGAGTACATCTACGCCGCATTTATGGACCAGTACGGGATTGACCTGCAGACGGTAAATCTCCACTGGTGGTGCTTCCGCGCCCTGTTCAAGGGGCTGCGGGAGGATAACCAGATTTCCAAGATCATCGGCTACCGTTCGGTCAAAATCACCGGCAACATGAGCGACGAGCAGCGCTCCTTCTACCGGAGCATGAAAAAGCTCTACCAGATTCCGCAGTCCAAGCTGCTCAAGAAAAAGGCGAGCGCTCTGGAAGAGGTGCTGCTCGGAAGCGGAAACCTCAGCGATTTGTTTAAATAATACCACCCGGTTTTGGCCCGCACCGGCAGGCACATCATCCGCTGTAACCGTTTTCAGCCAGTTGAGAAACAACTGTCTTCAAATTCCTCTTGTTCAGATATTTTCATAATTGTATTTTTGTGGTATGCAGTATAAAACAAATAGAAAGTTTGCAAAATTTAACTTTTTAAGCGCCTTCTGAGCAACCCCAAAAGCAATACATTCTGACAGATTCAAATTTTGGAGGTTTTGAAAATGAAAAAGGTTGTTTCTCTCACACTGTGCGCAATTTTCTTCATCGCCGCCTTTGCCGGCTGCGGCCAAAAAGGGCTGGTCACAAAATTTAAATCAGGGTGGATTGGATTTAACTTGAGCGTCAGCGAGTGCAGGGATCGGATCAACGAGCGGATTCCAACCGATTCAAACAAAATAGGTGAACTCAAAGCCAGTGTAAACGAAGGGGAAAAGGCTCTGTCCAACATGGAAAAAACCGTTTACTATTCCTATTCCAATCCAGATGGCGCATGCCATTTTTCCATAATGGAGGACGGCGGGGAAAACAAGGTGCTGTCCATGAGCAGTGACCTATCTACCGACGAGGCTTCCCCGAACGCTGAAAACGCCTGGAAGGAGACCAACCGCTCCATCCTGCGCACCGCGCTCCCCAAGCTCTCCGAACAAAAATGTGAGGAGGTCCTCTCCGAGCTCGGGGAAACCGACAGCGCAAGCAGAACCGAAGGCTACAAAAAAAGCGAGGAGATCGACGGCGTCGCAATTACCCTTCGGTTTACTGCGGCGGATCCGGATAAATCCTACACAGAAAATTCCATCAAACTGAATGTAATGCCCGTTCAGCCGACAGACAAATAAAACAGCGTTTCTAATAGAGAATGGACCGGACGCAAATCCGGTCCATTCTTTTTGCAGAATAAAAGCAACAGGAACGGATATCCTCCCAAGTTTAGAAATTAGGTCTCCCGGCCGTTTCCCATCACAGCCCAATCCCCCTGTAATTCTCTAAATGAAGTTTATTGAGCTGTTATCCTTTTATGGTATACTCTATGAAAAGGCGCAGTTTGTATGGGCTATTAACGGAAAAGGAAGGAGATCAATATGAAAAAAATTTCAGTGTGCGCACTCGCATTTGCTTTTTTCCTAGTGATTTTAACCGCTTGCGGCGCCAATACTCAGCAATTATCCGCTGACGGATCCGAAAAACTCAAGCAGACCATCAACCAGCTCGTCGAGGACGAATCCCACCGTATCGGTGAGCTCTCTGTCACAAACTACAATGGCAATTTCGGCGGCGAAATCAATCCGTTCAGGATTGCCGCAAACTTTCGTTATTCAAGTGACGGTGGTTTCTTCTCCTTTTTGGAAGAAAGTGACACACAGGAGGTATCATCCGTTTCCAATACGCTTTATCTCGACCAGGCTTCCGATCAGGACGAGTCGTTGAAAAAATCGTTGACTACAGATACGACTACGCCGATTCTATGGGCAATTTTTCCATTATGAATGACGGCGGCAGGGATAAAATTCTCATGGTCAGCAACAGTTTGTACACCGATGAGGCCGCGCCCGGCGCTGAGGATGCCTGGAATCAAATCAACCGCGCCACCCGGCGCACACTTTTGCCCAAACTATCCGAAAAAAATGCGAAGAGATCCTTTCCGAACTCAGAGAAACCGATCCTGTAAGCAGAACGGAAGGCTATGAAAAAAATACGACGCTGGATGGCACCGAGATCAGCCCTGTGTTTCAGGCAGCTGACCCAAATAAATCCTACACCAAAAACTCCCCCAGTATCCATGTGACCCCTGTCCAGCCGGAGCAAAATTTGAAACAAATACCAGAAATGGATCGGACTTGTGTCCGGTCCATTTGTTTTTCACACATTCCCAAAGCACGCCTGCGGCGTGCTTTTTTCTATCCATTAGGAGGTGAAATGATGGCAGAAAATTCTAATAAAATAGGTGAAGCCATCGAAACCGCAATTAAAAACGAGTTGGGGGCCAGCGTCAATGTCAAACTCAATATTGAGGGCACAGAACAGGTCGCCAGTTTAAACGACCAGATCGGAACACTCGGCAATTCCTTCTACAAAATCGGACTGAGCACCCAAAACCTCACGAAAGCATTCAAGGGCTCCATGGGAGAGATGGACGGCTCGATGCAGACGGTGATGCAAGGGGTGGACAACTTTGGCCAGAACATGTTCAACCTGGGCAACGCCTTCAACGCGGCAGCCACCATTGGTCAGCTGTTTAGCGTTGGCGGGGCGGCAGGCATCGCGGGGCTCGCGATCACCGGCCTGGTCGGGGCTTTTTCCCTCGCCACTGCGGACTCACAAAAAAGGGCGGAGGAAATGGCTGCCAACATGCAGGCGCCGTTTACCGAGATGGGCAACATCTATGCCCAGACGGCCTCTGCTGCGTCTGATTTTTACAACTCGATTGCCTCGGCGGGCAACGTGCTCGAGGGGGTAAACGCCAACATCGTCCTCTCGATCGATACCTACGCCTCCCTTGGGGAGGAGATGGACGCAGTCCAAAACTCCATCACCCAGACCATCCAAAACGCAAAGAATACCCACAACACCCTCAACCAAGAGGAGCTCGCCTCTGTCGAGGCGAAGTTCGCGCGGATGCAGGAGCTCAACCAGCAGGAAATTGAAATGGAGCAGAGCTATGCGGACGCTGTGCGGATTGAGGCGGAGACGCTCGCCACCGTCCACGAGGGGTCAGCGATGGAATACGAGGAGTACGCCAAAAAGGTGATGAACTCGGCCCAGCAGACCAAGGACCAAATCATCGCCAAGGCGGAGGAGCAGTACACCGAGGAACTGCTGCTCAAGCAGCAGATGATCGGCAAAAGCGACGAATACACCCAGGCGTGGTACGAGTCGGAAGTTGAGGCCATGCGGGAGCAGAAGCAGAAAAAAATTGACGAAGCGAATGCCCAGTGCGGCGAAACCCTCTCAATTGTCGCGCAGGGCTATCTCGACCAAAACGAGGAACTCAAAAATCACCTCGAACAGGCCGGAGAGCTCAACGAGGAGGCCATTTCCGAAGAATACTGGTACAATCAGCAGAAAAAACAACTTGCCAATGAACGCAATGAATGTACATTGGCATCTGGGGAAGTAGATCTTGAACATCTAAAAGATGTGAATAAAAGAGAAGAAGAACTTGATCGAAACCATGCGGACAAAATGAAAACGATTGGTGACCAGATGGCGGGCAACATGGATGAAGAAACCGCCCGAATGGCGGGCAACTGGCTGGCCATGCTCGCCGACTCCGAGCTCTACGGAGGTAAGATTTCAGACGAGTCCAAAGATATTAAAGACGGATTCCTGCTCAACCTCGACGACATGCCGCCCGAATCCCGCAGCGCATTCCAAAGCGCAATGGGTCCAATGCTCGACGAGATGAAAAAGGCGCAGCCCCTCCTGTTCGCCAAGGCGGACGAAACCGCGACCGGCATCATCTACCGCTACCGACGCGCGTTTGACGAGCACTCCCCCTCTCGCAAAACCCGTTCGATTTTTCGATATCTCATGAAGGGTGCGGAGCTCGGCCTTTCGGACGAGGAAGGCACCCTGCTCAAACAGGCGGACCAGATCAGCAAGAATGTGCTCAAACAGTTTGATCTGGACAAAGGAAACAACCTTTCCAATCTGTATGCGCGAATGAAACAGGAAACCGAGCTGCAGGCGGGCCGCCTCAGCGCGGCGATTGGGGTGACCGCCAACGGTTCCCTCACAGCAGCCTCCGCTTCTGCCGCGGGCGCGGACACCGGCCTCATCCCCGCGTCCGGAAAGATCAAGACAGTCCTCAACATTGACGGGCGGGAGTTCGCCGTAGCGACGGCGAACTACATGTCCGAAGAACTTGCATGGAGGAATTTGTAATGCTAGTCAACAACAAAAAAATAGCCGAATTCGGTGGAAAACTGCTGAGTTACTCCCTCGGGGGCTCGGCGGTGACCAACGACTACCTGCGCGGGCCGGGCTGTTTGGCCCCGGTGCTGCTGCACACCGATATCGGTCTGCGCCCCCTCACCGTGACCATCACCTTTGAGGGGGAGGACCGGGAGGACACCATTGCTAAAATCTCCGCCTTCGCGTGCGAGGTGCAGTCCAAAAGCGAGCTCTGGCTCCCCGACGGCTTCACCTACACCTGCATCCTGACCAGCATCTCGGAGGTGGTGGAAATCCTGCCCAACTACCAGGAGGTGAGCTACAACTTTGACGCGGTGCAGCACAAGGAACTGCAGACAGTGTCGTTCGCCTCGGGCACCAGGCATGAAATTTTCTGCACCGGGAACCTTCCCAGCCGCTGTGTGGTCACGGTCACTCCCACAGCGAACCTCGCCTCGCTCACACTCACCTTTTCCGGAAAAGAGGATAATTCGGTCACTGTGAACAACCTCAAGGCGAACCAGAAGTTTGTGATCGACGGAACAGCGTGCACGGTAACGCTCAACGGGGTCAACCATTTCCAAAACACCAACCTGATCGATTTCCCCCGGCTTGATCCAGGCGTCAACACCCTTCTGTTGTCTGGGTCGGTTCCGGTGAGCGTCTCGTTCTATCCGTCTTACTTGTAAAAGGAGGTGTTTTTTTGATTACTCTTTACAGCGGCGGCGTCCCGAGTTACCCGCTCGAGGGCGTCTCAAATTTATGCATCACCCGCCTCTACGATGGGAACGACACCCTCTCGTTTGACATCTCCCCCCAGCACCAGCTGTATCAGCTGCTCGGGGAGGAATGCAAGATCGGTTACTTAGACCAAGTTTTCATCGTCAAAGCGATCAACGAGCGCACAGAAACAGCTTCCATTGACTGTGAACTCGACCTTTACGACTTTAAAAAGACGTTCCACAAAACCTATTCCAAAAACGGCCTCTCCGTTGTGTTCGGCGATATTCTCGACGATATCTGCGCGCGCACCGGCTGGCATTCGGTTGGAACCGGAACAGTGACACAAAGACAGGAAGTTCAGTTTGAGGAAATGACCGATTACGATGTTCTCGCCTCCTGTCAAGAGCTGTACAGCGTCAGCTATGCCTTCAACCACAAGGAAAAATCGGTGACTGTGATCGAGCCGCACAAACAGACCGCACAGGGGGTGTACCTCACCGATGAGCTCAACCTGGAGTCCGTCTCCTTTAAGGGGGATACCAACCAGTTCGTCACCCGTCTGTATGCTTACGGCAAAGACGGGCTGACGATCGAATCGGTCAACAGCGGAAAACCCTATCTCGACAACAACAGCTATTCGGATGAAATCGTGAGCGCAGTCTGGAAAGACACCGGCATCGAATCCGCCCAGGAACTCAAGGAAGCGGCAGAAAAACAGCTGCAGCAGCTCGCCGTTCCAGTGCGCAGCTACGAGTGCAGGGTGATTGACCTCGCCCGTCTCAACAGCGACTACCAGTCGCTGAAAATCAACATTTTCTCGGTGGTGACCCTGATTGACCGAGTCCGCAAAACCCGGGTTGACCACCAAGTTGTTGAATACAAAGAGTATCCCCTCGACCCGATGAGCAACGTCGTCACCCTCTCCAACGTCAAAAAGACGATCAAGGGGTCGATCGACTCGGTTCACTCTCAGGTGCAGGAGGAAATCGACGCCACCAAATCAAGCCTGGAGCAGGCGATTGAACGCGCAACCGGGCTGATCACCGATTTGGAGGACAGCTACATCACCTTTGTGACGGAAGGGGATAAAAACGAAATCATCATCGCTGACCAGAAGGACTACAAAACCGCGCAGAACATCTGGCGTTGGAACATTGACGGCCTCGGGCACAGCAAGAGCGGTTACAACGGAAGATACACCATGGCGATGACCAAAGAGGACGAAATTGTCGCCGACCGGATCACCTCGGGGACGCTGAACGCGGACCGGATCCGGTCGGGCAGGATTTCAGCCGGAAGCGGAAAGACCTGGATTGATATGGACAACGGCAGCTTCAGCTTCAACAACGGGCAGCTCTCGCTGCAGGATGGCAACCTCTATATGAGCGGTCATATCGAATCAACCAGCGGCAACCTTGCCGGCTGGGATCTGACGGGCATGGGATTTATCGGGCAGGACGGGCGCACCGGCATGTGCGCCACCCCTCAGCACGCCAACATCGCCTTCTGGGCGGGCGGCACCAGCTCGACCATCGGCACTTCCAATGTGCGCATCTACCACGACGGGCTGGTGTGCGCGGGCAAGCTCGAGTCAAACCAGCTTGAAATTCCCTCTGAAACAGGAGGGATTCTGCTGTACAAAACCGATGTGGACAACCTGGCAATCCGCGGCATCAAGGAAATCCTTCTGACAACCAACGCGGGTGTGCGGGTGGTTTCGACAAGAAACCAGTATTTTACCCCGGTGCACGCCAAGGAATACTGGATCGGGGATTCCCACATCCTCAAGTCCAGTCAGCGCGCCTACAGCGGCTCCGCCTTGTCGGTCATCGCCCAGGGAACCGTCTACGAATACGATGAAGTCCCGATTGAAGACGACGGGCCGGCTGTCCAGAGCGCTTCCACAGGCCGGATTGGACTCACTCTGAACCAGCCGATGCCGGCGGATGGCGAGGAGGGCCAGGGACCGGAGCTCTGCCTCAATGACCTGATCAGCGTGCTCTGGAAAGCGATTCAGGAGCAGCAGGAACAAATCGAATCGCTCACGACGCAGGTGACTGCATTCAAAGGACGGCTCGACGCAGCCGCACCGCAGTCCTCCGGCCAGTAAGGAGGTTTTTACATGGCCATTCAGCAAGCAACGGTTGTCATTTGCGGCAAACGATACGCCCTCACCCCCAATGCCCAGACCGGATTGTACCAATACACAGGTCCCGCACCCTCAGGTTCAAGCTTTCCGCTTGCGGGAGGCTACTATCCAATTGAACTCTCAGCCCGCACCGACCGGGGGGAAACCGCGGCGGCGGACGACGCAACGCCGGGGCTGGGGGAATCCCTTCGCCTGGTGGTGCGCGAGACGGCAAAGCCCGCCGCCGTGTTCACGGCCCCTGCGGCCGGCGCAACGCTCACGACTTCCCGCCCGGCGGTCACCGCGCGGCTGCGGGATGACAATTCGGGCATTGACCTGAATTCCCTCTCGTTTTCCTTTGGGGGAACCCCGATCGCCCAGGGCAGTCCCGGGCTGACTCTTTCCCCCGTCGCGGGCGGCTGGGACCTCACCTACGTCCCGCCCGCCAAGTTGGATCCGGGGAGTTTTACAACCACCCTCGCGGTGTCGGACAACGACGGCAACCGCTCCGCGGTCCAGTCGCGCTCCTTCACCGTGGCGCTCTCCGGCCTGCCGGTGCGCACCGACGCGCTGTGCGCCAAAAGGCTGCCCGGCTGGAAGGCGGAGGCGTTCCAAAACTATCATTGCAATTTACTCGAGCCTGTCTATCAGGCCACCATCATGAGGAGGTGCCAATGTGTATAAAACAAACTTTATTTTAGGCGAAAACAAAAAGGTGCGGGTGCAGATCACCAGCAGCCTGAACGAGGATTTCACGATTTCCAACCCCAGCTACCAGCTGCTGTTTGGAAACACAACCGAAAAAGAAGGGACCTGCACCCTGGAGCCGAACCACATCATCTGCGCTCAGCTGCAGCCGAAAAACATCGGGTCCTATACCCTGAAGCTTTCCTATACCATCGGAGGGGAAACTCTCAAAACCAACATCGGCCTGGTCGTCGCGCAGTAGCGCGGCGGGGCAAACGAGGTGTTTCTATGTCTTTACAAATCCAATCGGTGCAGCTCTCCCCCAACCCGGTGACCGCGGGGGGAAGCTTCACCCTCAGCGTCCGCCTGGCGGAGCTGACCGAATCCTACATCCCCTGGCGCGGCTCTGCCGGCAACGACCTCGCGGACAGAGGAGGCGCCAATCTATTTGTTTACAACACGGTTCCCAGCCAAACGGCGTATCAGAGCCGCTGGCGGGAACAGGAGATCGACGCGCTTTTTTCGGCGTGGATCTCGCTCAACAGCTAAAGGAGGCTTGCAGATGAGCAACTACAACCTGTCCCACACCGGGGCGGAAATCGACGCGGCCGTCGATTCCATCAACCAGGCGGTCAACAGCGCGACGGCGACGGCGGACGACATCCTCTTGGGCAAAAAAGCGGTGACCTCTGCCGGGCTCACCACCGGGACCGCGCAGCCCGCCAAGCCGGAGGTGCCCGGCTCCTTCACCCCAACAGCGGCGGGGGGCACCGTCCGGCCGCCGTCCGGCAAGGTGTTCTCCGAATTTACCGTTGCAGGCGACAGCGACCTGACCGCAGCGAATGTCAAAAAGGGGGTCAACATCTTCGGCGTCACCGGCACCATGGAGGGCAAGCTCCCCTCACAGACCAAGCCCCCGGTTGTCCCCGGCACCGCCGACAAGACGGTGTCCGCCGACCCGGGCTACGCCCTGTCCTCCGTGACCGTCAAGGGGGACGCAAACCTCGTCTCCTCCAACATCCGCACTGGAAAAAGCATCTTCGGCGTGACCGGTTCCGCTGCCGCGGGCAAGCCGGAGACCCAGGCGGTCATCACCCCGACCGCCGCCGAGCAGCTGGTCGAACCCAACCCCGGCGAGGTGTTCAGCAGCGTCAGCGTCGCCGGTTCCTCCACCCTGCTTCCGGCCAACGTCCGCAGCGGAGTGAAGATCTTTGACGTCACCGGTTCCCTCTCCCCCGCGCTGCCCGGCGAACCGCGCTATGTCACCCCAAAGGCGACCCAGCAGACCATCAGCCCCAACCCCGGAAAATCCATTTCGAGCGTCACTGTTTACGGGGACACCGACCTCACCGCCGCCAATGTGAAAAAAGGGGTCAATATCTTCGGCGTCACCGGCACCATGGAGGGCAAGCTCCCCTCACAGTCCAAGCCCGCCACCCCGGGAACCACCGACAAAACCATCACTCCTGACCC